>NZ_AQGQ01000046.1 GCF_000388115.1 Aeromonas molluscorum 848
TGCCCAACCTCATCTCCATCATAGGGGTGAGCTTCATCGGTTCCATCATCTACGCCATCGTCACCGAGGCGACTCTGGAGTTCCTGGGGCTGGGCGATCCGACCGTGGTCAGCTGGGGCATCATGCTCTACAACGCCCAGACCTCCAGTGCCATCCTGGTTGGCGCCTGGTGGGAAATACTGGCCCCCTGCTTCGCAATCGCCGCGCTGGGAGCGGGCCTGGCCCTGCTCAACTTCGCCATTGATGAGATAGCCAACCCGCAGCTGCGCTCCCACAAGGGGTTGCGTCGCTGGAAACAGCTGGCCGTCCCGGCCCCGGTCATCACCGCTCAGGAGAAGACAGCATGAAATCGCAACAACCCCTGCTGTCGGTGCGCGAGCTGTGCGTCGACTACATCACCGAGAGCGGCGACGTGCGCGCCGTCAACTCGGTCAGCTTTGACATCATGCCGGGGGAGGTGTTCGGCCTCGCCGGTGAGTCCGGCTGTGGCAAGTCCACGGTCGCCTTCTCGGTAGCCCGGCTGCACAAGCCGCCCGCGTATATCAGTGGGGGCGAGATCCTGTTCAAGGGCGAGAACATCCTCCATTTTGACGACGAGCGGCTGCGCAGTTACCGCTGGCGTCAGGCGAGCGTGGTGTTCCAGTCCGCCATGAACGCGCTCAATCCGGTGTTGCGCATGGAAGAGCAGTTCTGCGACGTACTGATCGCCCACAACCCGGGTCTGACCCGCTATGAGGCGATCAAGCGTGCCCAGGAGCTGCTCGCCATCGTCGACATCCATCCGAGCCGGCTCAAGGATTATCCGCACCAGTTCTCGGGCGGCATGCGCCAACGGCTGGTGATCGCCATCGCCATGGCGCTCAACCCAGAGCTCTTGATCATGGATGAGCCGACCACGGCCCTGGACGTGGTGGTGCAGCGGGAGATCTTGCAGAAGGTCTATGCCCTCAAGGAGAAGTTCAACTTCTCCATCCTGTTCATCACTCACGATCTCTCGCTCATGGTCGAGTTCTGCGATCGCATCGGCATCATGTACGCCGGAGAGTTGATCGAAGTCGCCCCTTCCAAGGCGATCCTGACTGCGCCCCTGCACCCCTATACCCGGGGGCTGGGCAACTCCTTCCCGCCCCTGCACGGCCCGAAAACCGTGCTGGAAGGGATACCCGGCACCCCGCTCAACCTGCTGGAAGTGCCCGTCGGCTGCCGTTTCCAGGCACGCTGCGCCAAGGTGCACGATCGTTGCCGCCAGGAGTACACCGCCCTGGCCGAAATCCGCCCCGGCCAACAAGCCGCCTGCCATCTCTACGCCGACGGCCTGGCCGATGACGAGCTGGCATCCGAACCTTTGATCTTCGCTCAGGCCGCTGGCTGTTAAGGAGTCTTCCATGCATATCGCCGATACCCAGGCTCCCATCATCAAGGTCGAGCATCTCTACAAAGACTTCTCAGTCAACTCCAATGCCATCAAGAGTGGCAAGATGCGGGCGCTCTCCGACATCACCTTCAACCTGCACAAGGGCCGGGCTCTGGCCGTGGTGGGTGAGTCGGGCTCGGGCAAGAGCACCATCGCCAAGATCATCGCCAAGATGTACAAGCTCTCCAGTGGCCGCATTCTCTACCGTGGCCGAGACCTGGAGGAGTTCAACAAGGGCACCGCCCTGCTCGACTACCGCCAGAGCGTACAGATGGTGTGGCAAGACCCGTTTGGTTCGCTCAACCCGACCCACACCATTTACCACCACATCGCCCGCCCCCTGCTGCTGCACAGCAAGGTGATCGACAAGAAAGATCTGCCCGACATGGTGCACAACCTGCTGGAGAAGGTAGGGCTGACCCCGGCCAAGGCAACGGCGGCCAAGTACCCTCACCAGCTCTCCGGCGGCCAGCGCCAACGGGTCAATATCGCCCGCAACCTGGCAGTGGAAGCCGAGGTGGTGCTCGCCGACGAACCCACCTCCATGCTCGATGTATCTATCCGCATCGGTATCCTCAACCTGATGGAGCAGATGAAGAACGAGCTCGGCGTCTCCATGCTCTACATCACCCATGACATCGCCACCGCCCGCTACGTGGCGGAAGACCTGGCGGTGATGTACGTGGGTCACATGGTGGAGTGGGGTGAGGTGGACGAGATACTGCACCATCCCCAGCACCCCTATACCCAGTTGCTCATCTCGGCGGTGCCCGACCCCGAGAAGAGCATCCATGCCGAGCTGGAAGGGGGACGCAAGGGAGAGATACCGCTCTGGACGCCGGAATCCTATGGCTGCCCCTTCGCCGGGCGCTGCAACCAGGTCATGACACGCTGCAAGGAAGCCATGCCGCCGGTCACCCGGCTTGCAGACAATCACTTCGTGCGCTGCTACCTGCACGAATAAGCCCAAACGGGGCGGCCTTGGGCCGCCCCGCTTTTTAGTCAGGCACAGAGTCCGACAGGGTCGCGGAGCGAGGATGACCTCATGCCTGCGCAGCCCATCCCCCTCTGCGCCCTTCCCCGAATGTTGAGGTATCGATGGAACTGCTAGTCAATCAGGTGGGTTACGAGTGTCAGGGCCGCAAGCAGGCATTGCTGCAGACCCGCCCCGGTCATATCCAGGGGGGCCTGGCACGATTGCTGCAGCTGACCGGCGGCCCTGCCCTGTTTGAGGCACAGCTCAATGAAGAGGTCAGCGTCCCCGGCTGGCAGCAACGGGCCTTCTGGGCCATCGACTTCAGCGCAGTCACCCAGGCCGGCGACTACCGGCTCGAGGTGATCACGGCCCATGGCATAGTGCGCTCAGCGCGCTTTCGGCTGGGTGAGCGGTTACTGACCCAGCACTGCTTGTCTGACGTCATTCACTACTTCAAGGGCCAGCGTTGCAGCGGCCAATATGACAAGGCCGACAGGGCCGCGCCCCTGCTCGGCAGCGAGCTGCGCCGTGACGTGCACGGCGGCTGGTATGACGCCAGCGGCGATGTCAGCAAGTACCTAAGCCACCTCTCCTACGCCAACTACCTCAATCCCCAGCAGACCCCCTTGGTGGTCTGGAGTCTGCTGCGCAGCCGCGAGCTGCTGGGCAGGCGCAGTGACATCGACAGCCGCAATCTGGGTAAGCGCCTCGAAGATGAGGGGTTGCATGGCGCCGACTTCCTGTGCCGCATGCAGGATGAATCCGGCTTCTTCTACATGACGCTGTTTGACAAATGGAGCAAGGACATCAACCAGCGCGAGCTGTGCGCCTATGCCACGCAACAGGGACTCAAGTCCGACAGCTGGCAGGCGGGGTTTCGCCAAGGGGGGGGGCTGGCCATCGCCGCCCTTGCCCGCGCCGCCCGCGCTGCTGTAAGTGGTGACTTCGCACAAGCCGAGTATGGCGAGGCGGCCCGGCGCGGTTACCTGCACCTGCGCGAGCACAATCTTGCTTATCTGGATGATGGCCAGGAGAACATCATTGATGAGTATTGCGCCCTCTTGGCCGCCGTCGAGCTGACGCACAGCTTCGGGGATGAGTGGCGGGCCGAGGCCCGCCATTGGGCCGAGCGGCTCGGAGCCCGCTTGCGCCCCCACGACGAACTTGGCCACTACTGGAGCGCGAACCAAGATGGCTCGCGCCCTTACTACCACGCCGCCGAAGCCGGTCTGCCGGTGCTGGCCCTGCTCGAATACCTGGCGCTGGAGACAGACCCAAACCGCATCGCCAGGGCCGAGATCATCGTGCGCCAGGCCCTGCTCGCCGAGCTGGCCCTGACCGGGCGTCCCGGCAACCCCTTCGCCCTCGCCCGCCAGTATGTGAAAGGGGTCAATGAAGCGGCGAGAGTCAGCTTCTTCATGCCCCATCACAATGAATCAGGTTACTGGTGGCAGGGGGAGAACGCCCGGCTGGCATCCCTGGCCGCCGCGGCCTTTGCCGCCGCCGCCCGGCTGCCGGATTTGGCTGCATCCCTCGACGCCCACGGCCAACGGCAACTGGACTGGATCCTGGGGCTCAACCCCTTCGATGCCTGCATGCTCATCGGCCATGGCATCAAGAACCCGGGCTACACGGCGGGCTATCCCAGCGCCCCTGGCGGTATCTGCAACGGCATCACCTCGGGTTTCGAGGATGAGGCCGAGGTCGCCTTCATCCCGGATGAATACAAGGATCGCCTGGATCAGAACTGGCGCTGGGGCGAACAGTGGATCCCTCATGGCGCCTGGTTTGCCCTGGCGATCTGCTGGCAGGAGGCTCGCCATGACTAAGCACCCTGCGTTGCCCGACAACATCGCCTACTGGGTCGGCGTCGATGGCGGCGGCACCCATACCCGGGCTCGCATTCGAAACCAGAAAGGCGAGCTGCTCGGTGAGGGCCGTGCTCCCGGCTCCAATCTGGAACTCGGTATCGATCTGGCCCAGCGCCATGTGCTGGGAGCGGTGCGTGATGCCATGACGGCGGCCCAGCTGCCAGACTCGGCCCTGGCCCGGATGAGCGCCGGATTGGCGCTGGCCTCCGCCGAGCTTGAGAGCTGCTATCGCGACTTCCTGGCCCAACCCCTGCCCTTTGCCGAGACCAGGCTGACATCGGATGCCTTTGGCGCTTGTCTGGGCGCCTTTGGGGGCGGCGAGGGGGCCATCCTCATCGCCGGCACCGGCTCGGTCGGACTCATTTTTCAGGGAGGCCGCATTCGCACCTGCTCGGGGCGCGGTTTCCCCATCTCGGACCTCGGCAGCGGTGCCTGGCTGGGCCTGCGGGCCATCCAGCAATCCCTGCTCTGCCACGATGGCATTCTGGCCCCCAGTCTGCTGGCGGTGCGCCTGCTCGACCACTTCGGACGGGATCAGGCGGCGCTGGTTCGTTGGGCGGCCCAGGCGATACCGGCCGACTATGGCCGCTTCGCCCCCTGGGTATTCGATGCGGCAACGGACGAGGACTCCCTCGCCCAGGCCCTGCTGAGTGAAACCCGGGATCAGCTCGAGACCCTGATTGGCGGCATGCTGGCACAAGGTGCCAGTCAGGTCGCCCTGCTCGGTGGCATAGGGGAGCGGCTCCGCCCTCGCCTCGGCCACCTTCCCCTTGTCACCCCGCAGGCGGACGCCCTGGAAGGCGCCATCCTCTTTGCGAAACGGAAGGAACTGCCATGTCTACACCCCTGATCACCATTGCCGTCGAACGCCGCGATGATGAGGACATCTGGATCTTGTTGACCCTGGACAGGCTGCCGAACGAACCCTGGCAGCTGCACTTCTGCCTCGGTCGTCAGGTAGACGCCAGTAGCTTGCAGGGGGGAGAACTCATCCACCAGAGCGGCACATACAAGGTGATAGCCCCCCACTCGGGGAGTCGGCAGCTGGCACTGTGCTGTCGCAAGACGGCATTCAAACACCTCACCGACATGCCGCAGGGTTTCTTCCTCAGTCTGCCCGAATCCCAGGATGGCCCGCAGATCATCCCCGTCACAGTGGCCAGCCAGGAGCTTGGCCTCGAATCCCCCGCCGCCACGCAGCCGGAACTGGCCGAGGTCGACAGCGAGCACGGCATAGTGCCCCAGCCCCGCCGCCTGGTGCGCGTTGAGGGCAGCTACTTTCGTCTCGCCGAGCGTGCCCATGTCAAGGGGCCGGGCAATCTCACGACCTTGCTTGGCCATTTCAACGAACTGACCTCCCTGGCCCTGGAGCAGGATCACGACGCCGAGATAACCCTGCTGCACGCCAGCCTGGCCGATGAAGCCTATCGCTTGCACATCACGCCTCAAGGGGTCGAGATTGCCGCCGCTGGGCCTGCGGGCTGGCGTCATGGCCTGGTCAGTCTGGCTCAATGGTATCTGCAGCATGGCGAGAGCCTGCCCTGCATCGAGATCGAGGATGAGCCGCGCTTTAATCTGAGAGTCATTCATCTCGATTGTGGCCGTCACTTCCAGTCGATGGCGAGCCTCAAGCGCCTGCTCAAGCAGATGAGTCTCTACAAGTTCAACCGCTTCCACTGGCATCTGACCGATGACGAGGGCTGGCGCCTCGAGATCAAGGCCTTCCCGGCCCTGACCGAGGTGGGCGCCTGGCGTGGCCATGGCTTGGCCGTCGGCCCCCAACTCAGTGGCGGCGCGGCGCGCTACGGCGGTTTCTACAGCCAGGCAGAGGCCCGCGATCTGGTTCAATACGCAGCGAACCTCGGCATCGAGGTGATCCCGGAGATCGACATCCCCGGTCACTGTCATGCCGCCATCAAGGCGCTGCCCGACCTGCTCGTCGAGCCGAGTGATCACTCCCGCTATCTGTCGGTGCAATTTTTTGACGACAACGTGCTCAACCCGGCGCTGCCCGGCACCTATCAGTTCCTCAATCAGGTAATGGATGAGGTGTGCGAGCTGTTCCCGAGCACACTGGTGCACATGGGGGGCGATGAAGTGCCCCACGGGGTCTGGACCGACAGCCCGGCCTGTCAGGCGCTGATGCAGCAGCAGGGCTATCGGGACATCCGAGAATTGCAGGGTCACCTGCTGCGCCACTGCCAGGACTATCTCGCAGCCAAGGGGCGGCAGATGGTGGGTTGGGAGGAGGTGTTGCAAGGGGACAAGGTTGGCAAAGAGGCCATCATCTGCGCCTGGACCAGCTTCCAGGCGGGCTTGGACGCCGCCAGTCAGGGTTATCCTGTGCTGATGGCCGCCGCCCAGTACCTCTATCTGGATCTCGCCTGCAACGACAACATTGACGAACCTGGCCTCTACTGGGCAGGCACACCCAATCTGGAGCAGGTCTACTCCTGTGACCCTGCCCCAGCCGATTTCCATGCCAACGATAACATCCTGGGGGTACTGAGTCCCCTGTGGTCCGAGCTGGTCCATACCCGTGACCGACTCGACTATATGCTGTTCCCACGCATGCTGGCCACGGCGGAAGTCGCCTGGAGTCTGCCGAGTGACAAGGATTGGGCGCACTTCTGTGCCCGGTTGCCCGGTCAACTGGCGATACTCGACCAGCAGCAGGTGCGCTACCGGACACCGCAAAGGTAATGTTGTCACTCTGTTTGGCGGTCTGCGCGGCCGCCTTTTTTTATCCCGTCACCAACCTCTTATTTACTTCCCTGCATCAAAAGACATACACTTCGCACGGTTTTTAACGTGCCATATGGATACATATTATCCACTTTTTTCTGCACTACGCCTAAATAGCCATTAACCTATCTCAATTGACGCCGATATCAGTAATACCGTTCGCCCCATACGAAAGGAACTCTCCCATGTCCAGCCAACCGGCTCCCCTGATCGACCAGGAAGTGAGCTTCCCCGCCTCGGTCCAGCTCGTCTCCATCACGGACTTGCGCGGGGTGATCACCTATGCCAATCCGCACTTCTGCGAGGTCGCCGGTTATACCCAGGAGCAGCTGATTGGTCAGCACCACAATCTGGTACGCCACCCCGAGATGCCCAAGGCCGCCTTCGCCGATCTCTGGCAGCAACTCAAGGCGGGCAAGCCCTGGCGCGGCATGGTTAAGAACCGTTGCCAGGATGGCCGCTACTACTGGGTCGATGCCTACGTCACCCCCCTCTATCAGGAGGGCAAGATCAGCGGCTACCAGTCGGTTCGCTGCAAACCCACCCCTGCCCTGATCCAGCGGGCCAGCGTCATCTACCGCACCCTGCGCCAAGCGGAACAGGGCGCAAAGACAATAAGAGTCTCCTTTACCAGCCTGCGGCCCTGGCTGGCGCTGGCTGGCCTCGCGGCCCTGATGTGGCTGGCCTGGCAAATGGCCGGGGTCACGGCGATGCTGTTGATGCTGCTGCCCTTGCTGCTGCTCGGTCTCCTCTATCGCGATGAGTTGATCGGCACCCGTCGCTATCTGCGCGGGCTGCGCCGCGACTATGACAGCCTGACCCGCCAGGTCTATTCGGGCGGGGAGGCGGCGGCCATTGCCGATTTCCACCTCAAGATGGGCGAGGCGCGGCTCAATACCGTACTGGGCCGGGTCAATGATGCCACCCAGCCGCTGCAGCAACTCGCGCACTCCCTCAAGCTCGCCTCGGGTCAGGCCTGCAGTGCCATCATCGAGCAGGATGCCCAGACCCAGCAGATGGCGGCCGCCATGACCCAGATGGCCAGTACGGCCCAAGAGATAGCTCGCAACATCCAGGATTCCCACGGTCAGGTGGACGAGGCCCGCAGCCGATGCCTGCAGACCGATGACCAGCTCACCCAGACCGAGCACCAGATAACCACCCTGACCGATCAGGCCGAGCAAGCTTATCAGGCGGCCGTGAGTCTGGCCGAGGAGTCGGCGCGGATCGGTACCCTGATGAGCGAGATCCAGGGCATTGCCGATCAGACCAACCTGCTGGCTCTCAACGCCGCCATCGAGGCCGCCCGCGCCGGTGAGCAGGGTCGCGGCTTCGCCGTGGTGGCCGACGAGGTACGCACCCTCTCCACCCGCACCCACAAAGCAACCGAGCAGATCCAGGGCAGCATCAATCAAATCCAGCAAACCCTGAAGCACTGGCAGGAGATGATGCAGACCAACTTGCAGCAGACCCGGACCTGCGCCGAGTTGACCCGCCAGGGCTCGAGCAGCCTGCATCAGGTGCTGGAAGAGATAGAGCAGGTCAGTGCCTGCGGGGCCCAGATAGCGGCAGCCGCCGAGCAGCAGCAAGCCGTGGTCGAAGAGATCAGCCGCAACATCAATGCGATCTCCGAACACTCACAGCACAACAGCCACAAAATGCGCGAGGTCGATGAGGTAAGTCAGGCACTGCTCAACCAGTCCAGCCAGCTCAAAGGACTGAGCGAGACCTTCGGCTGAACATGCTCCCATGACGACAAAGGCGCCACCAAGACCGAGCCTTTGTCACACTTGCCCAGCCAACGACAAAGACGCCACAATGGCGCCTTTGTCGTTATGGGGAATGCACCGCCATGCAAGAAACGGAAACCGGGCTCACCAAGCAGGCCAGGATAGAAGCCATACTGGCGCTGATACCGGCCGGTCGGGTGGCAAGCTATGGTCAGGTGGCGGATCTCGCCGGTTTGCCGGGCCGGGCTCGTCTGGTTGGCAAGGTACTCAGAGAGACTCAGAAAACCCTACCCTGGCATCGCGTGCTGGGCGCCGGGGGCAAGCTCTCCCTGCCCAAGGGGTCGGTGGGTTTTGACGAGCAGACGGGGCGCCTGCAGCAGGAGGGGGTGCCAGTGATGGGTGGGCGGGTCAGGATGAAGGAGTGGCAATGGCAGCCCGATCTGGCCGAGCTGCTGTTTTTGATCCCCTTTTAGGGCCCATTGCGATGAGGTGGCGCTCAGGACGAGCCATTTTACAGGGCTCATCCCTCGCGAGATGAGAGGATCTCGTCGCTGCGAACCTGGACGGGTATGGTTTCCGCCTCTCGCTGCAACAACACCAGCTGGCTCTGCCGGTCGACCTCCAGCACATAGCCAATCCCCTCTCGCGTCAGACAGCTCATGCCTGGCCGGATCTCGTTGATATCCATCTTCGACTCCTTGTCTTGCCTGCCGCTACCTTGCAGCTTTTGCAGTATATCCCCATAAACGAAAAAGGCCCCGCGTTATGCGGGGCCTATCGGCATTGAGGGATCAGGCCTTCTTGGCCTTGGCCAGACTCTCCTGCCATTTGCCATTGTCGTAGTGGGCCGTCCAGCCTGTCGCCTTGCCGTTCACCTCCGTCATCACGTACTGCTCCTTGGTCTTGCGACTGAAGCGGACGATGGATGCGTTACCGTCAGGATCTGACGCCGGGGCATCGGCCAGGTACTGGTGCTTGGGCGAGAGCCGCTCTTTGAAGCGTTTGAGCTCCTCCACCAGCGGTGCCCGCGTCTCCCGGGATTTCGGGAAGTTGCTGGCCGCGAGGAAGAGGCCCGCCGCGCCATCACGGAGCACAAAGTACGCATCGGACTGAGTGCACTTGAGCTCTGGCAGCGGCACAGGATCTTCTTTTGGCGGTGCAATGTCGCCGTTTTTCAAGATCTTGCGAGTGTTTTTACAGGTCTCGTTTGTACAGCCCATGTACTTGCCGAAACGGCCGTTCTTGAGCTGCATTTCGCTGCCACAACGGTCGCAATCTATGCTGGGCCCTTCGTAGCCCTTGAGCTTGAACTGGCCCTTCTCAATTTCATAACCCTCACAGTCCGGGTTGCGGCCACAGACGTGCAGTTTGCGGGTCTCGTCGATGATGTAGGCATCCATGGCGGTGCCGCAAACGCCGCAACGGTGCTTGGCGCGCAGTGCCTCGGTTTCGGCCTCTTCACCATCGGCCGCGGAGACGAACTCGTCCGCCGAGACCAGGTTGATGGTCTTCTTGCAGCGCTCTTTGGGCGGCAGGGCGTAACCGGAGCAACCGAGGAAGACCCCCGTCGTGGCGGTGCGTATCCCCATCTTGCGGCCACAATCCGGGCAGTCGATGTCGGTCAGCACCATCTGGTTGGCGCGCATGCCCCCCTCTTCATGGGGTTTGTCCGCCTTGGCCAACTCCTCGGTGAACTCGGCGAAGAAGGCATCGAGTACGTCCTTCCACTCCTGCTCCCCCTGAGCGACCTCATCTAGCTTGTTCTCCATCTTGGCGGTGAACTCGTAGTTCATCAGCTCGACGAAGTTCTCCACCAGGCGATCGGTGACTATCTCACCCATCTTCTCGGCGAAGAAACGGCGGCTCTCGACCCGCACATAGCCCCTGTCCACTATGGTGGAGATGATGGAGGCATAGGTAGACGGGCGGCCAATACCGCGTTTTTCCAGCTCGCGCACCAGGGCCGCTTCGGTGAAGCGGGCGGGCGGCTTGGTGAAGTGCTGACGGGGATCCAGCTTGATAAGCTTCAAGGCCTCACCGACAGTCACGGCCGGCAACTGGGTATCTTCACCCTTGCGGCCCATCGGCGGCATTGCCTTGGTCCAACCGGCAAAGCGCAGAATACGGCCACGGGCTTTCAGCTCGAACTCACCGGCCTTGACGGTCAGGGTCGAGGCATCGTACTGGGCCGGGGTCATCTGACAGGCGACAAACTGGCGCCAGATGAGGTCATAGAGCCGCACGGCGTCCGACTCCATCCCTTCCAGCTCGCTGGTAGTCAGAGTGACATTGGAGGGACGGATCGCCTCGTGCGCCTCCTGGGCCCCGGCTTTGGAGCCATAGTGATTCGGCTCGCTTGGCAGATAAGGGGCGCCGTACTGGGTCGTGATGTACTCGCGCACCGCCTCGACCGCCTCTTTGCTGAGGTTGGTTGAGTCGGTACGCATGTAGGTGATGTAACCCGCTTCATAGAGACGCTGAGCCATCATCATGGTCTTCTTCACCCCAAAGCCCAGGCGAGTCGAGGCAGCCTGCTGCAAGGTAGAGGTGATGAAGGGGGCTGAGGGCTTGGAGCCGGTCGGCTTGTCTTCGCGGCTGATGACCTTGTATTCGACCCCGTTCAGGGCGGCCAGAGCGGCATCGGTCTCGGCCCTGGTCACCGGCTTGAAGTCGGCGCCATTGCGGCTGAGCACTTCCATGCGCAGGGATTCATCCCCGGCAGTCATCAAATCGGCATGCAAGTCCCAGAATTCCACTGGCACGAACGCCTTGATCTCGCGCTCCTTGTCGACGATGAGACGCACGGCCACGGACTGTACCCGGCCTGCGGAGAGGCCACGAGCCAGCTTTTTCCACAAAAGCGGGGAGACCATGTAACCAACCACCCGATCCAGGAAGCGTCGGGCCTGCTGGGCATTGACCCTGTGCATGTTCAGCTCGGACGGCTGGGAAAATGCCTCCTGGATGGCGCTCTTGGTGATCTCGTTGAACACCACTCGCTTGTAGCGACTCTCGTCACCGCCGATGATCTCGCGCAGGTGCCATGCAATCGCCTCTCCCTCTCTATCCAAGTCGGTTGCGAGATAGATGGTATCGGCCTTGGCGGCGAGACTCTGCAGTTCACTGACGACTTTCTCTTTGCCGGGCAAAATCTGGTAGTTAGCCTGCCAGCCATTGGTCGGATTGATCCCCATGCGGGCAAACAAGGCATTACGATCCTTGGCCGCCTTCTCGGATTCGCTGAGCTTGATGCCGCGAATAACGGGTTTCTTGGGTTCGCTGCTGGCACTGCCGCTGGTCGGCAGGTCGCGGATATGACCGACGCTGGATTTCACCACGTAGTCTTTACCCAAGTATTTATTAATGGTCTTGGCCTTGGCCGGAGACTCTACGATGACCAGTGATTTGCCCATGCTGTAACTTTTATCCTCGTTGCACCCGTCGGGGTTGGTGTGCGGTTTTGTGGGGCTGTATAAGAGATTTGACGCCAAAAAGCAATCTTGGCGACAACTTTGCTTACCATGGCTAACCGCATCGCTTCTTTATTTATTAATGCGAAGCCGAGCCGCCGGACGCAACCGCTTTTTCATTTTTATGCCGTTCATCCCCATTTTTTATATCCGAAACAACATAACAAACCGCCCTCGTAACATAACAAAGCACTTTCGTTATCAGCTTGTTACAACAGACAAAATCTCTTTATAATGGCCGCATCCCGCAGCTTTGTGCGCGGAAGGAACCGCTACCCATATAAAAATCGAAAGGATGTACTTTGATGAAGCACTTCGAGGTTAACTTCGACGGCCTGGTTGGCCCGACCCACAACTACGCCGGCCTCTCCTATGGCAACGTCGCCTCCCAGAGCAACGCCAAGGAGGCGTCCAATCCGAAGGAAGCGGCCAAACAGGGACTGCGCAAGATGAAGGCGCTGACGGAGCTTGGCATGACTCAAGGGGTACTGGCGCCCCAGGAGCGGCCGGATCTCGCCACCCTGCGCCGCCTTGGCTTCACCGGATCCGATGCCCGGGTGCTGGAGCAGGCCGCCCGTCAGGCCCCCGCCGTGCTGGCCGCCTGTTTCTCCGCCTCCAGCATGTGGACCGCCAACGCCGCCACCGTCTCGCCGAGCGCCGACACCCAGGATGGCCGCATCCACTTCACCCCGGCCAACCTGACCAACAAATTCCATCGCTCCCTCGAGCCCGACGTGACAGGGCGCATTCTGCGCGCCGTCTTCCCGGGGGATCGTCACTTCTGTCACCACAGCCACCTGCCGGACAATGATCACTTCGGCGACGAGGGCGCAGCCAACCACACACGCCTGTGCCGCGCCTATGGCGAGGCGGGCGTCGAGTTGTTCGTCTATGGCCGCAGCGCCTTTGACGTATCCCAGCCTGCGCCCAAACGCTATCCGGCTCGCCAGACTCTGGAAGCGAGTCAAGCCGTCGCCCGCCTCCATGGCCTCGGTGAGGAGACCGCCGTCTTCATCCAGCAGAATCCGGAGGTGATCGATCAGGGGGTATTTCATAACGACGTGATCGCGGTAGGCAACCAGAATGTGCTCTTCTTCCACCAGCAGGCTTTCCTCCATACCGAAGCGGCGCTGGCCGAGGTACGCACCAAATTTGGCGAGGGCGAGCTGCACTTTATCGAAGTACTCACTGCCGAGGTGTCGGTACAAGATGCGGTGAAATCCTATCTGTTCAACACCCAGGTCCTGACCCTGCCCTCCGGCGAGATGGCGATCATCGCCCCCACAGAGTGCCGCGACAATCCGGCCGTCTCCGCCTACCTGAGCAAGCTGCTAACCCTGGGCACCCCCATCAAGCAGGTGCACTTCATGGATGTGAAGCAGAGCATGCGTAACGGTGGCGGCCCCGCCTGCCTGCGACTGCGGGTTGCCATGAACGACGCCGAGCTGGCGGCGGTCAACCCGGCCTGCCTCATCAATGAGGGTCAGTTTGCCCGCCTCGATGCCTGGGTCGAGAAGCACTACCGCGACAGCCTGGCCCTGGATGACCTGCGCGATCCCGCCCTGGTGCAAGAGTCCCGCACCGCCCTTGATGAGCTGACCCAGATCCTCAAACTCGGCTCCGTCTACCCCTTCCAGCGCTAAGCCGCCAGGGGCTTGAGCCAAGCCGTCAACGAAAAAGGCCGGACAAGTGTCCGGCCTTTTTGTATGGGTGCATGCTAGCGCCAGCCTGCTTCGCGCATTAGCGCCAGGGACTCTGCTGCCAGAGCCGCTCCAGCCCCTGAACCAGCCCCAGAGCCCCCTGCTGGCCCAGTTTCTGGGTCAAAGACTTGGGCTTTTGGAAACACAATCCGACCAGATGCCGCTCCTCGGCACGGCGCAGCAGGTAGTCATCGCTGGTACAGAGCTCATCCACCAACCCGAGATCCTTGGCATGGCCGGCGAGCCAGTGCTCCCCGGTGGTGACCTTGTCTATGTCAAGGGCCGGGCGATGGGCGGCCACGAAATCTTTGAACTGCTCATGGATGGCCCCCAGCTCCTCGCGAAACTTCTCCCTGCCAGATTCGTCATTCTCGCCGAACATGGTGATGGTGCGCTTGTACTCGCCTGCGGTGTGCATCTCGAATTCAATGTCGTGCTTTTTCAGCAGCTTATTGAAATTGGGCATCTGAGCCACCACGCCGATGGAGCCGACGATGGCAAAGGGAGCCGCCAGTATCCTGTCAGCCACGCAGGCCATCATGTAGCCACCGCTAGCCGCCACCTTGTCGATGGCCACCGTCAGGGTGATCTGCTTGTCGCGCAGTCGCTGCAACTGGGAGGCTGCCAGGCCATAACCGTGCACCACGCCGCCGCCGGACTCAAGACGCAGCAACACCTCGTCACCAGGCTGGGCGACGCCGATCACGGCGCTCACCTCTTCCCGCAGGGAGGCAACCTCCCTGGCATCCATGCTGCCATGAAAGTCCATCACGAACAGACGACGCCGCTCATCCCCCTGCTTGCCACGCTGCTTGCTGCGCTCTTTTTGCTGCTTTTCGAGCTGTTTGCGCTCCTGCTTGCCAGCCAGAGAGGTTCGCAAGCGGTTCTGGGTCTGCTCCAGCTCGGCGGAGAGATCCCTTATCACCAGCTCGCCCTTGCGGGACTTGGGGTGGCGCGCGCTGACCAACATCAGGATCAGGGCACCGATGGCCAGCAAGAAGGTGAGTGTCTTGGCCAGAAACAGGCCGTATTCGCTCAGAAATGCCACAGAGAACTCCGTTGAGAGTGAAAATTTTTTCCATTCTAGGGAGTTTGCCCAAAGGGCGCAAAGGCTGTCACCAGCCTCCAGACGGAGCAACACGGGGGGCTGGCCACGTCCTTGACACCAGGTTTACCTCAGGGGAAGGTGTGAAAAACCGTGCATAAATAGGGCCATTGCCAGCTTTTCTTGCGGTTATTTACTGGCAAGCGCCTCGTTTTCTTCACATTTTTACCCTGCCGCACTGGTCAAACCGCCAACCCCCTCAGTACACTTGCCCGGATAACACCAGCCGATTGCTCAACAGGAGTGGTCAATCGGCATGGTCAACCGCACAGTATCAAAGGAGTCGTCATGCTCGATTATCAGGCCCCCGCCACCTTGCTCAACAACAAAGTCATTCTGGTGACGGGTGCTGGCGATGGCATTGGCCGGGAAGCGGCACTGACCTTCGCAGCCCATGGCGCCACCGTCATACTGCTCGGCCGCACCGTCGCCAAGCTCGAAGCCGTCTATGACCAGATTGAAGCCGCGGGTCACCCCTTGCCTGCCATAGCCCCGGTCGATCTGAAGGGGGCTACCGCCAGCCATTACCGTGGCATGGCCGAGACGTTCGCCGAGCAGTTTGGTCGCCTTGATGGCGTTCTGTTCAATGCGGGTCTGCTTGGTACCCTGTCGCCCTTCGAACACATCCAGGAAAAGGAGTGGGACGAGGTGATGCAGGTCAACGTCAAGTCCGAGTTCCTGCTGACTCAGGCGCTGCTGCCGCTGGTGCGCCAGACAGCCAAGCAACACGGCGAGGCGTCCCTGCTCTACACCTCGTCAAGCGTGGGCCGCAAGGGCCGCGCTTACTGGGGCAGCTACGCCATCTCCAAATTCGCGGTCGAAGGCATGATGGAAGTACTGGCCGATGAGCTGGAAAACACCGGGGTGCGCGTCAACAGCATCAACCCGGGTGGTACCCGCACCAAGATGCGGGCCAGTGCCTTCCCGGCCGAAGATGCCATGGCGCTCAAGACGCCGGCCGACCTCATGCCGCTTTATCTCTATCTGATGGGCGCTGACAGCCAGGGCAAGACGGGCCAGACCTTCGTTGCCCAACCCAAATAACCACAAAAGCAGGCCCGCTCCGCCAACAGCAGTTAGTGTTATTAGAGTCCGTTGATACGGGCTTGGTGCAGAATAACCAGCAGGTGAGTCATGTTTCGTCCCAAGAGTACCTTCGAGCAGTGGCGTATCTTTCAGGCCGTGGTCGACTGTGGCGGTTATGCCCAGGCGGCCGAGGTGCTGAACAAGAGCCAGTCCTCCCTCAACCATGCGGTGGCCAAGCTGCAGCAGAGTCTGGGGGTGGCGCTGCTGGAGGTGCGTGGCCGCAAAGCGGTGCTGACGCCGGCGGGAGAGATCTTCCTCAAGCGTGCCCGCCAACTCAGCCTGCAGGTAGAAGACCTCGAAAACCTGGCCGACAACCTGGAACGCCAGTGGGAACCCCAGATAAACCTCTATATCAGCACCTTGCAACCCAGAGAACGGCTCTATCGCGCCCTGGCCCGCTTCTACCCGCGCAGTCGGGGTTGCCGCATCAATCTGCATGAGCGAGTACATTGCCACTTCAATGCCTTGCAGCTGGGGGATCTGATGATCTCGGAGCACCTGCCAAGCGACCGCACCGGCCTGCCCCTGGACGAGGTCAGTCTGTTGCCGCTGTGCGCCCCCACTCATCCCCTGGCCTGCGAGCCTGCCCCCCTGCCCCTGGATAAACTGGCCAACCATAACCAGATAGGCCTGCATCCTCCCATTCATCGCTCGGTGGACTGGAATGACGCCGATGATACCGGCTGGAAAGTCACTCACTATCAGGAGGCGATCGCACTGCTGCAGCAAGGACTCGGCTACGGTTGGCTGCCACGCCACCTGGCCAACGCTGCCCTGGCCGATGGGTCGCTGGTCGCGCTGACCCTGGAAGGGGGAAGCGAACGCCACCTCTATACCTACCTGCTGACCATGAGTCCGGACTCCCTAGGCCCGGCCACCGAATTGCTGCTGCGCTGTCTACGCGATGAGTACCAGCATACCGATAAGACCCCGGGCTACTGAGGTTACCGCCAGTCTCCTGAATTTGCGCCCCCAGTCCCCCCCAGGATTACCCCCCTCGCCCTGCCAGCCAATAAAAAACCCGCACAGGGCGGGTCTCGGTTTTTTTCGATTGATGCCCCAGGCCACAGGCCGGGCTCCCTCAAACATTGGGCACCCGCCAGCAGGCGGCCAAGGCCAGCATGGCAAGTGTCAGCGCCACCATGAAGACACCGTGAAAACTCCACAGCTCGGCCACTATGCCGGCGATGGCCCCCGCCAAGATGGAACCGGTACGAATGCTGTTGGCGAACAAGGTGGTTGCCACGCCGGCCCGGCCCGGCATCAAGTCCTGAAAGTAGGACATGCCGATGCCGGCGATGATGCCGATGAAGATGGCATTGAACAGTTGCAGTGCGATCAGCGCCTGCTGGCTCGAGAGTGTCACCAGACCGATGTAGAAACCAACCCCGGCCAACACCGCCACCAGCATCATGGGCCTCTTGCCAAATCGGCGCGTGTAGTAGCCAGCCAGCAGCATGAAGGGGATCTCCAGCGCCGCCGCCGTGCCCATCAAGATCCCGGCCAGCTTCTCGTCCAATCCCAACTCGCGGGTAATGTAGAGCGGCATATTGATGAGATACATGCTGTTGCAGGTCCACATCAGGGTGGAGGCGATGAACAGCGCCCGCACCGAGGGATCCCGCCAGCTGCTGACCTTGGGAGCCGCCTCATCTCTCATCGGCAGTGGCAATGAGGGCAGCCAGCGCCATACCACCAGGCCGCAAATCAGATAGGCCAA
Source organism: Aeromonas molluscorum 848 (assembly GCF_000388115.1). Classification (GTDB taxonomy): domain Bacteria; phylum Pseudomonadota; class Gammaproteobacteria; order Enterobacterales; family Aeromonadaceae; genus Aeromonas; species Aeromonas molluscorum. The sequence continues at coordinate 17,818 of NZ_AQGQ01000046.1, forward strand.
GGCGGAGGCGAGGTACATCACTTCGAAGCCATAACCGATGGCCAGTGCGAACGCCATGGGTGGCCCTATCACCCAGGCCAGGGAGAACTGGGCCCGCATCACGGAGCTGAACATGTCGGCGCGCTTTTGCTGGCGATCCGCATGCTCCCGTGCCAGGGCGAACAGCTGCGGGCTGGCGGTGGCCGCCAGGCTGGCCAGCAGCACGCCAAGGCTGACCAGCAGCCAATAGTTGCGGTTCCAGGCAAACAGCAGCGAGAGTGCCATACCGGCGGCGCAGCAGCGCAGGATCAGGGTTTTGCGATCTCCCTTGCTGTCAGATCGGTGACCAAGCCATTGACTGATGAGGATGCCAACCAGGGCATTGACCGTGTAGAAGAGTCCCACCAGGAAGGGCCGCACCTGCACCTCCTCGGCCAGAAACAGGCTCAACGTGGGGACCTGCAGGGCGACCGCCACCCCCGTCATGAAGGTGACGGCCAGAAACGACAAAGAGACAGGATCCGGGCGCTTGATGACCGCAGTCAGGGATTTCATAGGGCTATCACCAAATTGGAGGAAGGAGGTGCGGATGCACAGCATGACGGCGGCTATTTTATGACACTATCAAGAGCCAGCTCAAGGCTTGCGACTCCCCCACGGACACCGTACATTGAGAGGCCATGTCGCCAGGCGGCACTCGCCATCATGGCCGCCCGCTCCCGCACCTCAGGTGCCTGGGGCGGGCAGACCGGCAATGCCCAGGCGCCACGACTATTTGGCCAGAAAAAGGATGGAAGATGTTTGATTTTGACAGGGAAATTGACCGTAGCGGCACCATGAGCCTGAAGTGGGACAAATACAAGGGCCAGGACGTGCTGCCCATGTGGGTCGCGGATACCGACTTCGTCTCTCCCCCTTGCGTGCTCTCGGCGCTGACCGAGCGGGTCGCCCACGGTATTTTTGGTTACTCGCGCCCCTCCCCTCGTCTGATTGAACTCATCATGGCGCGCTTGAGTGAGCGCTATGGCTGGCAGATAGAGGCCGAATGGCTGGTGTTCCTGCCCGGCGTGGTGCCAGGTCTCAATCTGGCCTGCAAGGCCTGGAGCCAGCACGGGCGCGGCATCATCACTCCCAAGCCGGTCTACTACCCCTTCTTGCAGGCGCCGGGGTTCAATGACAGGCCTCTGTTGACGGTGCCCATGGTGGAACAGGATGGCCGCTGGCTGCTCGACATCGAAGAGCTGGAGCGCCAGGCACCCTCGGCAGACCTGCTGCTGCTGTGCAACCCGCAAAACCCGGGTGGCACCATCTTCACCCGCGAAGAGCTGGCAACCATAGACGCCATCGCCGAACGCCATAATCTGGTGGTCTGCTCGGACGAGATCCACTGTGACCTGCTGCTGGACAAGGATGCCAGGCACATTCCCTATGGCGCCATCAGTGCTGAGGCCGCCCAGCGCAGCGCCGTCATGATGGCACCGAGCAAGACTTTCAATATTGCTGGCCTCTGCTGCTCCTTTGCCGTAGTGCCCAATGCCCGGCTGCGCCTCAAGCTGCAACAGGCAATGCGCGGCATCAGTGCCGACGTCAACCTGCTTGGTTTCGTGGCGGCCGAGGCTGCTTATGAGGGAGGCGAGGCCTGGCTCCAGGCGCAGCTGGACTATCTGCGTGACAACATGATGTTGATCGAGCAGGCCGTCGCCCGCTGGCCCGGCGTCAGCATGGCACGCAACCAGGCCACCTACCTTGCCTGGATAGATGTGGGTGCCCTGGGCCTGGATAACCCCATCGCCTTCTTCGAGCAGGCAGGCGTCGGCCTCTCCCCCGGCGCCCAGTTCGGCGATGGCGACTTCGTGCGCCTCAACTTTGGCTGCACCAAGGCGCTGCTTGTCAAAGCGCTGGCGCGCATGGAACAAGCCATACTCAAGCTGCCCAAATAATTTTGATGGGCCCAGGCGGCCCATCCCCTTTTTCCTGATTGGTTATCTATGCGCCCACGAATATCCACCCTGCTCGCCCCCCTGCTTGTCTTGCTGTGCTGGGGGGCAAACGCCCAGCCCGCTGACCGCTACCTCACCATCAGCACCGGAGCCCTCACCGGCGTCTATTACCCTGTCGGTGGTGCCCTCTGTCGCCTGCTCAATGAAGAGAGCGCGCAACATAACTTGCATTGCAGTGTGCAGAGCACCAAGGGATCACTCGCCAATCTGCGCGATCTGGCAAGTAACAAAAGCCAACTCGCCCTGGTGCAATCCGATGTGCTCTATCACGCGGTGCACGGCACGGGTCCCTTCGCGGATCAGCAGCCCGATGCTTCACTACGCACCCTCTACCGGCTTCATCGAGAATCGGTCGCCCTGCTGGTCGGCGAGAAGAGCGGCATCAGCAGCCTGGGGGATCTGGTGGGTAAGAAGGTCGATCTTGGCAGTGCCAACGGGGGGGACAGGATCACCATCATGGCCATTATTGAAGCCATGGGTTGGCAGGACAAGGATTTCAGCGGCCAGGTCACACAGGGGCCCGACCGACTGCAAGGTTTGTGTGATGGCACCCTGGATGCCGCCTTCGTGGTCGCGGGTCAACCGAGTCAGGTTATCTCGGATCTGACCGGGCGCTGCAAGGCACGCTTGATTGCCATTGAGGATGCCAAGATCGATCAACTGATTAAAGGCTCAACCTATTACGAGCATGGTCGCATCGCGGCCAACCTCTACCCAGGTCAGACTATCTCGCTGCCCACCGTCACGGTATATGCGGACCTGGTGGCCCTCGATACCTTGCCTGCCGAGACGGTCCATCAACTGCGACGGGTCATGGACGCACGGCTCAAGCAGTTCACCCGCCTGCATCCGGCTCTGATCGATCTCACCCAGGAGAGCATGAGGGTCGCCCACCCCGGCTCCACCCCATGCCGCCATGCTCGATGACGCCAATGCTCCTGCGGCAATCGAGCCCGGCGCCTTGCCAGGCCTGATGCCAGAATCACTGCAGCCCGGGTTGGAGGCGTCGACTGCGGCTGCCACAGAGCCCGCCCCCGAGGCTATCGTCTCCGCAGCTGTCTCAATCCAGCCTGAAGGCGCCGTGTCGGTGGCACCGGCCACCGAATCCGCCCTCCCGCCCCCAGATGGGCCAGGCACAGAGCCGCAGCAACCCGCCTCGGGATCAGTTGCAACCGAGCCAGCACCAACCAGCCCGGAGCCGGCGGTGAGCGACGCCATTCAACCGGCATCGGCGGCTCAGCCCACCCCTTGAACTGGCAGGCCCGGCAGCCGGGTAAAACAGCCATGGATAAGAACAAGGGCCACCTCCGGGCGGCCCTTGTCACGAAGGGCTGACACCCCCTCATTCGAATGTGATGCATTGGCCAGGTGATCCCGCGGCCCGTCGCCACCAAGCCCCCCTTGCTTCCTTACGTCCCCTTGACCTTGGGATCCTCTTCCTTGACGTGCCCCTCCTTGACCTGCTCACTCAGGGCCAGCTCCAGGCCGAGATAGGGGTGAGGACGCTGTATCTCCTCCTCGACCCAGTGCAATAGCTGCTTGATAGCCCGGGACAGCACCTGGTTCTGGCGCACCACATACCCCAGACTGGTGCTGGGGAAGTCGTGCAATTCGGTGACCGGCGCCGTCAACTTGAGGCGCGGGTGCAGGGAGAAATCCGGCACTATGGCCACCCCGAACCCCGCCTCCGCCCAGTCGAGCTGAGCATCCACGCTGCCCACCTCCATGATGCGACAGGATGGCAGTCCCAATAGCGACAAGGAGGGATCGATCAGTGCCCGGGTACGAGTGTCATGACCAAGCAAGATGAGCGTCGGCTCATCCAGGGGATCGCTCTGTCCCGCCTTGGCTCTGGCCTGCCAGCGGCTTAACCCCTGACCCAGCGCACACCAGGTCACCTGCTGCAACTCGGTGTAGAACAGCGGCTCGCTGCGCTTTTGCGCCATCACGAAGCCCAGATCCGCCCTGCCGGCCTTGACAAGCTCGGCGGCCTGATCCGAGGTGGTATTGAACAGCGTGAGATCGATGCCGGGGAAGGCCTGTTTGAAACGTTGAAATGGCTGGATCAGCAACAGGCGAGAGATGATGTCGCTGGCGGCGATGGCCAGCTTGCCCTGGCTGAATTGGCCCAGGGCATTGAGATCGGCCTGACAGAGTTGCAGTTCGGCGATGGTGCGCTCGGCACTTTGCAGCAACCGCTCACCGGCCTGAGTCAGCCGAAATGGGCTGCGCTCTATCAGCCTGACACGGGTCGCCTGCTCCAGATTCTTGAGATGCAGGCTGACATTGGGTTGAGTCATGTGCAGTTCGGTTGCCGTCTGGCCAAAGTGCTGCAAGCGAGCCAGAGTAACGAAGGTATTGAGCCAGTGAATATCCAGCATAAGAAGACTCCAGGCGGCTCTGGGGCTGGCCGTCGATAAAAACAGCTCAATTATATGGTTTTCTTATCGGAATTATAAAGATAATTAATTTTTCTAATCCTCACTAGCCTCCTAGGATGAACGCCTAACGTCTTAGGAGAAAGTCACATGTCGTCTATCGTAGTCGTAGGTGCTAACTGGGGTGATGAAGGCAAAGGCCGCATCGTCGATTATCTGGCAGGCCAATCCGCCGCCAGCATCCGTTTTCAGGGCGGCAACAACGCCGGCCACACCGTCGTCAACGACCTGGGCACCTTCAAGCTGCACCAGCTGCCGAGTGGCGTATTCAACCCGGAGTGCCTGGTCGTCCTTGGCCCTGGCATGGTCATCAGCCCCGAGCCGCTGACCCGCGAGCTGGCCGAAGTAAAGGCTGCTGGCGTCAATCCCAAGATGGCCATTTCAGATCGTGCCACCTTCTGCCTGCCGATCCATGCGCTGGAAGATACCCTGGAAGAAGTCCGTCTGGGTGATGGCGCCTATGGCTCCACCCGTCAGGGCATTGCCCCGGCTTACGGTGATCGGGTCATGAAAAAAGCGATCCTGGTCGGCTGGCTGAAACAGCCTGAAGTGCTGGTCGAGCGCATCCAGTTCTTCCTCGACTGGAAGCTGCCGCAGCTCAAGGCCCTCTACCCGAGCTTCGAGTTCAGCCAGACCGCCCAGGAGATGGCCGACTGGCTGCTGGAAGTGTCCGCTCCCTGGATCGATGCCGTCTGCAACGTCAGCGAGCCGCTCAAGGCCATCCAGGCCCAGAATGGCACCCTGCTGTTCGAAGCCCAGCTGGGCGCCGGCCGTGACCTCATCTACGGCGAATATCCCTGGGTGACCTCTTCCCACGTTTCCGGCGCTTACGCCGGCATCGGTGGCGGCCTGCCGGCCCTGCGCCCCGAGCGCGTGATTGCCGTGGCCAAGGCGTTCAGTACCTCTGTGGGTACAGGCACCCTGATCACCGCCATGGAGAACCAGGAAGAGTTCCGCAAGTTCGCCAACGAGTTCGGCGCCACCACCGGCCGTCCCCGTGACATCGGCTACTTCGACGCCGTTGCCACCAAGCAGGGTCTGGAGATCCAGGCCGCCAACGAGATCGCCCTGACCAAGCTGGACTGCCTCTCCGGCATGCCGGATCTGAAGATCTGCGTGGCCTACGAAGGTGCCAACACCGAGAACCCGATCTGGCCGCAGACCGCCGGTCTGAAGCCGGTGTACGAGTCCATGGAAGCCTGGAGCGAAGACATCTCCCACATCCGCAAGTTCGAAGACTTGCCCAAGGCTGCCCAGCACTATGTGCTGCGCATCGAAGCCCTGCTGGGTGTGCCGGTGCCCATGGTCTCCGTCGGCCCGGGCCGCGAGCAGATGATACTGCGCTAAGCCGCTCGCATCGCTGCCGCTAAGGCAGATAAAAACCGGTCTCCATGAGGCCGGTTTTTTTTATGGCCGCCCACCACCAACCGCAGCGGCGTCCCCAACCCTCTCTCAACCCCTCTCCTTTCCCCACAAAGCGCAGTTCGGCTCAAAATAGGCATTTTTAAATCCAATATTGAGCAGCATGGTTGAATGTGGCTTGTCCCCCGCCGCTAGACTGATCCCGTCATC
>NZ_AQGQ01000047.1 GCF_000388115.1 Aeromonas molluscorum 848
AGCCCGGCCAGGGCCTCTGCTATCTCCTCCAGGCTCAGACCAACCCCTTGCGCCGCACGGATAAAGGCGACACGGCGCAACACATGCTGGGGATAGACTCGTTGCCCCCCCTGGTGCGAGCACTGCTGATCAGCCCTTTCTGCTCATAGAAGCGCAAGGCACTGGCCTTGACCCCAGCGCGCTTGGCAAGCTGGCCGATGGCAAGCCAGGCACGGCCAAGCTCACCATTCATCATGCTCTGTTCGGGGGCTGAAGGGATTGACCCCTGCCCGGTTTCAATATCGCCCTTGCTCATTGATACCTCCCTGCTTCACCCATCAATGTCCGTTCAGGGATGAAACGCGCGCCCAGTGGCTGTCGCATGCCCTCATCCCTCATCCCTCATCCCTCATCCCTCATCCCTCATCCCTCATCCCTCATCCCTCATCCCTCATGTTCCAGCATCCAAGTCAGCGCCCCCCTGGGCAAGCGACTGAACACAGTTACTTGACTTAAAGTTAACTTCAACTTGCATGATTCGAGCTCTTACCGTCAAGGAGTCACACTATATGATGTCACTGCACAACCTGCTCGATGCCAACCAGCAGTTCGCCCTCAATGGCCGAGGCACCACCAATCACTGTCCCATGGCGCTCCATGCCCTGGCTGAAATGGGGGCAGATGAGGCGCGCCTTAACGACTTCTTCGCATACTGGCTGCGCGACAAGGCCCTGCCCGCGAGCCCTGGGAGCAGGCTCGCAGATGAGGGGCAGGATCCGGAGGCTCGCTTCAGCCAGCTTAGGGCCGACTTTTCAGGCAAGGTTGCCAAAGAGGGCTGGCAGCCCCTGTTTGCCCAGATAGTGGCTCAGGGGATATCTCCGGCCAGTGGTGCCTTTCACCCAATGATCCGCCTCGCCTGTGCCATCGAAAACGGCCATCAGGGCGAGCAAGCCGCGGCACTGGCCGCCTGGCATTGCAAACCGCTGCACCTGCCTCAAGGGTTGGGAGCGCCATGCCCGGATCTCCCCGCTCTGCTGGCGCGTCTCCATGAGACTCTGGGGGGCTGGCACAGTAACCAGCGCTGGATCACGGCGCGTCTGCGCCAGGTGGCCGAGATGCCCAGCTTTGTCCAGGCCTTGCCCAACTCGCTGGCAAGGCAAAAGCTGACTCAGAAACACGATGGCCCAGATGACTTGCTCGGAACGCTGGCCGAGCTGGCCCTGGCGCTCTATTGGCAGACCCGGGATTTTACCGTATTGCATCTGGTGACCGGCACCCGGGCGGCCAGCCTCATAGCGGCGCAGCTCGGTGAGCCGCTGCGCGGTGATTTTATCCGGCTCCTCTGGCAAGGGGTGGCAGCGGCTTATGTGACCGTCGGTGCCCCCGCCCTCGGCGCGCCGCGCTGGCCAGACCTGGGTGCGATCAGCTGGCAGCAGGTCACCACACTGGCCATCGCCAGCGATGACGATCACTGCATCAAGCTGGTGCATACCTGCTGGCGCGAACGAGCCGTCTCCCCCCACTACCTGGCCGTGGCGGCCCGGGAGGTGGGTCTGCTGGCAGATGACAGGCCAGATGAGCGTCACACTGCGGCCAGATGACAAATGGGGCCAATCAGGCCCCATTTTTAATGGATAAAGAGGATGATACAGGCTCAGTCGACGATAAAGAGCTTGGCGCCGAGGGGGCTGGCAGAACGATGGGGCTCGGCCTCGTCGGCCACCTGATAGCTGACCCCGGGCGTCAGCACATAACGGCGACCATCGGCCAGTTCGGTATGCAGTTCCCCCTCAAGGCAGAGCAGGATATGGCCCTTGGTGCACCAGTGATCGGCGACATAGCCTGGGCTGTACTCCACCATCCGTACCCGCAGCGACCCGAATTGGCGCGTGCGCCAGCGGGCTTCGCCCTGCTCACCGGGATGAAGGGTCTCTGGAACTTGATGCCAGTCGGTCAGGCCGAATGGCAGATTATCTATCTGCACTGATGCACTCCTTGCGGCTTGTTTGCTTCACGTCGGGAAGAGGGATGATCTGTTCACAGCCCGCATCACTGGATCTGGGCAGCTGGCGGGGTGTCTATTGGCAGACGCTCGAAGCTGATCGGTGGGCACTCAGGGCTGAGTCCCTGTTCATCTTTCAGCAAAGCGGGACGATAACTGAGGCGGTAGTGACCGGGTTGGCTCAAGTCATAGACCTGGGTCAATTCGGCCTCGGCCTTGATGCGCTGCTTGGGGCCCACTATCAGGCGATCATCTGCACTGGGAGCACCCCGTTTGGCGAGTGGCCCCTGATAGGGGATAGTCTGCTCGTTCAGGGTCAAGTCGATGGCATCGGCAAACCAGCCTTCGAAGGGGGTAAACCAGCTCAATACCTCCAGGGTATCCTCTCCCTGGTTGCTAAGCGCCATGGCCAGAGCCAGGGGTTCATCGACCCGGCTCTGGGCCTTGACGTTAAGCTCGCACTGCAACGCGCCCAGGCCAAGGACGCTGCCAAGCAAGAGTGACATCATGTTGCCTCCATCAAAAAGGGGGCCAAGGCCCCCTGTCGACTCAGTTTTCGCTCGGGGTATTCTCGGCAAAATATTCGTGGTTGTCGGCGTTGTTGAGCGCCTTCACCGGATCAGTGCTCGCCAGATTGCGGGCATTGCCTTGACCGTAACCCAGATCGTCCGTGCCTGCCACCACATTGAAGTGGGTCAGCTCATGGATGATGGTGCCGGCACGGGAGTCAGATCCCGTGTTGGCCGCGGTCCAAAAACTTTTGCACAGATAGATCTTGTAGGGCTGATCCGGGTAGACGTAGGCAAAGTAGCTCTGCTTGCAGCCGCAGTCGAAGGTCAGCGGTTTCTCTTCTATCGCTTCCTTCACCTTGCTGAAGTGGCCTTCGGCCTGACTCCAGCGGCTCGCCTCATAGGCGCCGAACCAGCTGCGATAACGTTGGCCACCGGGTTTGTCCACCGCCAGATAGCTGAGGGAATCCCCCGCCATCCCGCCGGCGGCATCCAGGGCCGAGACTATCTGGGTCTTCTGGCTGTTGGTGCAGCGACCGGTGAAGCTGACCGAGCCGCCGGTGGCGGCCGGTTCGACGGCGGCGACTTTGGCCAATAGGCGATCATCGCTCGCGACGCCATCGAGCCAGAGGCTGACGGTGTTGGATGCACTGGCTTGTGGCGCCACCTTGCCATTTTCCCGGGCCTTCATCTTGGCCCCCGACTCGCCCGATATCTGCGGCACCCGGTAGCTGATGCTGTACTCCCCCTGAGCACTCATGTCATAGAGGCCGGACACTTCCGCCTCCTGCGTCAGGCTCTCCCCGGCGGACAGCCGCTGGTAATCGCTACGGCTCGGCTGGCCTCGCTTGATAAGGGCCCCCTGATAGGCCACGGGTTGACCATCCCGCTCGACCAGGAACAGCGGTGCATCATCCCCGCCCGGCAGTTGCCACTTGAGCACATTGACCGGCCTGTCTCCGTTGTTCGTCAGGGTCACTCGCACCCGCACATCTTCAGTCGCACCATCCGTCAGGGTCAGTCTGGCATCCAGACCCGCGGCACAGAGGGGGGACCCCAGCAGGCCCGCCAAGAGCAGGGCTATCGGTGTGGCTTTCATCTTCTCTCCTTAGAATGGTTAGTTTGCTTCCACGCCCTCTCAGGGGCCAAGCCACCCTAAAGCAGATGAAAAGCCGACACCTACCGCCATATGGGGGAAGCCCCTCCGTATGGGGGGGCACATGTGACTCCCCCCAGATGGAGGGCCAAAGAGGATGAGCGGATGCCCCTGGCTAGCCGGTGCAGAGGCGCTGGGATACTGGGCAAGGCGAAGCCGCAAACCCGCGTCATCGCCGCGGATGACAAAAAGAGATAAGAGCGCAGACCGCCCTTGCCGGTCGGGTGATCGCCGAGTGAGAAAGAGAGGATGGTGGGACACTGGGCAGACATAAAAAACCCCGACGCAAGATCGGGGTAGGATCAGCGGCAAGCTCGACAAGGCAAAGCCCGGGCGCCCGAGGTCAGCCATCTACTGCGAGCAGCGCGAGGGCAGACAAGGCGTTGCCCGGCATCAGCAGATGGGCCTTGTGGTGCTTCACCCTGACCTGTTTCTTGTTGCCCTGACCAATGAGCAGCCCGTGGCGATAGGCAAAACGGGCCAGCACTTGCTCATCGCCACGCACATAGAGGGTGAGCGGCTTGACCAGCTCGCCCCCGGCGCAGGCACTGGCCAGCTCGGCGGAACAGATCACGATGGAGGCTTGCCCCTGACTCGCAAGTTTCGCCCGACCATCGATCACGCTCTGGGTGACGCGCAGCCAGCCAGCCTCCTCGCAGTCGTCCAAGAGCGCCATGAGCCGCGCCTCCAGCCCCTGCGTCACCGCCTGGCTGTAATGACGCACTATGCGCTCGAGCAATCCCTTGAGATCAGCCCCTGCCCCTTGGGTGCGCGCCTGTTGCACCCACCCCTTGAGATCCTCCATCACCAAGCGGGAGAAGCGTTTCTCCTTGAGGGAATCCACCAGCCAGAGACTCAGGAAGTGACTCTCCTGAGCAGGAGTACGGGCGGCACGTCCGGCGCCGGTGCGTACGAGCTCAGCCAGACTGGCGGTGGCCATCTCGAGCAGGGCCTGGTTATAGGTTTGCACTTTCACATCGCTCATCACGACTCCTGGGACAAATGGGGAGAGGCGCTGGTATCGGGCCCCACCGCCATCATCAAAAAGGCGCCGAAGCGCCTTTGAAAATAGATTGCCGGGTGCTTAGCAAACCCGGTTTAACCGCCGTGCTGGCCGCTTACTTGTCTTTGCGAACCGTTTTGCGCAGACGAGTGCGCTGGCTCTGCAGCTTGGCCTCGGCCATCACCTGGGCGGCGGCATTGTCATCACGCTGGGGCTTCTTGCCAAAGCGGCGACGCTCCTGCAACTGCTTGATCAGCATGTCACGGTTGCTCACCTCATAACCCGGCACCATGACGCGACGGATCTTCTGACCGATCAGCGCCTCGATGTCGAGCAGGGTTCGCTCCTCTTCGCGGCTGACGAAGGAGATGGCCATGCCGCTCTTGCCGGCACGGCCGGTACGACCGATACGGTGCACATAGTCCTCGGCCAGGAAGGGCAGATCATAGTTGACCACGTATTCCAGGTTCGGGATATCCAGACCACGGGCCGCCACTTCGGTGGAGACCAGTACCCGAACCTTGCCCTCGATGAATTCGCGCAAGGCGCGGCGACGGCTGCCCTGCGCCTTCTCGCCATGCACCACGGCAGACTTGATGCCGTCCAGATTCAGCTCGGCAACCAGCTCGTCGCAGCTCTCGCGGGTACTGGCAAACACCAGCACCTGTGGCCAGTTCTGCTTGCCGATGAGCTCGGAGAGCAGCTCGCGCTTGCGCTTCTGCTCGACCGGATAGACGGTGTGGGTCACGGTATCGGCGGTGGAGTTCTGCTTGTTGACGCTCACTGTCTGCGGCTTGTTGAGCATCACATTGGCCAGCTTCTTGACGCCATCGGAGAAGGTCGCGGAGAAGAGCAGGCTCTGACGATCCTTGTTGACCGCCAGCAGAATTTTTTGCACCTCGGCACTGAAGCCCATGTCGAGGATGCGATCCGCTTCATCCAGTACCAGGCACTCAACGTTGGAGAGGCTGAGGTTGCACGCATTGAGGTGCTCGAGCAGGCGGCCCGGGGTCGCCACTATGATGTGGGCACCGGCCTTGAGGCGACGAGCCTGCACGTCCTGCTTGCCGCCACCGCAGATGACCTGCACGCTCAGCTCCAGATACTTGCCAAACTCCTTGATGTTGTCAGCCACCTGCGCCGCCAGCTCGCGGGTCGGCGTCAGGATCAACACCCGGGCGTTGGAAGGAGCGAGCGGCGCCGGGTTATCAATCAGGCGTTGCAAGATAGGCAGCGCGAAGGCGGCGGTCTTGCCGGTGCCGGTCTGGGCACTGGCCAGCACATCCTGACCACGGCGGATTGTCGGGATCGCCTGTTGCTGCACAGGGGTCATCTCCTGATAACCGCACTCCGAGACGGCGCGCAAAATCTCGGGGGCAAAATCGAATGATTCAAATTTCATCATGGGTTTCCTGTGTTCCAGCAAAGCTGTGATTGACTGCGACCCGACCAGGGTGACAGCGGATGCCAGGGATCGGCCTGGCCTGACAGGGTCTGCAGGCGAGCCGGAAAATGGCGGGCGCGGAGTGTAACAAATTTTCGGCGCCAATGCGTCTCAAATAATCTGTCCGACATAAAAGTCCCTCATGCCCTGCCCATGATAAAGGGACGGCATGGATCAGGGATGAGCAATGACAGGAAGAACCGCCTGCGTCCCCTGCCATTGGCGCCACCACGGCCCGTCCATCGCGATGGACGTTGTTCATGACGTTGGACGCCGCTTCATCCTTGGGTAAAATCATCTCATTAGTGCTCGCATGAGTGCTCACATGAACATAAGGTCACCGGGAGGTGGCATGGGGATAATGGCGATGGCCAGCGTAAACAAACGACAACTTGGCCAAGACAGGCACGATATTGCACCGGGCTCCACCGCGAAGGGTGCCTCCAGGCAGCAACCCCTGCTGCTGCTGCTGGCTTGGCTTGCGAGCACCTCCCCGGCCATGGCCGCCAACGGCGCCCTTGACGCTCGTTTACAGGAAAAGGCCAACGCCGTGGTCTCCCTGATGACCTTCAACGTGGTGCCCGACATCACCTCCAGCAACCTCGATATCGCAGGGGGCAGTGGCCAACAGGCGGGGCTCAGCATGAGCCAGGTCGGCGGCGGTGCGACCATGAGCAAGGAGGTACCCATCTATCTGGAGGGCAACCTGGGCTACAGCCGTTATGATCCCAAGTTCGTGATAAGCCAGGGCCAGGAGAGTCGGCTTATTCCCGCCAAGTGGAACAGCCTGACCGCCACTGGTGGCATCGGCTGGGACTTCGCCGTCGCCCCCAACTGGGTGCTGCGCCCCATCGCCAATTTTTCGCTGGGCACAGTGGCGAGCGACATCCAGATAGGTAACTGGTATATCAACCGCAAGACCGGCAAGGGCCTCGATTTTCTCGATAACGGCCAGCTCAATGTGTTCGGACTCGGCGGCTCCCTCATGCTCGATTACGAGTTGTTCTCCGATACTCAGGACATTGATGCCGAGTTTCGCTACTCCTACCTCCATCTGCAAAGCACCATTGGTACCAGCCCCAGCGTGAAAGGCGAGGCGAATGCCGAGAATTTAGGCATCTACCTGCGTCGCCGCGCCCCCCTGCTCGACTGGACACTGCTCGATCGGCCGCTGCGCTATGTGCTGGAGGGGGCCCGTACCGAATACCTGGGCGATCAACGGGGTCTGCTCGGCTTCAACGCCCTCAACTCCGTCGGGATTGGCCTTGAACTCGACTCGAGCAACTATCAGGTGTGGGTGACTCGCACTCGCCTCATGTACCGCTTGATGTTTGGCAACAACACCAATGGTTATGCCATCGGGCTGGCGATGAGTTTCTAGCGGCGCAAGGCCAAGGGAAAACGAGGTAGCATGATGAATTTGACGAATGTACAGATTGACGGCTTGCTCGCCACCTTGCAGGTCCGCTTCGAACAGCACCGGCATCGCCACGAAGGGATAACCTGGTCACAGGTACGCGCCAGGCTCGATGCCAACTCGCAGTCATTGCGCTCGATCCATGAGATGGAGAGCAGCGGCGGTGAGCCAGATGTCATCGGCCAGGATCGGCAGACCGGGCAGTTGATCTTCTGTGACTGCAGCGCCGAGAGCCCCAGTGGCCGCAGGAGCCTCTGTTATGACGGCGCGGCACTGGAGGCCAGGAAAGAGAACAGGCCAGCAGGCTGCGCGACCGAGCTGGCCGCGAAGATGGGCATCACACTGCTGACGGAGACCGAATATCGGGCGCTGCAAACCCTCGGCAACTTCGATGCCAAGACATCGAGCTGGATACAGACTCCCGCCGACATCCGGCGACTCGGTGGTGCCCTGTTCTGCGATCGCCGCTACGACAGCGTATTCCTGTACCACAACGGCGCCCAATCCTACTATGCCGCCAGAGGCTTTCGCGGTCTGTTGCGGGTCTAGAGACGCCGATCGCCAGAGGCAACCGGCCAAGGCCCGGAAGTGCTGACGACATGGCGGCAACTTAATGGTGATGCCGCGCCCCACTGTCGACGGTTCCTTCAGCGCGCCATTTACCCACTTAACTCCCCAGCAGAGTCACATCTTTGGCTATAAATATGTCGAGTGCGCTCACTCACTACCCAGAGACATGTGAAGGTCCCCAGTTACCCAGCATTGAATCGCATCGCGATGCGTTGACAGGAAAAAGCTGAAATGGATTTCATTGCCGTTATTCATCCCTTGCTCAGCCAGCTCTGGTATCTGTTGCCACTGCTGTTGTTGGCGATGCTCGTCAAAAGCCCCTGGTTCAAGGGAATGATGGGAGAGTGGTTTATCAATCTCGGCGTCCAACTCTTTCTCGACAGGCGGGAATATCACCTGCTCAAGGACGTGACCCTGCCCATCGAGCAAGGCACAACCCAGATCGATCATGTGGTCGTCTCCCGCTTCGGGGTATTCGTGATTGAAACCAAAAACATGAAGGGGTGGATATTCGGCGATCCCGCCCATCAACGCTGGACCCAGCAGATCTATCGCCGCAAGCATCGCTTCCAAAATCCCCTGCACCAGAACCACCTGCATATGATGACCCTGAAATCCCTGCTGGGGCTGGCGGATCATCAGCTTCACTCGGTGATCTGCTTCATTGGCGACTGCACCTTCAAGACTCCCATGCCGGACAAGGTGATGAACCGTGGGCTGATCCGCTATATCAAGGGAAAAACCACACAGGTATTGACCGCTGCCGAAGTCACCCGAGTGGTTGAGACCATCCAGCAAGGACGGCTGGCAGCCAACAGGCAGACCCATCGGCAGCATGTGGCCCAGCTCAAAGCACGCCATCGCGCAGCCCCGGACAAGCCGGAGGTCAGCATCGTCACCCCGCTCAGCCAAACCGGATATTCCCCGCCATTCAAGCAAACGGAGGCATCCGCTGTCCCGCCACCCTGCCCCCGCTGCGGCGGTGCCATGGTGTTGCGCACGGCGCGCAAGGGCGACAATCAGGGAAGTCCGTTCTGGGGATGCAGCCATTTTCCCAAATGCAGGGCGATTGTGACGCGCTAAATGCTGGTCATGCATGGGGGAGATGTCTATCGAACATCTCGCCACTGCCTGAGCTGTCCAGGCCCATGCAGCGCTCCCCCATAGACAAGGGCGGCCACTTGCCGCCCTTGTCTATGGCTGTCAGCGAATGGTCGCCATCTTCCTCACGCAGGCTTGCTCCCTGTCATCCACCCGCTTGGCGAACCAGGCGGTGGTGAGGTTGCGGGTGATCTTGGGGCTTTTGAGTTGAATGCCGGGCAGGATGGCGCGGGGTTGGCGCGTCCCCGCCTGCTTGTCGGCCAGGGTAAGGACGCGATGGTAGAGGTCGGTCTGGGCAAAGTCGGCGCTGTCTCCCTTGAGCAGGCTCTGGTGGATGGCCTGCTTGCTCATGTTGACGCGGCTGGCGATGCTGTGCACCGCGAGCTCCGTCTTGCCGGGCTGGTCGGAATCATAACGGACGAGATCCCCGTCCAGGGCCAGGGGCTTGCCGCTGACCCGGCTCACCGCGGCCTGGAAGGCGGCGTTGCGGCTCGCATACCAGCCGGCATTGAAGTCGGCGAAGCGATAGAGGGTATCCGGGTAGTCGGCGGGATAGCCAAACAGGTGCTTGGTGCCGAACCAGATACCGCCCCGGCGGCTGAACACCTCGTGGCGGATGGAGTCCTTGATGGGATAGGGATAGCCACGGGCGTTGGCCTCTGCAAAGGCGATGCTCACCTGCATGGGACCTGCAGTGTGCACCGGGTTGAGGTTGCCAAAGAGCCGCTTGCCCATGGGGGCCATGCCTATCATGTCCTCGAAGATGAGACTCAGCTCCTGCTCGGTACGCGCCTTGTCGAGCCGCTCGGCATAGGACTTGCCAGTGGGGGACTGGATGCCAAGGGCGGTACGCACCACAAAATCTGGGATATGCAGGCGACCAGATCGGGCGTAGATCTCCTTCCAGGCAATCTTGCCAAGACCGGGTACCACGGGATCGGCCTGATACGTGGCCTCCTGCTCGGCTACCGCCAGCACGGTGCACACGTTGTGATCACTCACCGTCAGGCCCTGGGTGCTGAGCGCCGTCACCACATCATTGGCCCAGCCCGGTTTGTCTTGCACCTGTTTGGGCAAGAAGCGGACGATCCGGGTTTTCATGTCGGCAGGCTTTTGCGGTTGCATGGACGCGGGCAGCTTGGCGATGGCGGCAGCATCCTGCGCAGGGGCAGTCGGCTCGCTGGCACACCCAGCCAGCAGCAGGGCCGCCACCATTGGCAACCCGGTGAACCGCGTCGCAAAGAGGGAAAAGGTCGAGGAGAATATCATCAAGGCATCCGATGCAGGGGGCCAGGCGCGGGGCCTATGGCACACGAGAGTCACGCGCGCGGGGCTGTGGTGGTCAGCGATCCCCGAACGCAAGCAGGTGCCCATTGTAGTGGATTGACTCGCTGGGCTAAAGCCTTGCTCCTTTACGCCTCTGCCGACTCGCTCATGGCACCCGCATGTTGACCAGCCGCGAGCCAAGTTGCCCCTTGATCAGTGCCTGCCTTTTTATATGGAAAACGCCACCCTGAGGTGGCGTTTTCTGTGGCAATAGGCTCAAGATCAGGCCCGTTGACGCTGGGCCTGAGCCTCGATATTGATCTGGGCGGCGCCATTGATCACCGCCTGCAAGGAGGCGTTAACCACGTCGCGACCGATGGCTACCCCGCACATACGGGCGCCATCGACGCTGAGCAGCACATAGGCGACGGCGCGCGACTCCGTACCGGCGCTAAGCGCATGTTCCGAATAGTCGAGCACGTCGATATGCATCCCGGTTTCTCGCTCCCAACCGTTGACCAGCGCCGTGATGGCCCCCTCCCCTTCACCCTCGAGTTGCAGTGCGCCGTTCGGGGTCTGCAACTCGAGGCGCAGGCTCTCCTGACTGTCGTGGCCAAGCTGGAAGCGGCCGACCCGATAGCCGTGCAGCGGCTCGAGGTAGTGCTGCTCGAACAGAGCGCGGATCTGCTCGGGGCTGATCTCGCTGCTGCTCGCCTCGGCCTGGGCCTGGACCCTGCGGCTGAAGTCGATTTGCAGCCAGCGCGGCAGTTGCAGGCCAAGGTCGCGCTCCAGCAGATAGGTGACGCCCCCCTTGCCGGACTGGCTGTTGATGCGGATCACCGCCTCGTAGCTGCGGCCCAGATCGGCAGGATCGATGGGCAGATAAGCCACATCCCAATAAGCATCGGGTTTCTCGGCCGCCAGGGATTTGCGAATCGCATCCTGATGGCTACCGGAAAATGCGGTGTAGACCAGCTCGCCGGCATAGGGGTGGCGCGGGTGCAAGGCTATCTGGGTGCAAGCGCCCACGGTCGCGACTATGGCATCCATGTCCGACAGATCCAGTTCAGGGTCTATCCCCTGGCTATAGAGGTTCATGGCCATGGTGACTATGTCCATGTTGCCGGTGCGCTCGCCGTTGCCAAGCAGTGTGCCCTCGATGCGATCGGCCCCCGCCAGCACCGCCAGCTCGGCGGCAGCGACCCCGCAACCTCGGTCGTTGTGGGTGTGAATGGAGATGCTCACCTCGGAGCGCGCCTTGAGGTGGCGGCAGAACCACTCCACCTGATCCGCAAACACATTGGGGGTACTCACCTCCACCGTGGCGGGCAGATTGAGGATCATGGGGCGAGCGGCGGGGCGCCACTCGTCGATCACCGCATCACACACCTCCACCGCAAATTCCACCTCGGTGCTGCTGAAGCTCTCGGGGGAATACTGGAAGCTCCACTCGGTGCCGGGGTTGCGCGCCGCATGGTCACGTACCCAACGCGCCCCCTGCACGGCGATGGCCTTGACCCCCTCCTTCCCTGAGTTGAACACATAGTTGCGCTGGGTCGGGTTGACCGAGTTGTAGACGTGGACGATGGCACGCTTGGCCCCCTTGAGCGCCTCGAAGGTGCGAATAATCAGATCTTCCCGGGCCTGCACCAGCACCTGAATGGTGACATCCTCCGGAATGAGGTTGCGTTCAATCAGCTCGCGCACGAAGTCGAAATCGGGCTGGGAGGCAGCCGGGAACCCCACCTCGATATGCTTGAAACCGACATGAGTCATCAGCGCCCACATCTGCAGCTTCTGGGCCACCGTCATGGGCTCGACCAGCGCCTGATTGCCGTCGCGCAAGTCCACGGCGCACCAGGTCGGGGCCTGCTCCAGCACCCGGTTGGGCCACTGCCTGTCCGCCAGCGCGATCACGGGGGCCGGACGGTATTTGCGATGATCGAAGCTCATATTCAGATTCCCTTGGCTGATGTCCTTGAGGCACGACGCCGTTGCAGGCGATGACGGTAAGCAACGACGCGACTGGGCAGGCAAGCAGGCGGAGTAAGGAGGGGGAAGCAGGCTGGCGCGGTAACGCTGGCCCTGACGGTTGCTGGGGTGGTAACCCCACAGCCGGTTTCCTGTGGTCCCTCTTGATAAGAGGGGCCGGCCTGCGCTGCCGGGTTGGCAGCGGGCCCTGATCCTCTCGCACCCCGCTGTTGCAGGCGCAGACGACCTTATGTGATGAGGGACCAGTATATAGAGGCTATCGGGGTGAGTGATTGCGAAGATACAAGCATTTAGTCAAGGATGCGCAATGATAATCTGTTTAATGATGAATTAAGGGTGTAAATAATCACTACAGCACCAGGGTGTGCCTTTTGTCCCCTTCGCCACGACAACCTTTGAACTTGCCCGCAGTTCCGGTTCGCCATCAAAACAAAAACCCCGCCATCACTGGCGGGGTTTGTCATTACTCATTCGCACTGACGCTCAACTGGCCGGGGAGTCATCCCCTCGACCATTAGCGGTTTTTAACTCTCTCGTGCAACTCCTGCACCGAGTTCACGTTGGCAGTGGCATCGACGCTGATGGCCATGCACGTCGCGAAACCGGCGTTCAGGGTAGTGGTGTACGCCACCTTGTGCTGCAAGGCACCACGGCGCAGTTGCTTGGAGTCCTGGATAGCCACCCGCCCTTCGGCGGTGTTGACGATGTAGGTGTACTCACCGTTCTTGATGCGATCCAGAATGTGCGGGCGCCCCTCGTGCACCTTGTTGACCAGGCGCGGGTTGATGCTCGCCTCGCCCAGGGCCACTGCGGTGCCATGGGTAGCATCGAGCTCATAACCCAGCTCCAGCAGCTTGGCGGCGAGATCAACGACCCGTGCCTTGTCGCTATGACGCACAGACAAGAGCGCACGGCCCTCTTTGGGCACGGCATGGCTGGCTCCCAGCTGAGCCTTGGCATACGCCTCGGCGAAGCTGTTGCCCACCCCCATCACCTCACCGGTGGAACGCATCTCAGGCCCCAGCAGCGGATCCACGCCCGGGAACTTGGCGAAGGGCAGTACCACCTCTTTCACCGAGTAGTAAGGCGGGATGATCTCGGTGGTGAAACCTTGGCTCTGCAGCGATTGCCCGGCCATGACGCGGGCGGCGATCTTGGCCAGCGGCGCACCGGTCGCCTTGGAGACGAAGGGCACGGTACGGGCGGCGCGCGGGTTCACCTCGATGAGGTAGATCTCATCATCTTTCACCGCGAACTGCACGTTCATCAGGCCGACCACGCCAAGCTCCAGCGCCAGCTTGCGTACCTGCTCGCGCATCTCGTCCTGGATCTTCTTGGACAAGGTATAGGGCGGCAGGGAGCAGCCGGAGTCACCGGAGTGGATACCCGCCTGCTCGATGTGCTCCATGATGCCGCCGATGACCACATCGACGCCGTCACAGATGGCGTCCACGTCCACTTCGGTTGCATCATCGAGGAATCTGTCCAGCAGGACCGGCGATTCGTTGGAGACGCTCACCGCCTCGGCGAAGTAGCGACGCAGGTCGATTTCGTCATAGACGATCTCCATGGCACGGCCGCCCAGCACGTAAGAGGGGCGCACCACAAGGGGATAACCGATCCGCTCGGCGGTCAGTACCGCCTGCTCCAGGGCAGTGACGGTGCCGTTTTCCGGCTGCTTGAGGCCCAGGCGTTCGACGGCAGTCTGGAAACGCTCGCGGTCTTCGGCGCGGTCGATGGCGTCCGGGCTGGTGCCGATGATGGGCACGCCGTTGGCTTCCAGGGCACGGGCAAGCTTGAGCGGCGTCTGACCACCGTACTGAACGATGACGCCTTTCGGGTTCTCGACGCGCACGATTTCCAGCACGTCTTCCAGGGTCACCGGCTCGAAGTAGAGGCGGTCGGAGGTGTCGTAATCGGTGGAGACGGTCTCGGGGTTGCAGTTGACCATGATGGTTTCGTAACCATCTTCACGCAGGGCCAGGGCCGCGTGCACGCAGCAGTAGTCAAACTCGATCCCCTGACCGATGCGGTTCGGGCCACCGCCGATGATCATGATCTTGTCACGATTGCTCGGCGCCGCTTCGCACTCCTCGTCATAGCTCGAGTACATGTAGGCGGTGTCGGTGGCGAACTCGGCGGCGCAGGTATCAACCCGCTTGTAGACCGGGAAGATGTTGTGACGGGCGCGCAATTTGCGCACCTCGCCCTCGGCCACACCCAGCAACTTGGCCAGACGGGCATCGGCGAAGCCCTTGCGCTTCAAGGCGCGCAGGAAGTCGGCATCCAGACCGGCCATGCCGCGCTCTTTCACCTCCTCCTCCAGCTTGACCAGATCTTCAATCTGAACCAGGAACCAGGGGTCAATCTTGGTCAGCTTGAAGATGCCGTCCATGGAGAGACCGGCGCGGAACGCATCGGCGATGTACCAGATGCGGTCGCAGCCCGCCTCTTGCAGCTCGTGACGGATGCGGGTCAGGGAGTCCGGGGTATTGAGGTCAACCATGGGGTCGAAGCCGGTTTTGCCGGTTTCGAGGCTGCGCAGCGCCTTGTGCAGGGACTCCTGGAAGTTGCGGCCAATCGCCATCACTTCACCCACGGATTTCATCTGGGTGGTGAGACGGTCGTTAGCACCGGCAAATTTTTCGAAGTTGAAACGCGGTATCTTGGTAACCACGTAGTCGATGGCCGGCTCGAAGGAGGCCGGAGTACGACCACCGGTGATGTCGTTCATCAACTCGTCCAGGGTGTAACCGATGGCGAGTTTGGCGGCAATCTTGGCGATGGGGAAACCGGTCGCCTTGGAAGCCAGCGCGGAGGAACGGGAGACCCGTGGGTTCATCTCGATGATGACCATGCGGCCATCTTTGGGGTTGATACCGAACTGGACGTTGGAGCCACCGGTCTCGACGCCGATCTCGCGCAGCACCGCCATGGAGGCGTTGCGCATCAATTGATACTCCTTGTCGGTCAGCGTCTGGGCTGGCGCGACAGTGATGGAGTCCCCGGTGTGGATACCCATGGGGTCGAAGTTTTCGATGGCGCAGACGATGATGCAGTTGTCATTGCGATCCCGCACCACTTCCATCTCGTACTCTTTCCAGCCGATCAGCGACTCATCGATGAGCAGCTCCTTGGTCGGCGACAAGTCCAGGCCGCGCTCGCAGATCTCGACGAACTCTTCGGTGTTGTAGGCGATGCCGCCACCCGAGCCACCCATGGTGAAGGAGGGACGTATGATGCAGGGGAAGCCGACCATCTGCTGCACGCCCCAGGCTTCTTCCATGTTGTGGGCGATGCCCGCACGGGGACATTCGAGGCCTATGCTCTTCATGGCGATGTCAAAGCGGCGGCGGTCTTCGGCCTTGTCGATGGCATCGGCGGTGGCGCCTATCATCTCGACCCCGAACTCGGCCAGCACACCGTGCTTCTCCAGATCCAACGCACAGTTCAGTGCCGTCTGGCCACCCATGGTGGGCAGGATGGCATCCGGGCGCTCCTTCTTGATGATCTCGCGCACCACTTCCCAGGTGATGGGCTCTATGTAAGTGGCATCGGCCATCTCGGGGTCGGTCATGATGGTGGCCGGGTTGGAGTTCACCAGGATGACGCGGTAGCCCTCCTCGCGCAGGGCTTTGCAAGCCTGGGCGCCGGAGTAGTCAAATTCGCAGGCCTGACCGATGACAATGGGGCCGGCGCCGAGGATCAGGATGCTCTGTAGGTCGTTACGTTTTGGCATGGCTTCTCTTTTCCTCTTAAGCGCGATACTGCTTGATCAATTCAATAAAGTGGTCGAACAGACCGGCACAATCGTGCGGGCCCGGGCTCGCTTCGGGGTGACCCTGGAAGCTGAAGGCCGGACGGTCGATGCGATGGATGCCTTGCAAGGAGCCATCGAACAGGGAGACGTGGGTGGCACGCAGGCAATCGGGCAGCGAGCCCTCATCCACCGCAAAACCGTGGTTCTGGGCGGTGATCATCACTGTGTTGTCATCCAGACTCTTCACCGGGTGGTTGGCACCGTGGTGACCGAACTTCATCTTTGCCGTCTTGGCGCCGGAAGCCAGTCCCAGCAACTGGTGACCCAGGCAGATACCGAACACCGGGGTGTTGGTCTCAAGGAAGGCCTTGATGGCAGTGATGGCGTAGTCGCAGGGCTCGGGGTCGCCGGGGCCGTTGGAGAGGAAGATGCCATCGGGGTTCATGGCCAGCACCTCGGCGGCCGGGGTCTTGGCCGGTACCACAGTCAGGCGGCAGCCACGGTCGACCAGCATGCGCAGGATGTTGCGCTTGACGCCAAAGTCGTAGGCTACCACGTGATATTTGAAGTCCCTTTCGCTCGGGGTGACATGACCCTTGCCGAGCTGCCAGCTCCCTTCGGACCAGGTGTAGGACTCATTTACGGTCACTTCTTTGGCCAGGTCCATCCCCTTGAGGCCGGGGAAGGCGCGCGCTTGGCTCAGCGCATATGCCTCATCAACCTGCTTGCCCGCCAGGATGCAACCCGCCTGGGCGCCTTTTTCACGCAGGATGCGAGTCAGTTTGCGGGTATCTATCTCGGCAATGCCGACGATGTTTTGGGACTTGAGGTAATCGGAGAGAGATTGCTGATTGCGGAAATTGGAGGCAAGGATCGGAAGGTCACGGATGATCAGGCCCTGAGCATGGATCCGATCGGACTCTTCATCTTCGTTGTTGGTGCCGGTGTTGCCTATATGTGGATAAGTGAGGGTGACTATCTGACGGGAATATGAGGGGTCGGTAAGGATTTCCTGGTAACCCGTCATCGACGTGTTAAAAACAACCTCACCAACAGAACATCCCTCGGCGCCTATCGACACGCCTTTGAACACAGTTCCATCTTCCAGCACTAGCAATGCAGTGTGATTCAAGACAACCTCCAGTTATTTAGCTTTAAATTCAGCAATTTACCTGGGTGTCGCGGCTCAGAACCTTGTGTGAAACAGGGGGCTGAACCGGCAGATTTCTGGCAAATTGGGCGCATTCTACTCAAAAATGATGTCATTTCAATGTCTTTCAACAAAATAAATGCATCTAAATTCAATAAAAAAGCAATATTACCCATTATCTATGCAGATTTTACCTTTGCAACCCCCACCAACAAAAGAAAATCCCAACATGAGTCCAAAACCCCTTACCTGACCCACTTTGGCGGCAAAAATTAACATTTAATCAAATAAAAACAGATACTTGAAAAACGTCAAAAAATATCTCAATGAAGATAAAAGCTCATTTATCAGTACTTGTTTTTATTGGGGCAAAGGAAAACGTTTTTCTTGCATTGAATTTTTACGCTTTTTTGCATGATGTAAAAAAATCGCAGCAAGGGCCAGAAACAGGGCATTGTCGTTTACCCTTCGGTGACAACTCATCCGCCCATCATAGGCGTCAGTGGGGAAGAGTGCGTGTTATGGGGTCTTGATTGAAAAAAAAGAGCATAAGCCCTATTTATTACATATAAAAAACCCCGGTTGCCCGGGGTTATCTGATTCACTTCAGGTTGAGAACGTCCTGCATGTCATACAGGCCCACTGGCTGCCTGCTTAGCCAGGCTGCGGCGCGTACCGCACCGTTGGCGAAGGTGAGTCTGCTGGACGCCTTGTGGCTGATCTCCACCCGCTCGCCGATGTCGGCGAACATGACAGTGTGCTCCCCCACCAGATCCCCGGCTCGAATAGTGGCAAAGCCGATAGTGTTGCGATCCCGCTCACCGGTGATCCCCTCGCGGCCATAGACGGCACACTCCTTGAGATCCCGTCCCAAGGTCTTGGCCACCACTTCCCCCATGGAGAGGGCGGTGCCGGACGGTGCGTCCACCTTGTGTCTGTGGTGCCCTTCGATGATCTCGATGTCGGTGTAGTCTCCCATCACCTTGGCGGCCTGCTCCAGCAGCTTGAACACCAGATTGACACCGACCGAATAGTTGGAGGCGAAGACGATGCCTATTTGCCGTGCCGCCTCATGCAGGGCCTGCTTGCCAGCCTCGTCGAAGCCCGTGGTACCTATCACCATGGCCTTGCCATGGGCACGAGCGAACGCCAGATTGGCCAGGGTCACCTCGGGGCGAGTGAAGTCGATGATGAGATCGAAATCCTCGCGCACCTTGTCCAGGCTGTCGCTGATAGCCACGCCAAAGTGACCCAACCCATTGAGTTCGCCCGCATCCAGACCGATCACGACAGAGCCCGGTCGCTCCAGCGCCGCACCGACCACCACGCCCTCGGCGTTGGCGATGGCCTCCAGCAGCACCTTGCCCATACGACCATTACAGCCCATCACGGCCACACGGATCGGATTGTCCATCTCCACCCTCTCATCTGTTGTCATGTTTTCTGGAAAGGGACAGTTCTACCAGCCCTGACGCCCTTTGAAAAGCCCCATGAGCCACCCGGATCATCGCCGACATATATACTGACAACTAGAAAATTACAGAATATACATCGGCATTTTTCGACATAACAGAATCGCTCTACACGAAAGTTTATCCATCTGGACGTCTATCTTGACTCGAGAGAGGCAAATCACTAGGGTGTGGGCCCAGAGTGGCAGGATGCCAGCCGCCCAATGCGGTTCATATGACAGGAGTCATGTTCCACGCATCCGAGGCCCTCATGCACCAACGCGTCCCTAATCCCACCGCCCTGCTTCCCCTGCTGCTGTTTCTGGCCATCTTCATTGGCACCGGCACCTGGCTCACTCTGCAGGGGGTCGAGTTCGCCTTCTATCAGCTGCCAGCCCCTGTTGCCGTGCTACCTGCGGTGATCCTGGCCCTGTTGCTTGGCAAGGAGAGCTTCAACCAGAATCTGGAGACCTTCTTCAAGGGGATTGGTGACAGCAACATCATGGCCATGTGCCTGATTTATCTGCTGGCGGGGGCCTTTGCCACCGTGGCCAAGGCCACCGGCGGCGTGGATGCCACCGTCTCCCTCGGCCTGTCGCTGATCCCCGGCTGGTGCCTGCTGCCAGGGCTCTTTCTTATCTGCGCTTTTATTGCCACGGCCATGGGAACGTCCATGGGGACCATAGGGGCCGTGGCACCGGTGGCGCTCGGCGTCGCCCAGGCGGCGCACATAGATCCCGTGCTGATGGCGGGAACCATACTCTCGGGCGCCATGTTCGGCGATAACCTCTCCATCATCTCGGACACCACCATAGCCGCGACCCGCAGCCAGGGCTGCGAGATGAAAGACAAGTTTCGCGAGAATTTCAAGATTGCCGCTCCCGCCGCCTTGCTGGTGATCATGATCTACCTCACTCTGGGCAATGTGGGCGACGCACCGGCCCCCCATGGCAACCCGGATTTGTTCAAGGTGATGCCTTATCTGCTGATCCTGGGGCTGGCACTGGCCGGGGTGAATGTGTTCGTGGTACTCGGCCTGGGCATACTGGCCGCCGGCATGGTCGGTCTGTTCGGGGGGTACTCTCTCAGCCAATTTAGCAAGGACATCTATCAGGGCTTCACCGGCATGCAGGAGATTTTCCTGCTCTCCATGCTGATCGGCGGCCTGGGTGCCCTGATGGAGCGTCAGGGGGGATTGGCCTGGGTGGGCGATCGCATCGGAGCCCTCATCCGCCGCTTTACTCGCCAGCATGACGGCGAGCAAAACGAGAAGGCGGCAGAACTCGGCATCGCCGGCGTGGTGGGCCTCACTAATCTGTGCACCGCCAACAACACTGTCGCCATCATAGTGGCCGCCAAGGTCTCCCGGGATCTGGCCGAGCTGCATGGGGTCACCCCGCGCCGCGCCGCCTCCATGCTGGATATTTTCTCCTGCGTGGTGCAGGGCCTGATCCCCTGGGGAGCCCAGGCTTTGCTGCTCGGCTCCGTGTTCGCCCTCTCGCCCATCGCAGTGGTGAGCATGAGTTTCTATCCCATGGCACTGGCGGTGTCTGCCCTGGCTGCCGTCTTTATCAAGCATCAACTGCGCAGAGATTGAGCCCAACCCTCCGCCAAGCCGGGCCCAGTGCCCGGCTTTTTTGGCGCTGATCGTTTGCCCCATGCATTCCCCTTGTTAAGGTAGAAGCACTCAATCCAACCCGGAGCCCCCCATGTCGGACAGACAATCCCTGCGCCAACTCATTCGCCAGCGCAGACGCGCCCTGAGCCAGACCGAGCAACAGATCGCGGCGCAGCAACTGCTGGCGCAGTGCCAGCAGCATCCTGGTATGCTTGCCGCCAAGCGCATCGCCCTCTACCTTGCCAACGACGGTGAACTCAGTACCCTGCCACTCATCCACTGGCTCTGGGCGCAGCGCAAGGAGGTCTATCTGCCGGTGCTACACCCCTTCAACCCGGGCCACCTCCTCTTTTTGCGTTATACGGCGACCAGCCCCATGACCCAGAACCGCTTTGGCATCGCCGAACCCGAGCTCGATGTGCTGCAGGTTTTGCCCCACACCAACCTGGATATCATCTGCACGCCTCTGGTTGCCTTCGATGAGACAGGCAACCGGCTCGGCATGGGGGGCGGCTATTACGATCGCACCCTGGCCGCCTGGCAACAGCACAGATTGGGACCCAAGCCGTTGGGCATCGCCCATGACTGCCAGCAAGTCGACGCCATTCCCTGCCAGAGCTGGGACGTGCCACTGCCGGAGATCCTTACCCCGAGCAGACGCTGGCGCTTTGAGGTGAGCTGAGCTTGCCCGCCAGAGTCATGATGCCAGCGACCCACAAGGCATGAGCTGCATGAGCTGCATGAGTTGCGTGGGGCGCCTGGGTCCCCACCACCTCCCCCATCGACCTTTCCCAACGACATGGGCGGCAGTTTGCCCAACAAACAGGCAAACGATTTACATCTTGTGTTTTTTATCCTCATAACGTGAGCGACACTGTCGCCCCCGGGAGCACTCTTGGCTATAATGCGCCCGCTTTTTCCCCTAAGGATCTACCATGACCCAAGATGACATGAAGAAGGCGGCCGGCTGGGCTGCGCTCAAATACGTAGTGCCCGGCACCATAGTCGGCGTAGGCACCGGCTCCACCGTCAACCACTTTATCGACGCCCTGGCGACCATGAAGGGTGAGATCAAAGGGGCCGTCTCCAGCTCCGTGGCCTCCACCGAGCGCCTCAAGGGCTTCGGCATCCAGGTGTTTGACCTCAACGACATCGACGCCCTCTCCGTCTATGTGGATGGCGCCGACGAGATCAATGCCAGTCGCGACATGATCAAGGGCGGTGGCGCTGCCCTCACCCGGGAAAAGATCGTCTCCGCCGTGGCTGACAAGTTCATCTGCATCATCGACAACACCAAGACTGTGGACGTGCTGGGTAAATTCCCGCTGCCGGTCGAGGTGATCCCCATGGCCCGCGAGTACGTGGCACGGGAGATCCGCAAGCTCGGTGGCAATCCGGTCTGGCGTGAAGGCGTCATCACCGACAATGGCAACGACATACTGGACGTCAAAGGCATGGCCATCACCGATGCCAAGGGTCTGGAAAGCCAGCTCAATGCCATCGTTGGCGTCGTCACCAACGGACTGTTCGCTCACCGCGGCGCGGACGTAGTACTGATCGGTACGCCCGATGGCGTCATCACCCAATAATCGGGTGATGACATCGATAACGGCGCCTGATGGCGCCGTTTTTTATTGTCTGTCAGTCCCTTGCCATCAACGACTTGCAACTATCGTTGATAACTTCAAAGAATTTGACTTTCGTCACAAATATTCCCTCTGCCTGTTGTTTTTGCTACTTTACGGTTTTCTTCACACACCATACCTGCACTGATTTAGAGGGATCGCCATGACCGTCAAGTTCTCGCTCGACAAGGATAAGATCAAGGTACTGCTGCTGGAGGGGGTACACCCCAACACGGTAGAGACCTTCCGGGCCGCTGGTTACACCAATGTGGATTACCTGAAAACCTCCCTGAGCGAAGAGGATCTGATCGAGCGGATCCGTGATGTCCACTTCGTCGGTCTGCGCTCTCGCACCCAGCTCACCGACAAGGTGCTGGATGCCGCCCAGAAGCTGTTTGCCATCGGCTGCTTCTGCATCGGTACCAATCAGGTTGATCTGAAAGCCGCAGAGCTAAGAGGCATTCCCGTCTTCAACGCGCCTTTCTCCAACACCCGTTCGGTCGCCGAACTGGTATTGGGCGAAATACTGCTGCTGATGCGCGGTATTCCCGAGAAGAATGCCAAGTGCCATCGGGGTGTGTGGGAAAAGCTGGCCAACCGCTCGGTAGAAGCGCGTGGCAAGAAACTCGGCATCATAGGTTATGGCCACATTGGTACCCAGCTTGGCATCATCGCCGAGAGTATCGGTCTCAAGGTCTACTACTACGACATCGAGAACAAGCTCTCCCTGGGCAATGCCATCCAGGTACCTAGCATGGCAGAGCTGCTCAACATGTCTGACGTCATCAGTCTGCACGTGCCAGAGACCGCCTCCACTCAGGATCTGATCGGCGCCGAGCAACTGCGCATGATGAAACCGGGCGCCATCTTGATCAACGCATCACGCGGCACTGTGGTTGACATCGATGCCCTGGCCGATGTCCTCAAGAGCGGTCATTTGAGTGGCGCCGCGATCGACGTCTTCCCAAGCGAGCCAAAATCCAACGATGAAGAGTTCATCACCCCGCTGCGCGGCCTGGACAATGTGCTGCTCACCCCGCACATCGGTGGCTCGACCCAGGAAGCCCAGGAGAATATCGGCCTGGAAGTGGCCAGCAAGCTGGTCAAGTACTCGGACAACGGCTCCACCCTCTCCGCCGTCAACTTCCCGGAAGTCTCCCTGCCCGGTCACAAAGGCTCCAGCCGCCTGTTGCACATTCACCGCAACCAGCCTGGGGTCATGAACCAGATCAACCAGATCTTCGCCGAAGAGGGGATCAACATCGCCGGTCAATACCTGCAAACCAGCAGCGAGATTGGTTATGTGGTGATCGATGTGGAGACTGAGCACAGCGAGAAGGCCCTGACCAAACTCAAAGAGATCAACGGCACACTGCGTGCCCGGATCCTGCACTGAGCATCAGCCTGCAACGCCATGAAAAAGGGCTCCTATGGGAGCCCTTTTTATTTGTTGCGCTGAATGAGCCGACTCAATCGATCAGGAATACAGCCTCCACATTGTCTGTGATGCTGATCTCCTGCTGCTCGTAGCTGGCATCGGCCGCTTCGGGAGCCGCCGCCATGGCAGCCATTTTCAGGCCAC
>NZ_AQGQ01000048.1 GCF_000388115.1 Aeromonas molluscorum 848
TCATGGCGCCCGCTGGGCTTTCCCCAGAGTGCGGGCGCGCGGCGCCTGCGCTTGCGCACCTTTGAGATGGCGACTGGTGAGCAGTAGGGCGCAGCCGAGCAGGGGTGGCGAAACAGGCCGGCGCCCGATGGCGATAAGCAGAGAATGACCCGCGGCTTGCCACAAGCGGTGAGGTGAGCGCCGTGAACAAGGCTGGATTGAGCCCGGCAACCAGTATGGCCAGCAGCGGTGGCAGGAAGATGCCAGTACCAAGCAGCAGCACCAGGCTGTCGACCCACAGTGTGCCTGGTTGCAGGCGGTCCGGGCGCAGGCAAGTACGTATCCGACTGACTCGGCTGGCAGGACTGGTCTGCAGCTTGTGTTGCAGCAACAGGAGCGCGGCGGTCAACAGCAGTTGCATCAGGGCCAGTCCCCCGGCTGTGGCGAGATCAAAGTCGAAGCGCAGTGCCTGATAGATGGCGACTTCCAGGGTCGTGGATTTGGGGCCGCCCCCCAGAGCCAGCACTGTGGTAAAGCTGGTAAAGCAGAGCATGAAGATGAGACTGGCCAGTCCAGGCAAGGCGGCGCGCATGAGCGGCCACTCCAGCAAGCGGAAGATGTGTGAGGAGCGCATGCCCAGCTGGCTGGCCAGACGCCAGCTCGATTCGGGGATGGTTTCCAGGCTCTGCAGCAGCAAGCGGGCCGCCAGGGGCATGTTGAAGAAGACGTGGGCCAGCAAGATGCCAAACAGGCCGTACAGATAGTTGCCAGGATCCAGGCCGAGAGCACGCAACAGCTGAGGCAGCCAGCCCTGGCGGCCATGTACAGCCACTATGCCGAAGATGGCGATGATGACTGGCAATACCAGAGATAGGCCGAACAGTTTGAGCAGCAGGCGACGGCCGGGGAAGCGACGCCGTGCCAGGGCGCGGGCCACTGGAATGGCAAGACCCAGGCTCAGCAGTGTGGAGAGCAACGCCTGTCCCAGACTGAAACCCAGTACATGGCGCAGATAGGGATCTGCGAGCAGGCTGGAGAGGGAGAGGGTTCCCGCCTGCCATAGCAGTGCCAGCAGGGGCCCCAGGGCTAACAGCAAGATGAGACTGGTGGCACCAAGACCCGGTAGCCACCAATAGGAGCGGGTCTGATTCACTGAGTGACGGCTTGCAGCCACTCGCGGATCCAGCCCTTGCGCTTGCTCGCCACCTCATCAGAGGAGAAGCTCAGGGTCTTGGCCGGGGTCATCATCTGCTCGAAGCCCTTGGGCAATTCGGTATTGATCACCGGATACATCCAGTTACCGGTCGGGATCACCTGCTGGAAGGCGGGGCTAACCATGAACTGCAGGAACGCATCCGCCAACTTGTCTTGCTTGGCGCCCGCCAGCTTGGCGGCCACCTCGACCTGACGATAGTGCCCCTCGGCAAAAGCGGCAGCCTGATACTGGCTCTTCTGCTCGGCAATCAGATGATAGGCGGGGGAGGTGGTGTAGGAGAGCACCATGTCAGCTTCGCCATCCATGAACATGCCATAGGCCTCGGACCAGCCCTTGGTGACGGTGACTGTCTTCTTGGCAAGCAGGGCCCAGGCCGCAGGTGCCTCATCCCCGTAGACGGATCTCATCCACAGCATCAATCCTTGCCCCGGGGTGGAGGTGCGCGGATCCTGATAGATCACCTTGAGATCCGGGCGCTCGACCAGCTCCTTCAGGCTTCTGGGGGGCTGTTTGAGTTGGTCTTTGTTGTAAACGAAGGCGAAGTAGCCGTAGTCATAGGGGACGAAGGTGTCGTCTTGCCATCCGCCTGGCACATTGAGGGCGCTCAAATCGGTATGATGCTTGGCAAAGAGGCCGCTCTTCTTGGCCTCTGCGACCAGCGCATCATCAAGTCCCAGCACCAGATCCGCCTTGCCGTGGCCCCCCTCGAGGCGCAATCTGTTGAGGATGGCGACCCCGTCTTCGAGGGGAACAAGATTGAGGGTGCAAGCACACTGCTGCTCGAAGGCTTGCTTGATCTTGGGGCCCGGCCCCCACTCGGAGGCGAAAGAGTCATAGGTATAGATGGTGAGGGTCTGGGGCGAGGCTGCGCTGGCGGCGACGGAGATCAGCAGCCCTGTGGCGGCAGTCAGAATGGTTTTCATCTATGGCACTCCTGTGAGGTGCCGACGGATGAGGAGACGCTGTGCGTCTCGTGCCTCAAATTCCTCCGCCAGCATTATCTGGATCAGGTTCACGGGTATCATCTCAGCGCCTGGGCGCACCCCGTTTGAGCAAGGAGTCGCATTGTATTAACCTTCTGGGGGGCAGGCCAGCACAATCGTGTGTTGGGCCAAGCCCCCGTCGAGAGAGGAGTTCTGCGTGATCATCAGTACCAAGGAAAGGCGCGCCTTCCAGCGCATGATTATCAATGCCCCTATCACCCTCTATCAGGGCGATGCCGTGCTGATGGGGATCTGCCGGGATCTCAGCGCCACTGGCATGGGTATCTTGGTCAACGAACATAGCCTGGATCTCGGCCTGCCGATCCGGGTCAGCCTGGCCACTCACAGCAACCTGTTGCCGCCGTTCGAGGCCCAGGCGCGCATCCTGCGAGAGCTGGATGCGGAAGAGGGCACATTGCTGGCGGTGGCGTTCCTGCCCATCAGTTGACGTTGCGCCCGCCAGTCGGGCGTTTCGTCATCCCTCGCCGGTCTGCTGGCAGCGCGAAAGCCGGATCGACATGCAGTGACCCCATCGACCCCGCTATCCCCCGACCTCCTCGGTGCGTACCGCCTGAATACTCAACTGGCCACTGTCCACCAGAACCTTGCTGCTCGTTGCCAACTGGCCGGGGGGCAACTCGGCTGGACCGGTGGGCTCCATCAACAGATAGCGTTGTCCCTCCCACATCAGGCTCTCCTGGTTGCTCTGGACGGGCAGAGCGACGCCAAGCAGGGCATGGCCCGGGACGAACACCATGATCTGGGGAAGTTCGGGAAAGAGCTGCGCCAGCAATGCGACCATCAGGGTCACCTTGCTGTCGCAGTCACCACTATTTTGCTCCAGCACCTGACGGGGAGTCAGCAAACCCCGTCCGCCCCGGCCACTGGGTTCATCGAGCAGCAGGTAGGGGATATTCTGTACAAAATCGAGCACCCATGCCGTGGTGTTCTGATAGGCCTCCAACTCGGTGGCGCCACTTTGTTTGAGCAAATCGGCAAGGGGGGCGAGTTCGCTGCGGCTCTCAAGGGCAATGCGCACATGATCCTGCTTGATGGCTCTGCTGCCATCGGGTGGGATGAAGTACTGGAAGTAGTATTGCCGTAGCCATGCCTGCTCCAGTTCGGCGCGGCGTGTCTTCACCCAGGCCATGGCCGCTTGTGCCTTATCCTGATGGCGACTTTTGAGGCTCAGTTCGAATGCGGGCCTTGCGAGGGAGAACTGTACCTCGGGGAACTGGTCATTCGCCTCGCGTAGCAGGCTCTGCCAGATCTCTTCTTGCATCCGCGCCGGGCGATAGGTAATCAGTGGCGGCAAGGCGCCGGCGGCCAGTTGATAGCTGAGCTGCTGGGGCTCCCCCTTGTTGTCCTGCCAGCCCACATTGAGCAGACCTGCACTGTTGATAAAGTGGCTTTGGGCCGCGAGAACCTGATCTGCGCCGCTCAGGCTCAACAGCAGGGCGAGTCTCCATGTCAAAACGAAGGGGGGTCTGCTCATCGGGGGTCATCGTCTCCTATGAGGTTGGAATGGCCAAACAAACGGGGAGCCAAGGCTCCCCGTTTATATTACCGCGTTCAGTGCCGGCTGGCCTGTTTGCGGTCCATGGTATCCGGACTCAGATCCAGCTCGGTTGTTTGGCTTCGAAGGCGCTGATGGTGGCCTCGTGCTGCAGGGTCAGGCCGATGGCATCCAGTCCGTTGAGCAGGCAATAGCGACGAAACTCGTCGATCTCGAAACCAAAGCTGAGCTCACCGGCACGCACCTGATTGGCTTCCAGATCCACCTCGATTTCGATGCCCGGCTGTGTGGCAACCAGCTGGAACAGGACATCCACCTCCTCTTCTTTCAACCGAACAGGTACCAGACCGTTGTTGATAGCGTTGCCATAGAAGATATCGGCAAAGCTTGAGGCGATCAGGGTTTTAAAGCCGTAATCCGCCAGTGCCCAGGGGGCGTGCTCACGGCTCGAACCGCAGCCGAAGTTTTCCCGGGCCAGCAAGATGCTGGCACCGGCATAGCGCGGCTGGTTGAGCACGAACTCGGGATTGGGCCGCTGGCCCGCATCATCGAGGAAGCGCCAGTCGTGGAAAAGGTGCTTGCCAAAACCGATGCGGTTGACCTTCTGCAAAAACTGCTTGGGAATGATGGCGTCGGTGTCGACGTTGGCGCTGTCGAGGGGGACGACGATCCCTTTATGTTGTTTGAATCCTGTCATCGCTATTTCCTCTTACAGTGCGCGAATGTCGGCAAAGCGACCGGTGACGGCGGCGGCGGCGGCCATGGCCGGGCTCACCAGATGGGTGCGGCCGGCACGGCCCTGACGCCCTTCGAAGTTGCGGTTGCTGGTGGAGGCGCAGCGCTCCCCCGGTTGCAGCCGGTCGTTGTTCATGGCCAGACACATGGAACAGCCAGGAAGACGCCACTCGAAGCCAGCCTCGAGGAAGATCTTGTCCAGACCCTCGGCTTCGGCCTGGGCCTTCACCTGTTCGGAGCCAGGTACCACCAGCGCTTGTACGCCAGCGGCGACTTTGCGGCCACGGGCGATGGCGGCGGCGGCACGCAGATCCTCGATGCGGCTGTTGGTACAGGAACCGATGAACACCTTGTCGATGGCGACATCTGTGAGCTTCTGGCCCGGTTGCAGGTCCATGTAGGCGAGCGCCTTGCGGGCGGACTGTTGTTCCATCAGATCGGTGAAGGAGTCCGGATCCGGAATGGGGTCATTGACGGCAATCACCTGGCCCGGGTTGGTACCCCAGGTGACCTGCGGGGCGATATCGGCGCCATCGAGGATCACTTCGGCATCGAAGTGGGCGCCCTGGTCGCTCTTGAGGCTCAGCCAGTAGGCGATGGCCTGATCCAGTGATTCACCCTTGGGGGCGAACTCCTTGCCACGGATGTAGTCGATGGTGGTCTGGTCGGGGGCTATCATGCCCGCCTTGGCACCCAGCTCGATGGCCATGTTGCACACCGTCATCCGCCCTTCCATGGAGAGGCCCGCAATGGCCTCGCCAGCGAATTCCACCACGTAGCCGGTACCACCGGCATGGCCGACCTTGCCTATGATGGCCAGCACCACGTCCTTGGCGCTGATGCCCTCCGCCAGCTTGCCGTTGACCGAAATGCGCATGGTCTTGGCCCGGCCCTGCTTCAGGGTCTGGGTGGCCATCACATGCTCGACTTCCGAGGTGCCGATACCGAATGCCAGGGAGCCGAAGGCGCCGTGGGTGGCGGTGTGGGAGTCGCCGCAGACGATGGTGGTGCCAGGCAGGGTGATACCCAGCTCAGGCCCCATCACGTGGACTATGCCCTGATACTTGTGGTTGAGATCGTAGAGACGAACACCGAACTCCTTGCAGTTGGCTGCAAGTGTTTCCATCTGGATGCGGGCCATCTCGCCGGAGGCGGCGATGTCCTTGGTGGTGGTGGAGACGTTGTGATCCATGGTTGCCCAGGTCAAGTCCGGGCGCCGCAGCGGGCGGTTCATGGCGCGCAGGCCATCAAACGCCTGCGGGCTGGTCACTTCGTGTACCAGGTGGCGGTCGATATAGATGAGCGGCGTTTCGCCTGCGACTTCACGGACCACATGGGCGTCGAATACTTTCTGATAGAGGGTCTTTGCCATCTTGCTCACTCCTTCCTGATGTTTAGATGCGCGCGGCTATCTGGGAGCCCATGGAGGCCGTGCTCTGCACCGGATGATGGGCATCGGCCTGATGCAGATCGGCGGTGAAGTAACCTTCGGCCAGGGCCTCTGCCACGGCCTTTTCAATGGCCAGGGCCGCTTCTTCCTGCTTGAGGCTGTAGCGCAGCATCAGGGCGGCGGAGAGGATCTGGGCGATGGGATTGGCGATCCCTTTGCCTGCGATGTCCGGCGCAGATCCGCCTGCTGGTTCGAACAGGCCGAAACCGGCGTCGTTCAGGCTGGCGGAGGGGAGCAGTCCCATGGAGCCGGTGATCATGGCGCACTCGTCGGAGAGAATGTCGCCAAACAGGTTGGAGCAGAGCAGCACGTCGAACTGGGACGGATCCTTGATGAGCTGCATGGTGGCGTTGTCGATATACATGTGACTGAGGGCAACGTCCGGGTAGGAGTGGGCGACTTGCGTCACCACCTCGCGCCACAGTATGGAGGAGGCGAGCACGTTGGCCTTGTCGATGGAAGTGACCTTGCTGCGGCGCACTCTTGCCGCCTGGAAGGCAAGGTGAGCGATACGCTCTATCTCGAAGCGGTGGTAGACCTCGGTGTCGAATGCCTTCTCGTGGGCACCTTCGCCCTCGCGACCCTTGGGGTGACCAAAGTAGATGCCGCCGGTCAGTTCACGCACGCAGACGATGTCGAAGCCGCGATCCGAGATGTCGGCACGCAGGGGAGAGAACTGCTCCAATCCGGTGTAGATACGGGCCGGACGCAGGTTGCAGAACAGCTTGAAGTGGGCACGCAGAGGCAGCAGGGCGCCACGTTCCGGTTGGCTCTGTGGCGGCAAATGCTCCCATTTGGGGCCGCCCACCGAGCCAAACAGCACGGCGTCGGCTGCTTCGCACCCATCGAGGGTGCCCTGGGGCAGGGGAGAGCCGTGGTTGTCGATGGCGATGCCCCCCACGTCATGGCGGTCATAGGCGAGGGAGAAGCCAAACTTGGCCTGCACCTTGTCCAGCACCTTGATAGCCTCGGCCATCACTTCCGGGCCAATGCCGTCACCTGGCAATACTGCGATCCGATAACTGCTCATACTGTCTCCGTCTTGATATTGTTATTGCGTCCCATCTGCTCGGCGACCTGATCGGCGCGCCAGATGCTGTTGATCACATGGATCAGCGCCTGGGCCGAGGACTCGATGATATCGGTGGCAAGGCCCATGCCGTGGAACTTGCGTCCCTTGTATTCGGCCACTATGTCGACCTGACCGAGGGCGTTCTTACCCTCACCCTTGCCTTTGAGTTCATATTTGTCGATGCGAATTTCGTAACCGGTGATGCGGTTGATGCACTGGTAGACGGCATCGACAGGACCATTGCCGGTGGCGGCTTCACTGATGGTCTCCTGACCTACCTTCAGCTTGACTGACGCTGTGGCCAGTACCGAGCTGCCGCTCTGCACGCCCAGGTATTCCAGCTTGAAGTGTTCAGGTTCTTCGTGGATCTGGCTGAAGAAGGCCAGCGCCTCCAGGTCATAGTCAAATACCTGCCCCTTCTTGTCGGCCAGGGTGAGGAATCTGTCGTAGAGATGGTCGAGATCATAGCTGCTCTCGGCGTAGCCCATGGTCTCCATGCGGTGCTTGATGACGTGGCGACCGGAGCGAGAGGTCATGTTAAGGCTGTTCTGGGTCAGGCCAATGCTCTCGGGGGTGATGATCTCGTAGGTGTTCTTGGCCTTGAGCACGCCGTCCTGATGAATGCCGGAGCTGTGGGAGAAGGCGTTGGCGCCGACGATGGCCTTGTTCGGCTGCACCGGCATGTTGCAAATTTGACTGACGAGCGTGCTGGTGCGGTGGATCTCGTTGTGGCGGATGTTGGTGTGTACCCCGAGCAAATCGGCGCGGGTCTTCAGGATCATCGCCACCTCTTCCAGGGAGCAGTTGCCGGCCCGCTCGCCGATGCCGTTGATGGTGCACTCTATCTGGCGGGCACCCACCTGGATGGCACCGATGGAGTTCGCCACCGACAGGCCCAGATCGTCGTGGCAGTGCACCGAGATGATGGCCTGGTCGATGTTGGGCACCCGGTTGAACAGGGTCTGGATGATGCCGGAGAACTCGGTCGGCACCGTATAACCCACGGTATCCGGGATATTGATGGTGCGGGCGCCAGCTTTGATGGTGGCCTCGACCATGCGGCACAGGTTGTCGATCGGAGTGCGGCCCGCATCCTCGCAGGAGAACTCTACATCGTCCGTGTAACGGCGGGCATGCTTGACCGCGCTGATACCCATTTCCAGTACATCTTCGAAACTCTTTTTCAGCTTGCTCTGAACATGGATGGAGGAGGTGGAGATGAAGGTGTGGATACGAAACGCCTCTGCGGCTTTCAAGGCTTCCCCGGCGGCATCTATGTCTTTGGGCAGGGCCCGGGCCAGGGCGCAGACTCGGCTGTCTTTGATGTGGCGGGCTATGGTCTGCACCGAGTTGAAGTCGCCCGGGGAGGAGACGGGGAAACCCACTTCCATGACGTCGACACCGAGCCGCTCCAGGGCCAGGGCTATCTGCAGCTTCTCCTTGACCGTCAGACTGGCCGCCAATGCCTGCTCACCATCACGCAAGGTGGTATCGAATATGATCACTCGATTTGACATCTGTTTTCCCTCTTCCTAAGTGCTTTGGTGTGCATCCTGCTATTGGCATAAAAAAACCCGTGCAGGTTGCACGGGTTTTTGTAATGACCGGCTTTGCCTGAGCCCGGCTACAAGGTTCCCGCGCGACATGTCGCGATTAGGGAGCTTAGTAGTCGTTGAGCGGCAATACCCATGAGGTGAACAATCCTTCCAGTCAGACATGCTTTACCAATATCGAGTTTTTTATCCTGTGTCAACCTGACTTTACCCATGGGATCCCCTGCGTTATTTAATCGAATTGTAAAGGAGTGCAAATTTCCTTGTCCCATGTTCGGTCCTTGCTCGATTATCCGGTCATTCCTGCTGTACTCGATCAGCTGCACAAACGTATCGACTTATCAGCCTTTCGCGCATTCATTCGAGGTATTTCATGGAAAAACGTAGACCCGGTCGTCCGGTTGGACGTTCTGACATTCGTGACAAGTTGCTCGCAGCTGCTCGAGAGCGCTTCTTGAGCACTCCTTAC
The DNA here is from genome assembly GCF_000388115.1 of Aeromonas molluscorum 848. Classification (GTDB taxonomy): domain Bacteria; phylum Pseudomonadota; class Gammaproteobacteria; order Enterobacterales; family Aeromonadaceae; genus Aeromonas; species Aeromonas molluscorum. The sequence continues at coordinate 8,974 of NZ_AQGQ01000048.1, forward strand.
AGCAAGGTCACCACCCGTGAGATTGCCGAGCGAGCAGGCTCCAACCTGGCAATGATCCATTACTACTTCGGTAGCAAAGAGGGTCTCTATCAGGCGGTGCTGGGGGATGTCGCCGAGCCGCTGGAACAAGCTTGGCAAGATGAGGGCAGCCACCGCAGTCTCAACGATCTGCTCAGCACCTACTATCAGGTGATGGCGCCAAACAGCGAACTGACCTCTGCCATCTCCAGTGCCTTATCCAGTGAGAAGAGCCCGGGACGGGATTTTGTCCTGAACCGTCTCCTGGAGCGGCAAATGCCTCAGTTTGACGCCCTGCTGGCGTCCATGAAGGATAACGGCGAACTCAATGCCGATGCGGATCCCGAGATGCTGAAGGTCTCCTTCCTCAGCATGATGTGGCAGCCCTTCGTGATGAAGGAGCTCTATGAGCAGGTATTTGGTCTCAAGGTTGATGAACAGTTCATGGCCCGACTGGCGAACCACAACTGCCGCCTGATGGAGTCTGGCCTGCGCCCCAATCTGAACTAATGCATTCGAGATCACCATGATGAAAAAGGGCCCCAGGGCCCTTTTTCATTAATCTGTTACTCCCTATTCACCTGTTTGTCATACCAGCGCCTCAATCTGGTACTCAAGGATAATGAGGAGGCCAGGGTGATGAATAAAATCCAGCAATGGGATCTGCGGGTGTGTCAGCTCTGCTTGCTTCATCCCTATAATCGAACACTGGCCCGAGTCAGTCGCATCGTTTCCCACAGTGGCGATGGCCCCCTCTATCTGTTGCTGGCCCTGCTGCTTTGGCAGCAAGGTGCGCGCGGCCAGGGGGCGGTGGAGACGTCGCTGTTCGCCTTTGCCCTGGAACTGCCTCTCTATCTGCTACTCAAGAACAGCTTGAAACGGGCTCGTCCCAGCGGGTTACCGGTCTTCATCACCCCCTCCGATCGCTATAGCCTGCCCTCGGGCCACACTGCGGCCGCTTTCCTGATGGCGACTGTGTTGGCGGCAAGCTACCCCGAATGGGCCGGCTCACTGTTTGCCTGGGCTGGCATGGTGGCGGCCTCGCGGTTGCTGCTGGGTGTGCACTATGGCAGCGATCTGCTCGCTGGTGCCCTGCTGGGGGTCAGCTGTGCCAGCCTGGCTCTGGGCTGGGGCCAGGGATGAAAATACTGTTCGGGGTTCAGGGCACGGGCAATGGTCATATCAGTCGCAGTCGCACCCTGGCACGGGCCTTGGCCGCGCAGGGGATAGAGGTAGATTACCTATTCAGTGGCCGTGCTCGTGATGGTTACTTCGAGATGGAGGCCTTCGGCGACTATCGCAGCTTCGGGGGGCTCAGCTTCGTCACCCGGGAAGGGCAGGTCAGCCCCTGGATCACGGTGCGCCAGCTGGCACCAATACGCTTCTGGCAGGATCTCAAGAGGCTGGATTGTGGCCGCTATGACCTTGTCATCAGTGACTTCGAGCCCCTGACTGCGCATGCTGCGCGTCGGCAAGGAGTGCCGAGCCTCAGCATCAGCCATCAGGCCAGCTTCCATTGGCCAGTCCCCCGTTGGGGCGAGAACCGACTCAGCCAGCAGCTGATGCGCCACTATGCCCCTGTCCAGCAATCGCTGGGGCTGCACTGGTTCCACTTTGGTTTCCCTTTATTACCCCCTATCGTCGATGCCATGCGTCCGACCCCTGACAATCACAGCATCCTGGTCTACCTGCCCTTCGAGCAGCAAGATGCCATCGCTGCCTTGTTGTCACGGTTTAGCCAGCATCGGTTCGTCTGTTTCCACTCCGGGGTGACCACGACTACCCAGTGGCGCAACATCCGCTTCGAGCCACCGGCCAGGGATGGCTTCAAGGCCCAGCTCTGTGGTTGTCGCGGTGTCATCTCCAATGCTGGCTTCGAGCTTGCATCGGAGGCGCTGACCCTGGGCAAGAAGCTGCTGGTCAAACCCCTTGGTGGCCAGTTCGAACAACTGACGAACGGCAAGACCTTGGAGCTGATGGGACTGGCGCAGCTGATGGACAGCCTGGATGCCAATGCCGTGCGCAACTGGCTCGATGCGCCACAGCCTGGGCCGATACTCTATCCGGATGTAGCGACGGCCCTGGCGCTCTGGTTAGCTCAGGGGGCCGAGGAGACGTTGGCCAGCTTGTCCCGGCGGCTCTGGGCCAAGGCGCTCTTTCCAGAAGAGGTTGGCGATCGGCTGAGCGAGCTGGAAGGAGGGGAGTCCATTGGCACGACCTGGTTATCTCAGCTTGGCAGTGTCAAATAGTTCATCAACGAGGCTCATGGCTGGCAGCCATGGCCAGAGTTCACTGTTCGGGCGGTGTTGACACTTCCATAAGCTAGACTGATGAGTGACCCCTAGCTGAGGATAAGCAAGATGCGTTTTACCAATGAAAACGGTGAAGTGATGAACCTGGCAGATGGTCTGACTCTCCATGAGTTGCTTGATATGGGTGTCAGTATCTCCGTCTGCGAGGAGACTGACCCTGATCAGCAGATCTGGTTGGCCGAACCGGAGGACAATCCCTAGGTAATCCCCTCTAATGCCCATCCCGGTGGGATGGGCATTCCCCTGCCAATAAATTCCTCTTTAGCAGGATCCACTAGGTCACTGCGACATACCCAGCCAATGATGCCATTTTTTTCGACCCACTCACTAAATGTTAATATCTGTTTGAAATTTATGACTGTTATTGTCAGATAAAGCCGTGGACAAGCCGGGGGAAGCGGGTTAACTTGGTTTTTCACCCCCTTTTGTGGGGGTATGATGGACAAACCCTATTTTTCAACTATCGCGCTCCGTACTCACTCCGTCTGATCCATAACAAGTAACAGGCAGACCGGGTGGTGCCGGGAAGCAGCGGAGCCGTCGATAGAATTGCTAAACGGAGCAAAGCCTGGAGGGCTTTATCATGGAGATGTTATCAGGCGCTCAGATGGTGGTACGTGCGCTGGAGGATCAGGGGGTTGAGCATGTGTTCGGCTACCCCGGTGGCTCAGTGCTCGACATCTACGACGCCCTCTTCGAAAACGGCAAGATGGAACATGTACTGGTACGTCACGAGCAGGCGGCAGTACACATGGCAGATGGTTACGCACGTTCCACCGGCAAGGTGGGCACTGTGCTGGTGACCTCGGGCCCGGGAGCGACCAACTGCATTACCGGTATCGCCACCGCCTACATGGACTCCATTCCCTTGGTGATCCTGTCCGGCCAGGTACCGACCACCATGATTGGAGAGGATGCGTTCCAGGAGACCGACATGATCGGTATCTCCCGTCCTGTGGTGAAGCACAGCTTCCTGTGCAAGACGGCGAGCGAGATCCCCGACGCCATCAAGAAGGCCTACTATATTGCCGCAACTGGCCGCCCGGGGCCCGTGGTGGTGGATCTGCCCAAAGACGTGCAGAACCCGAAAGAGAAATTCCCCTATCAGTATCCCGAGTCTGTCTCCCTGCGCTCCTACAACCCGACCAAGGCCGGGCACAAGGGCCAGATCAAGCGGGCGGCCAAGCTGCTGGCCGATGCCCAGCGTCCGGTCATGTATGTGGGTGGCGGCGCCATCAATGCCAACGCGGACCAGCTGGTAACCAAGCTGGCCGAGCTACTCAATCTGCCGGTCACCACTACCTTGATGGGGCTGGGGGCTTTCTCCGGTATTCACAAGCAATTCGTGGGCATGCTGGGGATGCACGGCACCTTCGAAGCGAATAAAACCATGCACAATGCGGATCTTATCTTCGCCGTGGGTGCCCGCTTCGATGACCGTGTCACCAACAACGTGGCCAAGTTCTGTCCCAATGCGACCATAGTGCACATCGATATAGATCCCACCTCCATCTCCAAGACGGTGCAGGCCCATGTGCCTATCGTTGGCTCGGTAGAAACCGTGTTGCAGCAGATGCTGGATGTGATAGGCGAGTGTGGCTTCGACACTGACAAGCAGGCGATGGAAGATTGGTGGAGTCAGATTGATCAGTGGCGTTCGCGCAACTGTCTGGCCTACGAAACCCACCCCACCCTGATCAAGCCACAGCAGGTGATAGAGACACTCTACAAGGTGACCAAGGGGCAGGCCTTCGTTGCCTCTGACGTCGGCCAGCATCAGATGTTCGCCGCCCTTTATTATCCCTTTGCTAAGCCGCGCCAATGGATCAACTCTGGGGGCCTGGGCACCATGGGCTTCGGCATTCCGGCCGCCATGGGCGTCCAGTTTGCCAACCCGGGGGCGGTGGTGTGTTGCGTGACCGGTGACGGTTCCGTGCAGATGAACATCCAGGAACTCTCCACCTGCATGCAGTACGGGGTGCCCATCAAGATCATCTCCATCAACAACCGTGCCTTAGGTATGGTCAAGCAGTGGCAGAAGATGTTCTACGGCGGCCGTCACAGTCACTCCTACATGGAATCCCTGCCGGACTTCGTCAAACTGGCGGAGGCCTATGGCCACGTCGGCATCGCAGTGAGCGACCCGGCTGAGCTGGAGAGCGCCATGGAGAAGGCCTTCGCCATGAAGGATCGGCTGGTGTTCATGGATATCTCGGTCGACCCCGATGAGCACGTCTATCCGATGCAGATCAAGTTTGGTGCCATGGATGAAATGTGGCTGAGCAAGACGGAGAGGACCTGACGATGGAAAATATTATTTCGGTCGTACTGGTGGAGCCCGCCGTCGATGAGATGTGGCAGAGCAAGACGGAGAGAACCTGATGAGACATATTATTTCCGTTCTGTTGGAAAACGAGTCCGGTGCTTTGAGTCGTGTGGTGGGCCTCTTCTCCCAGCGTGGCTACAACATCGAGACCCTGACGGTGGCCCCCACCGAGGATCCCACCCTGTCGCGCATGACCATAGTGACTATGGGTGACGAGCGGGTGCTCGAGCAGATCCAGAAGCAACTTCACAAGCTGGTGGATGTGCTCAAGGTGTGCGATTTGAGCGAAGGGGAGCACATAGAGCGAGAGATTGCGCTGGTCAAGGCCCGTGCCATTGGTGGTACCCGGGATGAACTCAAGCGGCTGGCGGATATCTTCCGTGGTCAGATAGTTGACGTGACCCCGGATCAGTACACTGTCCAGCTGGTGGGCACCAGCGAGAAGCTGGATGCCTTCATCAAGACGGCGGCCCAGACCAACGAGATCATCGAAGTGGTCCGTTCCGGGGTTTGTGGTATCTCCCGGGCAGAGAAATCCCTGCGAGCCTGAGTCCCTCTCATCCTCGGCATAGAAAAGAGTCCTTCGGGGCTCTTTTTTGTTAGTAAGGTGGCAGGGATCGAAGAGTGCAACCGTCACTCCTGGCTAGCCGAGATTGAGCCTTGGATGGAGCAGCTTATTATTGATGCAATTATTTATATTTGCATCTGGTCAATAGCCGAGTTACAAGGCAGATTCAAACCAGTATCATTGTCGCCTTTTTCGTCATCGCCTTGGGGATAACAATGCCTTTTCGCCGCTTCAAATTGCGCCAGCAGCTCATGCGCGGGGTCTTGTCTTGCCTTGCTTTCCTGGTGATCCTGCTGCTTGGCGCCAGCATCATCGGCTGGCAAACGACGAGCGATATGAGCACTGATGCAAATGCCCGATTGCACCAGGCCCGTGACAAGTTTGACCACATGCTGGATAACGCCCATCAGGCGGCAATGGCGGTCAAGCCTGAGCTGGGTAAGTCCTGTGATGATGTCGCGCTGCTGCTGCGCCAGCAGGTGGCGACCGTACCCGACGTGCGTTCCGTCAACCTGACCCGGGGCAATCGCATCTACTGCACCTCCCTCTTTGGGGATTTCGACAAGGACTATGACCCGAGCGGCTATGCGCAGGGACAGCTGGATCTGGCGCCGGGTAACGCTATCACCCCGGATCGAGCCCTCATTGTGTACCGTGCCCAAGGGGAGGGGGGCAGTGTGCTGGTGGGCGTGGACGGTTATTACCTTGCCAACACGCTGCAGCTAATGAGTCGGGAAGTCCCCATGATACTGCAGGTGGGGCAACGCTGGATGGGGACTAATGGCCATGTCTCTGACGGCGAGCCCAGTATCGAGGGCAAGCGATTTGATATTGCCTCCCAACATTATGCCTATCGGCTGAATTCGAGCATCACGCCACAGCAATATTGGCAACATGCCTGGAATTACAGCAATGGCAGCATGGCGCTTTATCTGTTACTGGCGCTGTTGGCCGCTGGTGTGGCCTTCTGGGCGCTGGGTCGGCCCGTGTCGCCAGAGCAGGAGCTGGCGCGGGCCCTTGCCAAAGAGGAGTTCATCCCCTATCTGCAGCCCGTGGTTAAGGCCATCGATGGCGGATACACCGGCTGTGAGGTATTGATGCGCTGGCAACATCCCCAGCAGGGCATGATCCCGCCGGATCGCTTCATTCCCATGGCGGAGGCGAGTGGCCTCATCATCCCCATGACCAGTGCGCTGATGCGGCAGGTACGCGAGCGCTTTGCCCCCAAGGCCAAGGCGTTGCCCGTCGGCTTTCACTTCGGTTTCAACATCTGTGCTCGCCATTGTCAGGATCTCAGCTTGGTGGAGGACTGCCGTGCCTTCCTCAAGGCATTCGCGGCCAATCCGGTCAAGCTGGTGCTGGAGTTGACCGAGAGGGAGTTGATTGAATCAACTCCTATGACGGATCGCCTGTTTGCGGAGCTTCATGATCTCGGTATTTTTATTGCCATCGATGACTTCGGAACCGGTCACTCCAGCCTGACGTATCTGCAGAAGTTTCAGGTCGACTTTCTCAAGATCGATCAGAGCTTCGTCGGCATGATTGGCTCGGATGCCCTCTCCAGCCACATAGTGGATAACGTGATCGACTTGGCCACCCGGCTCGGTCTCATGCTGGTGGCCGAAGGGGTTGAAACCCAGCTGCAGGCGGATTATCTCAGAGCGCACAAGGTCGATTTTCTGCAGGGTTATCTGTTTAGTCGTCCCTTGCCCATGGCCGAGTTTGAACGGCTCTTCCCCACGCTGGATAAAAGTGGGAGTCTGCCCTCGGAAATCTCAGCACAACAAGCATAAAAAAAGCGGCCATAGGCCGCTTTTTTATGGAGAACCGGGAGGTCAGAGCATGCGTCTCATGGCGTTGCACAGCCGCTTGATACCCTCCTCTGTGGTTGCCTCGTCCACGCAGGAGAAGCTCAGACGCAGGGTGTTCTGGATCTCGGGACGAACATAGAAAGGGGCACCGGGCACGAAGGCGACCTTCTCCTTGATGGCCTCATCGAACAGCGCCATGGCCGAGATGCTGGCCGGCAGGGTCAGCCAGAGGAACATGCCCCCTTCCGGACGAGTGTAGCTCACCCCTGGCGGGCAGTGACGGGCCAGCGCGGCCTCCATGGCGGCACGCTGACGGCCATAGACCTCCTTGATCTTCTCCAGATGATCATCCAGCGAGTTGTCAGTCAGGAAGCGGTGCAGCACCTGCTGGCTGAAGGCGTTGCTGTGCAGATCGGTGGCCTGCTTGGCGATGGTGACCTTCTTGCGCAGCCAGTCCGGTACCAGCATCCAGCCCAGCCGGAAGGCGGGCACCACCGTCTTGGAGAAGGAGCCGAGCAGCACGGTATTGTTCGGTGCCAGCTTGGCGATGGGAGGCAGGTGCTCACCCTCAAAGCGCAGCTCGCCGTAGGGGTCGTCTTCCACCATCAGTAGCTCGTGGCGTACCAGTCGCTCGGCGATGGCCTCGCGGTTGGCTCGGCTATAGGAGACGCCGCTCGGGTTCTGGAAGTTGGGCACGCCGTAGAGCAGTTTGGCAGTGGAGCCTTCAGCCAGCAGCGCATCCAGCGCGGCCAGATCCAGCCCCTCTTCCCCCAGGGTGATGGGTCTGAATCGGGGTTGATAGACGGAGAAGGCCTGAATGGCACCGAGATAGCCCGGCTCCTCGATGATGAGATCCTGCCCCTCATCGACCAGTACCTTGCCCAGCAGATCCAGCGCCTGCTGGGAGCCGCTGGTGATAAGGATGTTGTCCGGATTGACCTGCATGCCGTGGCGCGCCAGGTAGCGGTCGGCAATATATTGGCGCAGTGGGGCGAAGCCTTCGGTAGCCGCATACTGCAGCGCAGCGGCGCCTTGCTCACGCAACACGTCCTGGCAGGCCTGATCGATCGCCTTGACCGGGAACAGATGAGGATTTGGAAGGCCGCCGGCGAAGGAGATGATCTCCGGATTGGCGGCAACTTTGAGGATCTCGCGGATGAAGGAGGGTTCAACCTGCTCGAAACGCTGGGCAAAAAACGGCTGCATAGGACTCTCTCTGACTGGTGGGCGGTCACTCCATTCAACCGCCAAGTTATCCGTTTGTATCAGATTTAAAAATTGAGGCAATGGCTGGTGGAAAAATCGATAAAAAAGGGCAGGTTTGGCACCTGCCCACATTTTATCGTCCCGTCTTGGCATCCCCTCGCCAAAACGGCTAAGGAGACGGTTACAACCCTGGATCGCGCAGGAAACGGATCATGATGTCGGTGTTGGCACCGAGTTGCTGTTCAACCCGGCCCGGGAACAGCTCGGCCATCTTGTCGAGACGGTCGTACTGGGTATGCCAGATTTTGCCCCACTGGGTCTCGCTGTCCCGATCACAGGCGCTCTTGCTTCCCTCGTCATAGCAATCCCACAGCGCCGGGTTGGTGCTTTGGGAGTAACCGTCGTAGCCATCGGCCCCATTGATGGTGAAGTTGGTGGCCTCGACATAGGCGATGGGCACCCCCAGGCACGCGAAGGGGGCATGATCAGACCAACTGCCGGTCTCACCTTCTGGATAGCCCGCGTAGCTGGGATGGATGGCGAATGGAGTCTGGGTCAGCTCGGAGATGGCAAGCAGACGATCGCGCACCTTGGGATCGTGGCTGTAGCGCATCGGATCGGCGCAGCCATACTCGGCTTCGTCCGAGTGGGCGGAGTGGACATAGACGATGTCACCGCCGGCGATGGTGTCGTAGTTGACCATGGCCAGCAGCTGGGCGATGGCGGCGTCATCTAGACTCGCCACATAGGCCTTGGCGCCGTTGAGGCCATTCTCCTCCGCGCCGAAGAAGGCGAAACGCACCGTATGGGGCAGGGTTTGTCCCTTGAGCGCCTCGGCGACCGCCAGCAGAGCGGCCACGCCGGCACCGTTGTCGGTGGCGCCTTCCGAGCCATGCTTGTCACCCGTGCTGTCGTAGTGGGCACCGATCAGGATCACCTTGTCGCTCTGGCCCTTGAGCTCGGCGACCAGGTTCTGGGAGGTCTTGCTGACCCCGCTCTTGATGTAGCTGAACGTTTGGTTCTGCACATCGTAACCCCAGCCGGTCAGATGATCCTGGATCCAGGAGGCGGCGCGAGTTTCGGCCTCCGTGCCCGTGGGGCGGGCTCCAATCCCCTCGGCACTCGAGCTGAGTTGGGTCAGGTATTCGAAAGCCTGTTCGGCCGGCGTCGCCGCCGCCGGGGCCTCTGACTCATTGCTGGACGTGTTGCAACCGGTCAGCAGGGCGGCGAGGCTGAGGGCAATAAGGGTCTTGTTCATACTGCAATCCTTTGTTGTGTATGGTTTATTATCGCGACATAGCATGGCCCCATGCAGCCCTTGATACTGTGAGCCAGCTGGCAATTGTCCATTGAGCAGCATGGGTTCAGCACGGCCCGGTCATTTGTTGTCGGAAACACTTGCGCCTTGGGCCCATCTTGGGATAATTCGCTCCCCAGTTTCTGCCGATAGATGAAATAACGAGCCAATTTATGCCAGTGACCCAAGACGAATTTAACGAAGACGGCAAATTCATGCGCAAGATCCGCAGCTTTGTCCGTCGTGAAGGCCGCCTGACCAAGGGTCAGGAGAAGGCTCTGGCCGAACAGTGGCCAGTCATGGGGATCGATTTTGACACTGCCCCGCTGGACTTCGTCGCCCTGTTTGGCCGCGACGCGCCAGTGGTACTGGAGATTGGCTTTGGTATGGGGACCTCCCTGGTCGAGATGGCCAAGCAAGCCCCCGAGAAGAACTTTATCGGCATAGAGGTGCACAGCCCCGGTGTCGGGGCCTGCCTTGGCAGCGCCCAGGAGGCCGGTATCACCAATCTGCGTGTCATCTGCCACGATGCGGTCGAAGTGCTGGAACATATGATCCCTAACGGCTCGCTCGCTTGCCTGCAGCTGTTCTTCCCGGATCCCTGGCACAAGAGCCGCCACCATAAACGGCGCATAGTACAGCCAGCCTTCGCCCAGGATATTCGTCAGAAGCTGGCCATCGGAGGAGTCTTCCACATGGCTACCGATTGGGAAAACTATGCCGAACATATGCTGGAAGTGATGAGTGCCGCCGAGGGTTACGAGAACACCTCCCCTGCTGGCAACTGGGTGGCTCGTCCAGAGTGGCGTCCGCTGACCAAATTTGAACAACGGGGCCATCGTCTTGGCCACGGGGTTTGGGATCTGATTTTTAAACGCGTTAACTGAACCTGAGGAGCTGTCATGGCAAACCGTAGTCGCCGTCTGCGTAAGAAATTGCGCGTCGAAGAGTTCCAAGAAATGGGATTCGATCTGAGCTTTAACTTCCCGGTCAATACCGCTGAAGAGACCATAGATGCCGTTATCGACGCCCTGATCGATGAGGTGATTGAGCCGCGTAAACTGGCATTCGCCGGTTCCGGTCACCTGGCATGGGAAGGTATGATCTGCACCCAGGCGCTGGGCAAATGCACCGATGAGGACAGAGCCGTTCTCAAGGGCTGGCTGGAAGCCAAAGGCATGGAGGCCGTCGCGGTCACCGAACTGTTCGACCTCTGGTATGGCGAACCGGCCTGATTGGCCGAATGAAAAATCCCGCCGCTGGCGGGATTTTTGTCTCTGGGGTCGCTCACCCCGTTTGAGTCGTGGAACCTCTCAATGCAGCTGTCATCGCAATTACTTGAAAGCATCCTTGATGAAGTGCGTCCCTTGCTGGGGCAAGGCAAGGTGGCCGATTATATTCCGGCTCTGGCCCAGGTGCCCGCCGAGCGGCTCGGCATGGCGGTCTACACCGTAGACGGCGAGCTGTTTACCGCCGGTGACGCTTTTGAGCCCTTCTCCATCCAGAGTATCTCCAAGGCGCTGAGCCTCACCCTGGCTCTCACCCTCTATCGGGAAGAGGAGATTTGGGCCCGGGTCGGCAAGGAGCCCTCGGGTCAGCCGTTCAACTCCCTGGTGCAGCTCGAGTTTGAACAAGGCATCCCCCGCAACCCCTTCATCAATGCCGGCGCGCTGGTCGTCAGCGATCTGCTGGAAACCCGGCTCACTGCGCCCCGTCAGCGCACCCTGGAGCTGGTGCGCCGCCTGGCGGCCAATCCCGCCATCGTCGCGGACGCCGTGGTGGCGAAGTCCGAATACCAGCATTCGGCCCGCAACGCCGCCATCGCCTACCTGATGAAGTCCCATGGCAACTTCGAAAATGAAGTGGACAAGGTGCTGCAGAGTTATTTCAACGCCTGCGCCATTCGCATGAGCTGCGTCGACTTGGCGCGCGCCTTCATCTATCTGGCGAATCGCGGCTTGCCGCTCGGAGCGAGCGAGCCTCTGCTGGCGGCCCGTACGACCAAACAGGTCAATGCCTTGCTCGCCACCTGCGGCCTCTATGACGAAGCGGGTGATTTTGCCTACCGCGTCGGCATGCCGGGTAAATCCGGGGTGGGCGGTGGTATCATGGCGCTGATCCCGGGTGAGCTGTGTGTCTGCGTCTGGTCACCCGAACTGAACAAGGCCGGTAACTCTCTGGCAGGTACGGCAGCCCTAGAGCTACTGTCCGAGCGCCTCGGCCGATCCATCTTTTAACTGCCATTCATCATAAGTGAGCAAGTCAATGAAACACGCGATTCGGCTGCTGGCGGCCTCGGCCAGCCTGCTGCTCTGGTGCAGCTTTTCCGCACAAGCGGGTGAGCTGGCCCCCCTCTCCTTGCAGGAGGCAAAGGCTCAGGGCGCCATCATAGTCGACACCCGCCCCAGCCACTTCTACCAGGGCTGGCCCATGGAAGGTGAGAGTCAGGGCGGCCATGTCCCGGGAGCAGTGAGCCTGTCTGCTGACTGGAAATATGATGACGAGCAGTGGCCCCAGGCGCTGCGTGACAAGGGGTTGGATGCCAGAAAGCCGGTCGCCATCTACGGGAGTGAACGTGGTCTGGCCGAGGTGGCGCGGATGCTGCGCATGCGCGGCTTCCATCAGTTGTACGAGCTCAAGGATTGGCAAGAGGCCAAGCGCGATCATCTGGTGCGCTGGCAGCAGCTGGTCTATCCCCAGTGGCTGGCGGATCTGCAGGCTGGCAAGCCAGTCGTAGCCGCCCCCAAGGGTGACTGGAAACTGTTCGAAGTGGATTGGGGAGCGCCCAAGGCGTTTCTGATCAGTCACATCCCGGGGGCCGATTATATCGATACCAACCGCCTGGAACAGGAGCCGCTGTGGAACAAGGTGTCCGATGCCGATCTTGAGGCGCTGCTGCTGGAGAATGGCATTCGCCATGACACCACAGTGGTGCTCTATGGCCGCAACACCATGGCTGCCGCCCGCGCCGCCCATCTGCTGATGTATGCCGGAGTCAAAGACGTTCGCCTGCTCGATGGTGGTATTGAGGCTTGGTTTATCGCCCATCTGCGCACCAAGACCGGCCTGCCGCACCAGTATGAGCCCGTCAAATCGTTCGGTGCCAAGATCCCCGTGCATCCTGAGTATCTTACCTCGACCGAACAGGCCAAAGCCCTGCTCAAGCAGCCCGATGGCGAGCTGGTCAGCATCCGCACCTGGGACGAGTTCATCGGTGAGACCTCGGGTTACAGCTATATCGAACCCAAAGGTGACATTCCAGGCGCCAAATGGGGTCATGGTGGCGTCGACTCGCAAAGCATGAGCGATTTTCACAACCCGGATGGCACCATGAAGCCGTCGAGTGAAATTCTGGCCATGTGGCAACAGTGGCAGATAGCGCCGCAGGATCAGACCGCTTTCTATTGCGGCACCGGTTGGCGCGCCTCCGAGGCCTTCTTCTACGCCTGGTTGATGGACTGGAAGCGGATCAGCGTCTACGACGGCGGCTGGTACGAATGGAGTTCTGACCCCAAGAACCCAACCATCACCGGCGTTCGCAAGCCAAGCGAGGCGTGACATGAGAGACCGGACACTGTCCGGCCTTTTTATTGTCTATCAGGATTTTGCCGCAATGCGCTTCCCCTTGCCGGGCCGGGGAGTCCCTTAAGCTAAGGAGCGGGTAAGGGAAGTCAGTGCAGAGATCTTCCATGTTCTTGATCTGCTGCGCACTGGCTGTCATGGTATGCCGTTCCCAACAGGTCATGAACACCCGGGTGGCAAGCGGCTCAGCACGGGTAGCAGCCCAGAGCTGGATGAGCGCCGGCGTGTACGGGGGTTGCGCTGAAGAGGGCAGGGAGAGACTGATGGAGAAGCACGCCTCAGATGATGGATCCTTGATCCATCTTGCTCGCTTGTTAGAAGGGCTGCCCATGGGCAGCCCTTCGTCGTATGGGGTCAGGCAATCTGATCGATCTGCCGATTAACTTGGCGGGCAAACAGCTGATGGAAGCGCGAGCCGGGGTTGGCCAGCAGACCGACCGGCGAGCCCTGCTCCACGACGGTGCCCGCTTCCATCACCACGACCTTGTCAAGGGAGAGCAGCGGTTCCAGATGGTGGGCTATCACCAGGTAGCTGGCATCGGGCCTATAGCGATAGAGCAGGTCGGCCATCTCGCGCATGCCGCTGTGGCTGAGATCCGAGGTCGCCTCATCCAGCACGATCAGCGGGCGGTGCGACAGCAGTATGCGAGCGATCACCAGCAACTGGGTCTCCCCTGCGGAGAGTTGCAGCCGGTCGAGATCTTCATCCAGCCGCCCGGCGCAGCGCTCACCCAGTCCCACTCGTTGCAGTGCCTCTGTCAGCCTCTCATCGTTGCGTTGGGCGTCGCCATCTCCGAGCCTGTCAGGCTGAGGATCTGTGCCACCGGGCGACAGATCATGCTGCTGATCAAGGGGGGCCAGGTTGGCGCGCAGGGTGCCGAAGAAGGTGAGTGGCGTCTGGGATACTGTGTCAAAAAGGGCACGGACCGCCTCGGGGGCCAGGGTCGAGAGTGGCTGCTCGCCGTAATAGATCTCCCCTTGCGAGGCCGGATACATGGCCTGCAGGGCACCCAGCAGGGAGCTTTTGCCCGCCCCGGTGCGGCCGCATACGCCGATTTTCTCACCGGGAGCCAGCTCGAAATTGACCTTGTGCAAGGCCCACTGGCTCGCCTCTGGGTAGCGCAGGCCAAGGTTGACGAAGCGCACCGCGGGGTGAGGATCGCGCAGCGGCTCCCCCTCCTGGCGTTCACTGGCTATCTCGCTGTATTCGCGCACCCTCTCGACGGCATTCATCATCTGTTCGACCTCGGCAAAGGTACGGATCAGGGCATTGAGCATGGCCGAGGTGGTGAAGGCGTAGGTGATCGCCACGGCCCCGAACAGCGTGCTGTCGCTCAGGGCAACCATGAGTGCCACAGCGCCGACCAGGGCGGCGGAGAGCAGGGTCTGGTGCAGGCCGAGCCAGCGGTTGATGGAGGTGGTGGTGTACCAGCTGCGCAGGTTGTTGTCATAGTGGATCAGCACC
>NZ_AQGQ01000049.1 GCF_000388115.1 Aeromonas molluscorum 848
TGAAAGCCATGGTCGAGGTCGAAGTGACGGATCAGATGTTCGAGGCGGCCGCTTACCGCTTCCCCATCAATACCCCGCTCACCAAGGAGGCCTATTACTACCGCAGCATCTTCGAGGAGCACTTCCCCCTTGAATCCGCCGCACGCTGTGTGCCTTACGGCAAATCGGTCGCCTGCTCCACCCCGACCGCGCTGGAGTGGGATGCCAAGTTCAAGGAGATGGCCGATCCGTCCGGTCGCGCCGTACTGGATGTGCATCAGCAGGCGTACTAAGCCGACGCCCGCCAGTTTCCCCTAATGAAAAAGCGCAGCCCAGGCTGCGCTTTTTGTTATCGGTTGTCTGCTATGAGTTCGTGCTATCGATTGCAATCCATAACACTGCCTGCTCGGCTCGATTGCCGTTGATCCCTAGCGCCCCTGGCAATACTCGCTAAAGGCGTCGATCACCTCGGCCACGTCGTCGTCGGTAATCTGCAGATGGGTCACCAGCCGCATTTCGCCATAGCCGGAGAAGAGGATGCCGCGCTCCTTCATGAAGGCCAGCAGGGTGCTGCTCTCTCCTTGGGTAAGCTGCAAGAACAACATGTTGGTCTGCACCTGCCCGAGATCCAGCGCGATGCCGGGCAGCGCGGCCAGCCCCTCGGCCAGGCGGCGGGCCCGGCGATGGTCGTCTGCGAGACGCTCGAACTGGTGCTCCAGGGCAAACTGACCAGCAGCGGCCAGGAAACCGGCCTGGCGCATACCGCCCCCTACCATCTTGCGCAACCGTCTGGCGCGCTGGATCAAGGCCCCATCCCCCACCAGCACGGATCCCACCGGTGCCCCCAATCCCTTGGACAGGCAGAGCGAGACACTGTCGAAGGGCGCCGCAAGCTCGGCAAGGGAGACGCCGCTCGCCACGGCGGCGTTGGCAACCCGGGCGCCATCCAGGTGCAACTTGAGACCATGCTCATCAACGAAATCACGGGCCTGATGCAGGTAATTCAGGGGCAGCACCTTGCCATTGTGGGTATTTTCAAGGCAGAGCAGCCGCGCCTGGGCGAAATGGGGATCATCGGGCTTGATTGCCTGTTTGAGATCGCTGAACGCCAGGGTGCCGTCGGCTTGCATGGGCACGGGATTGAGCGCAACCGACCCCAGTACGGCACTGCCCATGGCTTCATAACGATAGATATGGGCGCCATTGCCAAGCAAGGCCTCTTCGCCACGCTGGCAGTGAGACAACACGCCAAGCAGGTTGGACATGGTGCCCGAGGGGACAAAGAGGGCAGCTTCTTTACCCAGGCGGCTGGCGGCATATTCCTCCAGGGCGTTGACGCCGGGGTCCTCACCGTAAACATCATCACCCACCTGGGCGTGCAGCATCACTTGACGCATGGCGTCCGTGGGTTGGGTTACCGTATCACTTCGTAGATCTATGTAGCGCATCCTGTCCCTCCAATGGCAAGAGCCTGACGTTAAGCCAGCTGAGCCCTGTTTGGCAAGGAGGATGACCGATGACAACTTGGCTAGGAGGGCAGAATACGACCATCGAGATCCTGTAGCTGCCCCGAGTCTGCCGGCCCCAATGTGCGGATGGCATCAAGCAGCCGTGGGGCTACATCGACCGGGTGGCGCACCATGTCGCCAGAGGGCATGACCAGGAGCGGTGCGCGCAAGGGGGTGTGCATGGGCCCCGGGTGCAGAGCCACCACGGCGGCACGGGGGAAGCGCTCGCGCCACTCAAGCGCTAACGTCTTGACGCCCATGTTGAGAGCCGCCTTGCTCATCCGGTAGCTATAGTGCTCTCCCGTTACATTGGCGGTCAGGCTACCCTCGAGATCCGACAGGGTGATAAGCAGGCAATTGCTCCGGGTCGTCATGCGCTGGCTCAGGTAGGCGCCGAGGGCCAGGGTCGGCCAGGCATTGATGCGTACACTCTCGCACAACCAGAGGGGATCGACCTCCTCCACCTGACGCTCCGGCATGAAGCGCAGATCATGCAGCCCCCCTATGGTGTTGATGATGACGCTCGGCAACTCGTCAAACAGGGTAAACAGGGCCTCGAACGCCAGGGGGTCCACATCCAGCATGGGAAAGGTAGCGGCCGCCGCTATGCCCGGCGGCACATGGCGCCCTGCCAGAACGAAAGTTTCATTGCGCCGCGCCAGTTCAAGGGCCAGGGCAGACCCCAAGCCACCGCTTCCCAAGATAAGGTATCCCATTACCCACCCCTGCTCGCTGATTTCCCTTGGCTATCAAGGGTAACAGATATCGGCTGATGCGCCGTTCACGCCTCGTCCAGATGCTTGCCGAATTGGCGAGCCATGGCAAGATCGAGAAAGCCATCGGCCCGCTTGTGGCTGCGCAGGAACTGGTAATAGGCGAGCAACCTGACCAGGGTATCCTCATCCGGCAGGATCATGGTCACATCCTGCTCACAGCTCAACACCCGAGCCCCCTGCAGTGCCTGCCTGTCGACCACTTCGGCCTGGCGATAGAGGTAACCACAGCCGGTGGCCAGCCACTCCAGGGAGCAGTTGGCGGCCATGGCAATCTGGTTTGCCTTGGCAAAACCGGGCTCGGCCCCCTTGAGATACTTGCGGATGAGCGCCTCCCCCAGCCCCACTTTACGGGCGAAGGCACTGACGCTCATCTCCCCCATCAGCTCGCGCAAGCGCGTAGCAAAGCCTTCCATATGACGCCTCCCGGTCAGAACCAAAGTACGAATTGCAACGGCCGCTATTATTGCCTTGCCGGGGCGCAGGGGCCAAGATAGGCCCAGCATTTATCCCAAGGAGAAGATCATGACAGTATCCCGCCTGGCCCTGCACCCCCAGGGGCCCGAATTCTCTCGCATCATCATGGGTTACTGGCGCCTGATGGAGTGGCAACTCGATCCGGCCGCCCTGCGGGATCTCATCAAGTACC
This sequence comes from Aeromonas molluscorum 848, assembly GCF_000388115.1. GTDB lineage: Bacteria > Pseudomonadota > Gammaproteobacteria > Enterobacterales > Aeromonadaceae > Aeromonas > Aeromonas molluscorum. The sequence continues at coordinate 2,910 of NZ_AQGQ01000049.1, forward strand.
ACCTGGATCTCGGGGTTACCACCATAGATCACGCCGATATCTATGGCGGCTATCAGTGTGAAGAGGCGTTCGGCAAGGCGCTGCGCCTCGAACCCTCCCTGCGCTCGCGCATGGAGCTGGTCAGCAAGTGTGGCATAGCGCTGACCGCCAAGCCTGAGCACGCCCTCAACCATTACAACACCAGCAAGGCGTACATCATTGCCAGCACCGAGGCCTCTTTGCAAAAGCTGGCCACCGATCATCTGGACTTACTGCTGATCCATCGCCCGGATCCCCTGATGAATGCCGACGAGGTGGCCGAGGCCTTCCTCGCCCTCAAACAGGCAGGCAAGATCAAGCACGCCGGCGTCTCCAACTTCACCGCCCGCCAGTTCGAGCTGCTGCAATCGCGCCTGCCTTTCCCGCTGGTGACCAATCAGCTGGAGATCTCCCCTCTCAACATGGATCTCACCCTGGATGGCACCCTGGACTTGTGTCAGCAGCTGCGCATCAGCCCCATGGCTTGGTCTTGCCTGGGAGGGGAAGCCTGTTCCACGATGGCCGCTTTGACAATCTTCGCCATGAACTGGAGCGGATCCGCGAAGAGTGCGGCGCCCAGACCATAGAGCAAGTGGTCTACGCCTGGGTGATGATGTTGCCAAGCCGGCCGCTGCCCATCATCGGCTCGGGCAAGCGCGAGCGGATCGCCAGCGCCGTTGCCTCGGAGGCAGTGCGCCTCGATCGCCAGCAGTGGTTCCGCATTCGCAAAGCGGCGCTGGGCTACGACGTGCCCTGAACCGCCTCGCAAGGCCGGGTCAGGTCACGCACCAACAAAAACGGCATGGGGAAACCCATGCCGTTTTGCATTATCGAAGCACCTCAACGATGACGTTGCGGGCGACCACGTGGTGCATCTGTCTTCGGTTTGGCCTGATTGACCGTGATGGTTCGTCCACCTATCTCGGTGCCGTGCAGATCGGCGATCGCCTTCTCGGCTTCCCCGTTTACCGGCATTTCAATAAAACCGAATCCCTTGGACTGACCGGTATCGCGATCGATGATGATATCGACCTTTTCTACCTGTCCAAACTGGCTGAATACGGTTGTCAGTTCGTCGGCCGTCATCCGGTACGACAGATTTCCTACGTAAATCTTCATGCCATCCACTCTCGAGTCAGGGTGCCTTCTCTATGCAATCACCGACGCAGAAGCAAGGGCACAACCGCTACGCCGGACTGGCCAGGGCATCATGTCCTGGCACTCCCCACCTGACAACTCAAGCCATTGATCTCTCGAGTAAGTCGGGCGGCAAGTTCAATTCGAGTAACAGGCAGTATCTGAGCTTAACCCCAACTTGTCTAGAAATTAATCAGCCTGGTTCGACACCAATTTGGCCAGTATTCGACCCAGTGCCGAGCGGCTGTGCCAGGCTCGTTTAAAGCCAAAGCGATAGATGCCGGGGCTTATCTCGTGGGCCGGCTCTCCCCCTAATCCCAACACCTCGGTCGCCTCATCGATGTCATCCTGTGCCATAGCCAAGTCCAGACTGAAGGCGAGCCACTCCCCGTTATGGCCGACTCGCCGCTCACGGTCCACCTCGATCAGTGCCGCTCGTGATACCGCCTTGGCCCTGTCTTGCGAACCGTTGATGAGGTAGAGATGCTCGGCATCCCAGGCAAGTTCCGCCATGCGCCAGGCTTGCCAGTGGCGGGGCACCAGCATCATCAGCAGCACTATGCCGCCGAAGATGACGCCTACCCAGGGCAAGAGTCCCATCTGGGGATAGCCTTGCCAGAGTGCTATCCCGACCGCCCCCAGGCTCAGCAACAGCAGGCCCACCATGACGGGATAGAAGCGCCCGGCCGGTGGCTGCAACCAGAAAATGCCATCCTTGCCGACCAGCTCACTCGCTTTCATCATCTTCTTCCTCTATTCAAATCCCCTTCGAGGGCCGCATTGTGGCAATAAGGCTGGCGTCGATGCAAGGTCGTGGTCCGCACTGGCCCTGCCCCCCGCTCTATTGCTATGCTGGTGGCGCTCAAAAGGCACCCATTTTCCCGTTTTCCGAGAGGGCATTATGCTTATCGCCACCCTGCTCCTGCTGACCAGTACCCTGCAACCCGAGGCCATTGGCGGTTACGCCGGTGGCTGCCTGAAAAACGGCATGGCCCTGCCGCTGACCGGTCCCGGTTATCAGGTGATCCGTACCAAGCGACTGCGCTACTACGGCCACCCCGAACTCATTCATTACCTCGAGGGGCTGGCGAGCCAGACCAAGATGGCCGGTTTGCCGGATCTCTATATTGCCGATCTCGCCATGGCCCGTGGCGGCCCCTTCAGCTCGGGTCACCGCAGCCACCAGACCGGGCTCGATGCCGACATCTGGTTTCGGATGGCGAACAGACCTATCAGTCGCTGGGAACAAGATGCCCCCAAGGAGTGGGCGCTGATCGACGAGCCAAGCTACCGAACATTGCCGGGTCGCTTCGGTCCGCAGCAGCTGACCCTGCTGCGCCTCGCCGCCCAATCCCCCGATGTCACCCGGATCTTTATCAACCCCGTACTCAAGGCCGAAGTGTGCAAACGTGCGCCAAGCGAACCCTGGGTACAGAAACTCAGACCCTGGGTCGGTCATTACAGCCACTTCCATGTCCGGTTGCGTTGTCCCATAGGCAGCCCTGACTGCCTGCCTCAGGCCCCCATACCGCCGGGCAATGGCTGCGGCGCCGAACTCGCATCCTGGCTCAAGGACAAGCCGCAACTCCCCAAGACCTCGACCATCTACAGCAAGCTGCCGCAACTGCCTGGCCGTTGTGAGGGGTGAGTACAAGCTGTATGGTGTGCGAGTCAATATTGAAAAATCACTGGAGAACAACAAGATGGCTACACGCATTTGGCGCCCCTTCGGTCGGGCCTTCCTGCTGCTTTCCCTGCTGCTGACCCTGACCGGTTGCGGCATGAATACGATCCCGACCCTGGACGAACAGGTCAAGGCGAGCTGGGGTCAAGTGGAGAACCAGTATCAGCGTCGCGCCGATCTGGTGCCGAATCTGGTCGCTACCGTCAAGGGCTATGCCAGCCATGAGCAGGAGACCCTCAAGGCGGTCACCGATGCCCGCGCCCGGGTCGGCAGCATACAGGTGAGCGATCCGGCCCAACTCAAACAGTTTGAGGCGGCCCAGAACCAGCTAAGCAGTGCCCTGTCGCGCCTCATGGTAGTGGTAGAACGCTACCCGGATTTGAAGGCGGATCAACAATTCCTCACCCTGCAAGCCCAGCTTGAGGGGACAGAGAACCGCATCTCGGTGGCCCGACGCGACTACATAGAGGCTGTGCGCCAGTTCAATACCGAGCTGCGTACCTTCCCCGGGGTTATCTGGGCCAAGCTGCTTTATTCTGATCTCGAACCCAAGCCAAGCTTTAGCGCCAAGCCAGGTGCCGATGAGGCGCCCAAGGTCGCCTTCTGATGACCAAACTCACACGGCTGGGGCTGCTACTGCTCGGCGCCTTGCTCTCCTTCAGCTTGCTGGCCGCCCCCCAGTTTCCCGCCCTAAGCGGGCGAGTGGTGGATGAGGCGCATCTGCTGAGCCCGGAGCAGGCCAATCGCCTCACTGGCGAGTTGGCCGCGTTCGAGCAGAAGAGCGGTGTCCAGCTGGTGGTCGTCTCCCTCACCAGTCTGGATGGCAATACCATAGAGGAGTTCGGCTATCAGCTCGGACGCCACTGGGGCATTGGCCAGAAGGGCAAGAATAATGGGGTGCTGCTGATCATCTCCCCCGAAGATCGCAAGGTGCGTATCGAGGTCGGTTATGGCCTGGAGGGAGTACTGCCCGATGCCATTGCCGCCAACATCATCCAGACCCGGATCCTGCCCGAATTTCGGCGGGGTGATATGGCCGCCGGTATTCTGGGCGGCAGCCAGGCCATCATGCAGGCCCTGGCAGGCGAGTATCAGGCCAAGGCCCCTCCCAAGAAGGACAAGGTCAACGGCCTGCTCATCTTCATCATCATGGTGATTGCCATGATAGTGCTGCACAACCTGCGCGGTGGCGGATGGGGCGGTGGTGGCCGAGGCCGCAGAAGTACCATCTACACCGCTGGCGGTTTCGGCGCCGGACGGTCGGGTGGCGGTTTTGGCGGTGGCGGATTCGGCGGCGGCGGTGGCAGCTTCGGCGGCGGTGGAGCTTCCGGCGGCTGGTGATCTAATGACTCTTAGGTAATGACATGATATCCAAACAGTTTTTTCACACACTGCAAGCCAGGGTCAAGCAGGCCGAGCAGGCCACCGACGCTGAACTGGTCACAGTGCTGGCGCCGGCCAGCGACAGCTATCGCTACATCCCCACGCTGTGGGCAGCCCTGCTGGCCATGCTCACTCCTCTGCTGGTGTTTGAGCTCGGTTTCTGGCTCGGCTGGTACGAGATACTGCTGACCCAGTGGGCGGTCTGGCTCGTCCTGACCCTGCTGTTTCACTGGACCCCCATCAAGATGCGGCTCATTCCCAAGCAGGTGCGCCGCCACCGGGCGGCGCTGATGGCGCGGTTGCAGTTTATCGAGCAAGGCTTGCACCGTACTCACGACCGGCTCGGGGTGCTCATCTTCGTCTCAGTGGCGGAACACTATGTGGAGATCCTGGTCGATGACGGAGTCGCCAAACACATAGACAATGTCCAGTGGCAGGAGATCATCGACGACTTTACCGCCCGCATCCGCAAGGGCGAAGTCGAGCCAGGCTTTATTGAGTGTGTGACCCGCACCGGTGCCATATTGGCCGATGCCTTCCCTCCCACCAATGACAAGAACGAGCTGCCCGACAGTCTGATCATGCTGGACAAGCCATGAGACGAGAAAACCACCAATCTCGGCATAAAAGCTGTACAAACGGAAAATGATATGAAAAACAAGGGGGAAAAGGGTTGACCCGCCACCGGCTTTCCCCTAAATTACGCCCCGTTGTCGCGGCCAAGGCCATGAGCAATCCTGATGATTGAACAGGTAAAATAACAGTCGAAAATTTGGTGAGGTGTCCGAGTGGCTGAAGGAGCACGCCTGGAAAGTGTGTATACGGCAACGTATCGAGGGTTCGAATCCCTCCCTCACCGCCAAATTGAGTGTGAATCAACCCCATGAATTTCATGGGGTTTTTTCGTTTCTGGAGGAGCGAAAAGGCCAGTGTCACTATGAGGTGTCACGATCATGCCGAGCTACCTGCTGAAAAACCGAAACGGGAACTACTACACCCGCATTCCGTTTCCCCAATCCCTCCGCCTGTTAGGCTGCCCCCTAGAGATCAGAGTCTCCCTGCTCACCAAAGATCGCAGTGAAGCGACGCTACGCAATCTGGTTGCAGCACATGGCATCAAGATAATGATGGGCAGATTACCCGCTCTCTTGAGGGCTGACAGTCATCAGCCGACGACCCGTTTTCGAGACCTTATCGCGCCGGATCTGGCTCGCTTACGTCAACAACTACGTTCCTCTGCTAACGGGCTTATGCAGCCATCCCCACTTCCTTATAGCCAGCCCGATGATGTGTCAGCAGGGGCCTGCTGCGACTCTCCAGTTAGAACGATGCAGGTGCAGCCGCCTCTTGAGCCGATGCAGCACCTTGATCCGGTTATCACAGTGCCCAAGACAATGGGCCAGTTGCAGGCTGAGTTTCTGGAGCGCAAATCGAATGAAAAAATTTCGCCACGTTCGCTCCAGCAGCTCCAGACTCGTACAGCAGCACTTATCCAAGGTGTGGGTGGTGGCTTCTTCGTACAGGCTTTGAAATTCAGGCATGTAGATCAGTTTGTTCAGGAGCTGGCGACCAGCAAGGGACTGAAGACTGTGCGTGAATACAAGGCGGCCTGTACCCAGATGCTGAGCTTTGCTGTGCAGATGGAATATACGGCCAAAAATCCATTTGATCAGGTCAAAATCAGATGTGCGCAGCCTACACCACGACAGCGCTGGGAGCCCACCCAGCTAAGGACGTTGTTTAGCTCGGTAAACTTCACCCAGCACGCTTACAGCAACGTCGATGACTATTGGATACCCTTGGTACTACTACACACTGGCGCACGGCCTGCTGAGATCTGTCAGCTACGTGTCAGTGATGTGATGACCCAGGATAATATCGCTTGCCTCAACATTACCGACGAGGGAGAGGCGCAGTCGATCAAAACCGGCAACAGCCGACGACTCGTACCCATCCACAGCAGGTTGATTGCACTGGGATTCCTGCATTATGTCGAATTACGGCGTAGGCAGGGCCATGTGCAGCTATTCAGTTGTACGGCTACAGGGGAGTTTGGCGAATGGACCAAAAGTTTCGAGTGCCGCTTCTCCCGCTACCTGGGGAAACTAGGATTTGTGGCGGGGCAACGACCTACCGCCTATGGGTTCCGCCACACCGTTATTGATGAGCTGCAACAGCGTGATACACCCGAGCATGCGGTCGCAGACCTGGCAGGACATAGCAAAATTGGTTTTACCTATCGCCATTATGGAAAAAAATCCACAGTGCAGCGTTTGCAGGCTGTAGTGGAGCAATTAGATTTCTCTGATGCGCTGAAATTTGTTCTCCCTCATCGTCCAGAATAAGATTATTAAAAAATATAAATAATTTCATCTGGACTATTTATATTGTTTTTTCTGGTGATGAATGACGCACATTAGGAATATCTAATAACCTGTCTTAAATTCCACAGAAGTATTAGTAAAAATGGATATTGACAAGCTATAAAAAATGTGAATCAGCGTATTGACATGTCGTTTTTATGCGGTTAGTCTCACCGCAAATGACATGAGGATGGAGTTAATGGCTAATAGAAAAAACAGGATGACAATGACGATTGAGGTGGCACTCGACAATAATGTTCGTATTATGAAACCGACATATGCGCCAGCTACATTTAAGGCCTTTCGTCGCAAATCTGAACAGCTTAAAAAGTGGATTGGTAGGCAGGTGATCTCTGATGTGACCGCAACCGATATGGGCCTTTTTTTGACTGAGTTGCATCAGGAATATAGTAACAAAACCGTAAATCACTATCTCTCAATCTTGCGGCAGATATTCACACGGGCCGTGGATGATAGGCTGATTGCCATGAGCCCGATACAAAACATAAAAACGTGTAAAACATCGTCCAACGATCCCGATCCATTTTTACAGCATGAGATCCAGGCTCTGAGGAGTTGCGAGGAGCATTATCTGATTGAGGTAGCATTAATCAGCTTGGGAATCGGTACTGGGCTGAGGATTAGCGAGCTTGTTGCTCTTACTGTCGAGTCCATTGATCTGAATAAGCAGCAGCTGTTTATCGATTTAGCGTTGGTAGATAAGGGATTTAAAATCCCAAAAAACAGGGGGTCAAAAAGGGTCATTGAACTGTGTGGCTGGACTCTGAAAGCAGCAAAAACACTGGTTGAGTATGCCCATAAAAGACAACCTCAGTTAATTAAGGTATTACAAGAGGACAATAAAAGAACTTTACAGATGTATAGAACCTTATTGGCGTATTCGCAGGAAGAGGGTCGGCCCTATGTCTCTGTTGACCACTTTCGGGATGCATTTTTTAGGCCCTATTGTGAACGAGTAGCTGTACGCTATCGAGGGCCTAGCCAATTCCGCCACACCTATGCGAGTCAGATGCTCACTGCGGGCGTCTCTGTAGAGCGGATTGCCCGTAAAATGGGGCTCACCAGTACCGCCATGATATATGAGCACTACGGGAAATGGATTGTAGAGGATGCGCCTGATTATGATGCCGTTGAGGATACTGTGCTGGACCGCTGTTTTAATGGTATTACGAAACTGGCGCCAGCTACGATAGCTAAATCCGACGAGTCTCAGCAGTTTGATGGTTCAGACCCTGCATCTATAGACGACAGTTATTCGAGAATACACGATATTTCCGTCAATAGTTCATCTACATTACATATGGATGATAGGCGGATGGCAGCCATACATAAATTGAGTCAGCGATGGGGAGTAGACAAAAACAATATATTCTTATAGGCCAAGTGTTTTTATTTAACTAACAACCAATCCACGATATAATACTGTATGCAATAATTCAATTATTGCAGTGATACCGTTCACTATCATTTTACGATAACCGTTACGTGAGTTGTTATCCTATATGGCTGGCGCTCATAACTGTTGCGTTAAGATAATAGATTTTAAATAGGGGCCGAAAAGAGCCCTAGGAGATATATGACTACCAAAAAGACTGAGTTTGAGTATACGAAGCTGGCTGAATTTTTTTACCAACGCCTTGAAAATAGGGCGATACCACTCACGGCAAAAAACATTTCTAATGAATTGCTAGCCTGTGCACCAGATTACCGACCAGGGTATTGGCGGAGACTGCGATGTGCTCTGGCATATCACCAGAATATGCTGGGCTATGTTGATGCTGCCGAGCGTATTCGGAGGGCGAAAAACCCTGTGACTGCACATGGTAGTAATTTATCAAAAAAATCCAGACAGCCCCGCGTGAGGGCGATCAATCAGGCAGATGAAGATGTTCTTAAATCATATTTTAACCAGCGTGGTGACATTAGTATGGTTTCTGCCATCCTCATTTTTAAAAACGCAGGTATTAGACCCGCAGAGCTTTCAGGTCTGAGAGTGGATGGAAATCGGCTTATTGTGACGGGCGCTAAAAAAAGCCATGGCGGACAACGGGGGGCAGACCGCACTTTACTGTTGGATGGCATCGATTCTAGCCTGCTCAGATATTGTGTCATGCAGGCGCAACGAGTAGACATTGGTGTGATGCAGGACAGGCTGCGGGCTGCTGGTAAAAAACTATGGCCTAGGCGTAGGGCTCTACCCACATTTTATAGCTGGCGTCACCAGCTCGGCTCTGAGCTCAAAGGGGCCGGAATAGACCGCCTACGTATTGCATATATTATGGGGCATCAGGCCACTGGCTCTGTTGACCGTTATGGCAATAGGAAATTGGCTAGAGGCGGGCGACTGCCTAGCTGCCCTGCTGATGCCGATTTAAGCGGAATTCGAATTACTCACAGTCAGCTATCAGCGGATAATACACATTATATCAAACCTGAGTCTCCAGTAATAAATAAGGCAAATGATACTTCTGTGCGGAACAGAGGGATGGCAGCTGTGATATTCAGACGAAAAAATGAATCCAGTGATAATGATTTATCATAATTAAAATAGATTCAAGATTAATTGTATTAGTATAACGAGGTTAAAACTGGAGGGAGTGGCAATTCAAAATATAGTAGGTAACCACTCCGACTGCTACACACGTAAGTGCGTTGTGGGAGACTACGTAAGTACCGGTTTTTTGAACCATACTTACGCGCACAAAAGTGCGTAAGTATGGGGATGTGTCGAACGAAGGGAGACCGGAACCCCGTAGAGAGCTTGCGAACGGAGTGGGTGGAGAATCCATTTTTATGGATGGCATGAAGCGGGAAATATGGAATGACGTCGGAGCCATATGTGTGCCAAGGTGACATCTGACGAAGTATGAGGAAGATCAACCTTGACACATATATTGGTGACGGTCATCCATATTTATAGCGCAATGCCATTTATAAAAACTGTTTAGGTTTAATTGAGTGGAATGGTTGATGTCTTAGCTGCTCACGAAATTAAAAAAACATGAAATGATAGGGCTATATATAACAACAATCAGGCGATAAAGCCGAGGACTATAAAAATGAACAATACTAAAAATACAACAGCGGGGCATGATATTCCGTCATATGACGGTCAGAAGGACGGTGTTGCCACAGAGCAGGTTCAGCAGGCTGTTAGGTCAGTGATGCAGGGTGAACTGCTGACCCTGCCGGACATGGGCCCTACTGGCCGCCCTATCAAAACCAGTGCAAATCTGTGCGCGCTGATTCGATTTCAGGCATGGTTGCCGCGCTACAACCTGATGACGGGTGAGCCGGAACTGGCGGGTGCTGATGGTGAGCGCCTGGGGGGCTCTGAGGCAGGCCAGCGATCTGCGCTGGTTGATGCCTGCCAGCTGGCAGGTGTGCCGGATGCCGCAATTGATGAGCACCTGATCGCGATTTGTGAGCGCCACAGTTATCACCCTGTGCGTCACTGGCTCGAACGTGGAGCCCCGTGGGACGGGATACCGCGCATCGATGCGGTGATTGCTACCCTCAATGCTGCAAATCCTGCCTATGCGAGTGCGGTGCTACATGCATGGCTGGTTGGGTGTGTTGCTGCGCTCTATCAACCACGTTGGAATTCAAAACTGGTGCCCGTGCTGGCGGGGGCACAGTCCTATCGAAAATCGGCATGGGTGAGCCGTCTGGCTGCCGTAGTGCCAGGTTCGACGCTCGATTGCGCCATCAATCCAGACAAGCCTGATGATGTTCGCCGCGCAGTGTCTGCATGGGTTGTGGAACTGGCTGAGCTTGAGAGTACGACCCGACATGAGGCGGGTAGCCTCAAGGCTTTTTTGACCCGAGAGAACGACAGCTATCGCCTACCCTATGCTCGCAGCATGACCACCAAAAAGCGGCAAACGGCATTTATGGCCACAGTCAACGGCTCCGATTTTCTTAGGGATACAACCGGTAACGCCCGATTTGCGGTTATCGAACTGGCCGCAGCAGCTGATCTTGAACGCCTGAATCCGATCTTGGGCTGGAGCTGGGATGCGGGCCGCCTCTCCCAGACGGATCCTGAGCAACTGCGCCAGTTCTGGTTGGAGGTAAAGGAGCGTTATGAGTCTGGGGAAACATGGTTCCTTGATGACGCGACAGTTACCCTAGCGGCCTCTGCAAATGATGCCCACACCGACAAGGGGGCGTTGTATGAATTGATCGGTCACCACTACTTGTCGAGTGAACACGCCAATTTTGAATGGCTCATTGCGAGCGAACTGTGTACCAGACACGGTGAGAAACTGAGCACAGCGGGCGCCTGGGGTAAAGCTCTCAAGCTGCATGCTAGTGAGGGTAAGATCCAGAGCAAAAAGGGGAGAGCCAACCAAACCCAGTACCGTTTGCCCATTGTTAGCTCAACGGGGACGGACAAAATCGACAAGAAATGATGCTCAAGCCCTGCCGATAAGGTGGGGCTTTTTTCTGCCCGCCTGTTGGATGCTGATGATTAAGTGGTTAAGCGCCGGTTAAGTCGGTTTTCGCGCTTCTTAACCAGCCTCAAACCCTCGCCATTACTGACATTCGGTGAATTTTGGTTAATTGATTAAGTAGTTTTTATATAAAAAGTCATTGAGTAAATATGCATGGGCTTCTCAAACGCTTACAACGCTTTGCGGCAACGGTTCTTAACCACCTAACCATTATTGTATCAAACGCTGTCATAGCAGGGCTCAGGGGCTGATTAAGAGGAGGTTGAGTAGCGTAACCAGTACCTAATCACAACAACCTATCACACACCATAAAAATTGCCGATCACCATTATACCGAGAGCCCAGCAGGCATATTGGGAATTGACTCTGCACAACCTAATGGTCGTCGGTGCTGATTTTCTTATTGCCGTTGAATACTCAACGGCAGATTAGCCACATTGGCACCCAGTATCCTTGTTTGGGTGTCTCAGACTGCTCGATCCATTCCAGACAGCAGAGCAGAGTCATACATTGACAATATTCGTTCGAGTAGTGATATGGCTCATGTTCATGGTGGTAACACCATGGTATCATTGAAAAAATCATGAAACGGCGCCCAAATGACTACTGCGATACTCAGCTCCTGATAGTGCTATCAGTCGGGTGCGGTAGCCATCCCAATGTGGAGCAGAGCTACAACAAGCCGGACGGGAGAATAGCGATCCAAATGTCCCCCCTGGAACTCATTGGGGCAGATCTAACGTGGTTTGATGCATTGGCATGAGTGTAATAGGAAACTCGGCAAGGGCCAGCCTGTTGCCTTGCTGCGCCCAGAGCCGTATATGCGGAATACGCTGAATGTGAATCTTTCCAAGGTTACCTGAGTAAGAGGAATAATGATGAACGTTTTGAATGAAATTTTGGCAATTATAAAAGAACATCCGCAGACCAAATCCAGCGGGGTGCTGGCTGCCGCGCTCGCATCCGCTTGCAACACAGGCTACGCAGTATCACTGCTAGATGTGTCTGCTAGCCTTGATGATAACGGCAAGATACTGGTTGACCGGCTTGCTCGAATTACTCAGGAGCTTGATTACTCGAACGGTGCGCAGGATGAGGCGCTCCACCAACTGCGGGTGCTCGGGTTCATCCACTGAACGATAAAAACGGCCAAATGCCACCACTATTGGTGGCATTTTACTACCTGGTCAGCAATGATTATGGAAGGTGCTAACAAGTCACTTTGCACAAAAGCAAGCCATCCTAATATATTGATATTAAACGGTTAAATTCTTTGGTTTTGGTTCGCAAGGTATTTATTCGCACAGTCATTAATGCGGCGTTATGCGATTGAGCGTTTATGAACGAAGAAATTGAAACGATACTTAGAAAAAATCCAGAAGTTGCAGAGCATGTAATCGCCTCTCTTAGACAATTTATTGCTCGGGATCGATATTTGTTAGAAGTTAACGCGAATGAGCGTTCTCTTACTCATCGAATAGGTATGTATTTGCAAGCTCAATTCGAATATTATGATGTTGATTGTGAGTTCAATCGAGATGGACATGATCCAAAGGAATTGTATATTGGTACAGAAGACACCGATGTATTCGATGATAATGCAATGACAGTTTATCCGGATGTTATTGTCCACCGTAGGGGCAGTAATGATGATAACTTGCTTGTAATTGAGTTCAAAAAATCATCATCAAGAGTTGGTAGTGGAAAGGATATGACTAAACTTCATGCTTATAAAACGGATCTCCATTATAGGTATGCACTATTTGTTGAGTTAGGTACGACCAGAATAATAACCGAACCAGAAGTCACTCAGGTTAAGTGGGTCTAATCACATAACAAACGCTTCAAGAGGAACTGTCAACGAGCCCCTAATGAACTGTTGTGGTTTAGTTTAGTGGCAGTGCGTTGCCAGCCCCTTAGGCGTGTGTTAGACACCATCAGCGTTTTAGGATATCAGTAATAATGAAAGAAAGAGTATTAGAGTTTTATAATTCCGACTTTGAGGGAACTTTGTTTCCTATGGAAACTTGTCGTGTAGTCATTGAAAATTCTTACGATGAATTAGTGAATTATATTGATAAAGTAGGTCAAGATAGCGAACCTAACTTTAGCTTTTTACCTCAACAAGTTGTGTATGCGAGTAAAGCAAAACAACACTTGAGACGAACTAAAAAACTTGATCCTGTAGCAGAATTTTATTTGTATTTTATGTGCTACAAACATAGAAAAATCTTTAATCGTTATCAAAATAGAGATAGACAAAGTTTTGGTTACAAGTTCTCAGAGGGGACGGCGGTTCCAATTAATACTTCATATATTGAGTTCAATGAAAGAGTTGCTGAGATCAAAGCTAATTATAAATATAGCATACAGTTTGATGTTTCATCTTACTTTAACTCAATCTACCACCATGATTTAGTTAACTGGTTTGCTAGTTCAAAAGGTGTGGTATCTGCGGATGTTGAATTGTTTGGGCAGTTCATGCGTGAGATAAATGCCGGCTTCTCTATCGACTTCCTTCCTCATGGGATATACCCGTCCAAGATGCTCGGCAGCCATTTCCTCTCATATATTGATTATTCTATGCTAATCAAATCAGAGGTGATGGTACGTTTCATGGACGACTTTGCAATAGCATCTAACTCAAAAGAGATTGTAACTAAGGACTTTCAAACCATTCAGAAGCTACTAGGTCAAAAGTCTTTGAATATCAATTCAATTAAGACTCGTTTGTACAATGAAGTCAATGGTTCGATTGACCAGGCGGTAAACGAAATAATTCAGAGTATTTTTGGAACAATAACAGTTTTTCATGGTTCCGATGTAGGTTTCGAAGAGTTCGAAGATGTAATGCGTCCTTTAAATACGGAAGATGTATCTGCTTTAATTTCTCTCTTAGATCGTACTGATATATCTGACAGAGAAGCCAGTTTAGTCCTTGAAACTATAAAGCTATATACAAATGAACTACATGTTTATCTACCAATATTCCTTCATCAGCACCCAAATCTTATTAAAAAAGTTTACGCATTTTGCGTCCACTGTGCGGATAAGGATGTATTAACTCAAGAATTTATAAAACTTGTTGGGCAAGGCAATTACTTAAATGAATATCAACTTTTTTGGATAGCAAAAATAGTAGAGTCATATCTACTTCAAACCAATGACGTTGGTAAGTTACTAAGTTTACTGTACGAACACAATGACGCTACAGTGATTTCAAAATCGAAGATTTTGGAAATTCCTGAGCATCGTTTCGGCTTGCCTGAATTAAGAGAAACGCATCTTAAAAACGGTTCAAGTGGTTGGTTAGCATGGGCTTCAGCAGTTGGTTCTCGCAAAGATCCAAAGCAAGCTAAAAATTATCTTATGGATTACTTTTCAAAAGTAAGTCCTATAAACAAGTTGATAGGCGAGTGCATAAAGAGGCTATAAACGTCTAACAAACGCCTCAAGCTGGCAGCCAGCGCGTGGCACTTTTACTATACGTTTTTCGTGATTACGGTGTAATGCGGAAAGTTGGTATCAGCTTTGCCATCCCCTTAATAGGTGGTTATCTAGATTAATTTAGATTTGAGAAAAATTTATGAAAACAATATATTTTCCTGCTCAGCTTGGACGCGATACTTTGCATGGTTTTTTCCTGGATTTAGAGTGCTCTAAAAATGAACCAGAGATTTGTGTTGATTGTTCTACACTGAACTTTTCTTATCCTAGCGGAATGTTGGTTGCTGGTTCGAAGATGCGAGCTTGGATAAAACACCGGCGAGAAGCTGGATTTGTGACTAAAAAGAAAGGACATGATTCAACAAAGAATGTGCATTGTTATTTGCGACACTTAGGCTTCTTCCAGTTTATTGGAATGGGCGAAGGTAATGATGTCGGGCAAGCTTCTGGTTCGATGACTTATTTACCAATCACAAGAATCGAAAAGCCAGCTTTTGATACAACAACCCAAGATATACAAGAGTGGTATGATGAAATAATTTCGCAAACCAGACGTTTTGCATATTTGCTCTCAGGTACGAAAGATTACAATGAAGAAAACAAACTCTATCATTATGCTTTGCGAGAAATTGTTCGAAATGTGTTTGAGCATTCAACGGTTGACGAATGTTACTTATGCGGACAGCGATGGGCTGATGGAAGAGTCGAAGTTGCAGTGGTTGATGAAGGCGTAGGTATTTCAGCGTCATTAAAACGTTCATTTCATATTGAGTCTGAAATAGCAGCTCTACGAATGGCCATCAAACCAGGTATTTCAAGTACGACACACATTGTCGAAACAGATAATATTTATGGTAATTCTGGTTTCGGGCTTTATGTATTGGAGCAATTAGCGTCATCGTTTGGTTGGTTTATGATTGGTAGCGGAACTGCAAAATTGGTTTCTCAAAAAAACATAATAAATGAGCAAAAGTTAAACTTTGATGGAACCTATCTTGGTTTAAGACTAAATAGAGCTCCTAGTCAATTCTCTGGAATCCTTGAGGATATTATTTATGCTGGTGAGCAAGAAGCAGAAATATATGGTGCTATAGCTAAAGCATCGGGTATGTCGAAGCAGACATAAATCTGGTTAACAATCGCCTCAAGGCGCGACAGTCAACGAGCGGCGTTTCCAGTCCCATTGAGCCGCGGTGTTTGAATTTAGTAGTAATGTGTTGCCAACAGGTACTTAACTAGGGTGATAATACAATTTTTTTTAGCCAAGCGTTATAAATTTGACATGGTGATCCGGTTGTATCGGTGTTTTTCAATTTGGTTCTAACGCTTCTCGGGGGATGTGCGTTGCCAATGATACAGCCTTGAAAGGGGGGGAGGATGATCAGGTCACCGTGTACTCAATAAGCACCGCATGAACTATCATGATTTGGGAAAGAACGCCTATATAAGCCTCGTAACTTAATTGACTGTGCCACATAATCGTGACATGATCTTCCTTGCTTTTAATTATAACTGGTTGATTCACAACGTTTTAGTGCGTGATTTCGAGGGTTCGAATCCCTCCCTCACCGCCAAATTACAAAAAACCGACCTCAGGGTCGGTTTTTTGTTTTGCAGACTTTCTCCATGGCGAAGTGCGCTGGGTATCGCCTATGTTCACAGCTCAGCCATATTTCCATCAGTACCCCACCCGATCGCAGAGCCCCTTGCTCGAAACCCCAATGCTGAACAGCAGTATCCCGCCTGCTCTCATCCCTGCGTCTCCCCTTCCCTGTTGCTGATGACCCTTGCTTCTGCCTCCACTGGCAACTGCTCACCTTATGGTTTTACGGCTCAGGCCAAAAAGGGTGACTTCTTATCCTGTGTTAGCTCTCAGTAATGGATCGTCAATTGGATATCATTTTGAAAAACTGATGGTTACATGACTACACTAGCGACACCTTAATGCAGAGGGACATGGATAGATGAGTCTGATCGGTTTGCTGTTAGCATTGATCGCCATATTGGGTGGCAACATGATCGAAGGTGGTCATCCCAGTGCCCTGCTCAATCTGCCCGCCTTCCTCATCGTGATCGGGGGCACTGTCGGTGCGGCTCTGACCCAGTTCCCTTTCTCCGTGGTAGCTAGAACCTTAAAACGCTTCAAATGGCTCATCACTCCCCTTCGCCTCGACATGCAGGAGCAGGCCCAACTGCTGGAAACCCTGGCAGGCAATGCGAGGCGCAGTGGCATGCTGGCGCTGGAAGCCATAACCGACGACATCAAGGATCCCTTCCTGAAAAAGGGTGTGCAGATGATGGTCGACGGTTACGAGAAGACCAAGATCCACGAGGTGCTGGAAAATGAGATCGAGTTCGAACAGAACGATCTCGAACAGACCGTCAAGTTTTATGAAGCCATGGGGGGTTACTGTCCAACCATGGGGATCGTCGGCGCCGTGTTCGGCCTGATCCATGCCATGGGTCTGCTGGATGCGCCAGACCAGCTTGGGGGGGGCTATTGCGGTCGCCTTCATCGCAACGATTTACGGGGTGGGCGCCGCCAACCTTATCTTCCTGCCATTTGGCAACCGCTACAAAGGTTTTGCCCATCAGATCCGTCACTACAAGGAGATGACCCTGACCGGCATTCTTTGCATCCTGGACGGTGAATCACAGCAACGGCTGCAAGTGACTCTGGAGCCCTACCTCGGAGGCCACGATGGCCAAGAAGAAAAAGGCTGAATCTCCGGAAAACCATGAACGCTGGCTGGTCTCCTATGCCGATTTCATGACACTGCTGTTTGCCTTGTTCGTGGTGCTCTACTCCTTCGCCATGACCAAGCAGTCGGAAACCCGGGTGCTGATCCAGGGACTCATTGAGTCGCTCGGCAAGATAGGGCTCATCTCTCCTCCCGCAGGCTCGCCGGTGATGCAGGGCGGCACCGGGATCCTCGAACCCGACACCAAAATCACACCGGGTGTTCCCCAAGAAGCCCCTATGTTGGAAACTCAGGCGCCAACAGCTGCTGCCGATCCCTTTAACGAAACCATTGGTGCCTCCAAGAACCCTGTCGCGGCAGAGTCCTGGCCCCATAAGAGCAAGGAGCAGGAGTGGGTAGTCGTCACCAAGCAGAAACTGGATCAGCAGCTCAAGAGCCAGATTGAATCCAAGGAGCTAGAGGTGGAGCAACTCGGCAGTCAGCTGGTGATCCGCATCGGTGAAAAAACCCTGTTTCCTGCCGATTCGGCTTTTCTGCAACCCCAGTTCATTCCCCTGGTCAATAAGGTGTCCGATGTACTGGCGGATATCCCAGGCATGGTGGTAGTGACGGGTCACACAGATAACTCCCTAGCGCCGATTGAGCTATATCGCAACAACTGGGAATTGTCGGTCCTGCGGGCGGCATCCATCGTCCATACCCTGCTGACCAACCCGAAGATCGATGCCAAGCGAGTCGTTGCTCAAGGGGTTGCCGACACCCAGCCTCGCTTTGCCAATGACACCCTCGCGCACCGGCAAGCTAACCGGCGAGTCGAGATTACCCTCTCCCAAGGCAAGGCGGCCGAACGGGCCCTCCCCCTCCTCACACCCTGATGAGAAGCCCCTGCAATGCGGGGCTTTTTTATTTAGCCAGGCCATTTCTCCCACAACGCGGCCACACTTTTCGGCTTTTATGAACGATTAAAAACTATTCTCTGGCTAGAAGTTTGACTCCCGTAGCAAAAAGCAACATCTCCCTGAGCTGATTAATAAACAACCTGAACAATGACATATAAATCAGTATGAAAGTGCCATACTGCGTGACAGGGTTGTTGTCTCACATAATTAATTTTGTTAGGGAAAACCTATATGTTTGCTGATGTCGCTATCCAGCATTGGGCTTTTGCCGTCTATGTGGTTGCGGCCATTTGCCTCTGTCTGGCCATGATCGGATTGGCTGCCTTGTTGGGGGGGCGCGCCTACGGCAGGGCAAAAAACCAGCCTTTCGAATCAGGGATCGACTCTGTCGGCAGCGCCCGTCTACGTTTTTCCGCCAAGTTTTATCTGGTTGCCATGTTCTTCGTCATCTTTGACGTCGAGGCTCTCTATCTCTTCGCCTGGTCCGTCTCCGTCCGGGAGACTGGCTGGGTCGGTTTCATCGAAGCCGCCATCTTTATCACGCTGTTGCTGGTAGGCCTTGTCTACCTGTGGCGTATCGGCGCCCTCGACTGGGCCCCGAAGAAAACGGGCCTGACTGACAAGAAGCCAGACTGAATGACTGACTCTCCCTTTGAGGTTGCACCATGAAGTATGTCTTGACTCGAATTGACCCAGACGCGCCCGTTGAGCGTTACCCCCAGGAACAGCGCCAGACCGTGGATGATCCACTGGCGCAACAGGCGACCCGCGGCATCATGATGGGGCGGCTTGAGGAGGTGCTGCAAGACACGGTCAATTGGGGACGCAAGAACTCCCTCTGGCCATACAACTTCGGTATCTCCTGCTGTTACGTGGAGATGTGTACCGCTTTTACCTCTCCCCACGATGTGGCCCGCTTCGGGGCCGAAGTCATTCGAGCCTCTCCACGCCAGGCAGATTTCATGGTGATCGCCGGCACTCCCTTCATCAAGATGGCCCCCGTCATTCAGCGCCTCTATGAACAGCTGCTCGAGCCAAAATGGGTCATCTCCATGGGTGCCTGCGCCAACTCGGGTGGCATGTATGACATCTATTCCGTGGTGCAAGGGGTGGACAAGTTTCTGCCGGTCGACGTCTATATTCCCGGCTGCCCGCCTCGCCCCGAGGCCTTCTTGCAAGCCCTGATGTTGCTGCAAGACTCCATCGGCAAGGAGCGCCGCCCTCTCTCCTGGACCGTGGGCGATCAGGGGATCTACCGCCCCGAGATGCCAGCCGAGAAGGATCGAAAACGCGGCGAGCGGATAGCAATCACCAATCTGCGCACGCCGGATGAGATCTGACCATGAAATTGACGCGAGATTTCCCCCGTAACGACACCATGGCCCAGTGGCAAACCGCCGATCACCAGGATACCCAAGTGGTCGGTGAACTCTTTGCCCATTTCGGTACTGAACGCTTCACGGTGCAGAGCACCCGGACCGGCGTGCCGGTGCTCTGGCTCTCCCGGGAATTATTGCAAGATGTCATCGGCTTCCTGCGCAAGATCCCCTCCCCCTTCGTGATGTTGTATGACTTGAGCGCCACGGATGAGCGGATGCGCAGCCATCGCGATGGTCTGCCCCAGAGCGATTTTACTGTCTTTTATCACCTTCTCTCCATCGACCGAAACGCCGATGTGATGCTCAAAGTGCCGCTCAAAGAGAGCGACCTGACGCTGCCGACCATCACGAACCAGTTCCCCAACGCCAACTGGTACGAGCGGGAAGTCTGGGATCTGATGGGCATCACCTTCGACGGTCACCCCCATCTTACCCGCATCATGATGCCCAAGAGCTGGCAGGGTCACCCGCTGCGCAAGGATTATCCGGCCCGGGCCACCGAGTTCGATCCCTTCATGCTCGATGCGGTCAAACAGGATCTGGAGCAGGACAACCTGCGGTTCAAGCCCGAAGAGTGGGGCATGAGCCGGGGCAATGAGCACGAGGACTACATGTTCTTGAACCTCGGCCCCAACCACCCCTCAGCACACGGCGCCTTCCGCCTGGTGCTGCAGCTCGACGGGGAAGAGATCCGCGACTGCGTGCCCGACATCGGCTATCACCACCGCGGTGCCGAGAAGATGGGCGAGCGCCAGTCCTGGCACAGCTACATCCCCTACACCGACAGGGTCGAGTACCTGGGCGGAGTGATGAACAACCTGCCCTATGTGCTGGCGGTCGAGAAGCTGGCGGGGATCACCGTACCCAACCGGGTCGACATGATCCGGGTGATGATGGCGGAGCTGTTCCGCATCCAGAGCCACCTGCTGTTCCTTGGGACCTACATCCAGGACGTGGGCGCCATG
>NZ_AQGQ01000050.1 GCF_000388115.1 Aeromonas molluscorum 848
GGGGACTCCACTCACATCGGGGGTAGAAACAGAAGATGAATTATTCATGGCGCAGTGCCTCGGCCGGGCGTACCCGCGCCGCACGGGCCGCAGGATACAAGGTGGCACCGAAGCTGAGCAGTACGGCGCCGGCCAGTATGGTGACCACCTGCATCGGCTCGACGATGACGGGCAGACCACTGCCCCCCGCTGCCATGTAAAGGTTGAGGCCCAGCCCGCTTAGCAAAGGGTTGAGGCCCAGGCAGAGACCCAGGCCCGCCAAGGCGCCGAACAGGGCACCAATCACGCCGCTGGATGCCCCCAGCACCATGAAGATCCTGACGATACCAGACTCGTTCATGCCCATCGTGCGCAAGATGGCCACCTCCCCTTCCTTGTCCGTCACCACCATGACCAGGGCAGAGAGGATGTTGAAGGTGGCGACCGCGATGATCAGCACCAGCATCAGTCCCATCATGCGTTTTTCCATGGCCACGGCCTGGAACAGCTCGCCGCGCTCCCGTCGCCAGTCTTGCCACTGATAACCGTCCGGCAGCGGCGTCTTGATCACGGCGTCGGCCGCGAAGGGATCATCGAGCCAGAGCCGCAGACCGCCCACCTGATGTTCAGGCAAGCGCAGCAGGCGCTGGGCATCCTGAATGGCGATCAGGGCGATTTGATCGTCCACATCGGCGCCCACGCCGAAGATGCCCGAGACGGTGAAGAGCCGCTGAGCGGGTACCCGGCCAAAGGGAGTGAAGCGGGTGCCTTCGGTCAGAATAAGACGCACCTCATCCCCCAGACCGACGCCGAGTCGACGCGCCACGCCCTGCCCCAGCACTATCTGGTAGTCACCGCCCTTGAGGGAGGCAAGGCGCCCCCCCAGCATCTGGGAGTGCAGAATGTCATCTTTGGCCAGTGGGCGGGATCGATGCCTTGCACGCTCACCCCGGTCAGCTGACCGGGGCTTTGCAGCATGCCCTCGCTATCGAGCATGGGCGCTACCGCCACCACATGGGGCAATTTGGCAAGATCAGGCAGCCCCTCGGGGGCGGTATCGATGCGCCCGGCCTCGCTGGTCAGCACCACGTGGGGGATCACCCCCAGGATGCGCCCCTTGAGCTGCCCCTCGAAGCCATTCATGACGGAGATCACCACCATCAGGGCCGCGACCCCGATGGCGATGCCAAAGGTGGAAAACAAAGAGATGAAAGAGACGAAGCGATTACTGCGCCGTGACCCTGCATATCGCAGGCCAATGGCCAGCGAAAGGGGCTGAAAAAGTCCGGTCTTCAAGGATATGCACGTTGCCAACAAAATAAGATACCGGATAATAAAGGGAAACCGTCTATGACAACAAGGGATAGCCTCCATGCAGGAACAGTTCTTCAGCGTCACCCATGCCACGCCGGTCAATGTGATCCCCCTGCCCGGATGATTACAGCTTGCCAAGCGAACAGGCGCTCGGAGCCGAGCTGCCCGAGCCCTTTCGCATCGCCGCCGCCATCAGCTCCATCGACATGGCGACCACCCGGCTCATTCGCAACCAGAATGACGCCATGCAGGATCTGGTCGAGATCATCAATCAGCAGTCTCGCAAGATAGACATGATCATGAGCTATGTGCTCGCCGCCCAGGATCACCCAGAGCAGCGCTTTCACACCCTGACCTTTGGGGCAGGCCAGCTCACCTACCTGCACCCGGCCCAGGGGCATGGCCAGGCTCCCCTGCGGGATCAGCTGGTGCGCCTCAAGATATTCCTGCGTGACGAGGCCTCTGCCGTCTACTGCTATGCCAGGGTACGCGAGGTGACGGCGGGGGAATATGGCCAGCATATCGTCCTCGACTATGCCCGCATTCGTGAGGAAGATCGTGAACTGCTGGTACGGGCCAGCCTCCATGTCCAGTCCCGTCAGCTCAAGGCGCGTGCCCAGGAGCGACTGCGCTAAGCTGCGCGCCAGTATGTGGCCCGAACGATGGCTGACATCCTTCGAGTCGACCAGACACAGAGCCCGAACGGGCCAAGGCTAAAGACAGAGTGATGAGATCCCTAACCCTACCCGTCCTGCCCGCCAAAGCGGGCCAAAAGAGCACCTTGGGCCAGCTGCATGGCAGCGCCCTGGCCCTGGTGGCCGCCGAACTCACCCGGTCAAATGATGGCCCCACCCTGCTGGTAACCGCCGATACCCCCAGTGCCCTGCGCCTCGAACACGAGCTGCGCTATCTGCTGAGCCAGGTCGAACCCGGCGAGCAAGCCTGCCCTGTGCTGCTGTTCCCGGACTGGGAGACACTGCCTTACGACACCTTCTCTCCCCATCAGGACATCATCTCCCAGCGCCTCGAGACCCTCTACAAGCTGCCACAGATGCAGCGCGGCGCCCTGATAGTGCCCATCTCGACCCTGATGCTGCGCTGCGCCCCCCGGGTCTATCTCGACAAGTACAGCCTGATGGTGAAAGCGGGTCAACGCCTCAATCTGCAACAGTTGCGCGGCCGCTTGGCCGAGGCCGGCTATGTGGCGGTCGAGCAGGTGCTGGAGCATGGGGAATTTGCCGCCCGCGGCTCCCTGCTCGATCTCTTCCCCATGGGCAGTACCAGCCCCTATCGCATCGATTTCTTCGATGACGAGGTCGACTCCATTCGGCCATTCGACCCCGAGAGCCAGCGTTCCCGCGAGCCCGTCCCCGTAGTCAGCCTGCTGCCCGCGCGGGAATACCCGACCGACGAGGCCGCCATCGAGCTGTTTCGTGGCCAGTTCCGCGAGCAGTTCGAACTGTCGCGCGCCGACGGGTCCATCTATCAGGAGGTGAGCAAGGGGCGCTGGCCGGCAGGCATCGAATATTATTTGCCGCTCTTCTTCGAGCAGACCGCCAGCGTGTTTGACTACCTGCCCGTCCAGACTCAGCTCATCACGGTCGGTGACATCTACCCCGCCGCCCAGCGCTTCTGGAATGACATAGGTCAGCGCTATGAAGAGCGGCGCTGGGACACCAGCCGTCCTCTGCTCGAGCCCGCGTACCTCTATCTGCCGGTGGAGCAGCTGTTCCAGGCCCTCGGTCAATATGGCGCGGTGCGATTGCAAGAAGAGCCAATCATCCAGGGCGCCGGCCAGTACAATCTTCCCTTCGAGCCCCTGCCCGAGCTGCAGCTTGATAACAGCAAGGAGCGTCCCCTGCTCGCCCTGGAGCAGTTCCTGCAAGACTTTGCAGGCGTCA
This sequence comes from Aeromonas molluscorum 848, assembly GCF_000388115.1. Lineage (GTDB taxonomy): Bacteria > Pseudomonadota > Gammaproteobacteria > Enterobacterales > Aeromonadaceae > Aeromonas > Aeromonas molluscorum. The sequence goes on from NZ_AQGQ01000050.1 coordinate 3,195, forward strand.
CCCTCTTTGCGGTCGAATCCGAGGGGCGCCGCGAGGTATTGCGCGATCTGCTGGCCCGTATCGGCCTCAATCCCCCGGAATTTGCCAGCCTGAGCGAGTTTGCCGCAAGCCCCAGTGCGCAGGGTATTCTGGTCGGCCCCCTGGAGCGCGGCTTCCTGCTGCGCGAACCCAAGGTTGCCCCCCTTGCCTTCATCACCGAGGGCGAGCTGCTTGGCGGCAAGATCCGCAGCAAACGCCAGCGAGACAAGAGCAAAAACCTGAGCTCGGAGGCGGTGATCCGCAACCTCGGGGAGCTGACGCAAGGCCAGCCCGTGGTCCATCTGGATCACGGGGTTGGCCGTTATCTTGGCCTAGAGACCCTGGATGCCGGCGGCATGCCCACTGAGTTCCTCACTCTGGAATACGCAGGAGGTGACAAGCTGTTCGTCCCCGTCACCAACTTGCACCTCATCAGCCGCTACACCGGCTCTGACAACCCCCCCAGCCACAAGCTCGGCGGCGAGGCCTGGGTCAAGGCCAGGCGCAAGGCGGCGGAGAAGGTGCGCGACGTAGCAGCCGAACTGCTCGATGTCTATGCCCTGCGCGCGGCGCGCAAAGGCTTCGCCTTCAAGCACGACAAAGAGAGCTATCGTCAATTCGCCGCCGGTTTCCCCTTCGAGGAGACCGAGGATCAACTCAACGCCATCAATGCGGTGCTGGGGGACATGTGCCAGGCCAAGAGCATGGACCGGCTGGTGTGCGGCGACGTGGGCTTTGGCAAGACGGAGGTGGCGATGCGTGCCGCCTTCGTGGCGGTGCATGGCGGCAAGCAGGTGGCGGTGCTGGTACCCACCACCCTGCTGGCCCAGCAGCACTATGACAACTTCCGCGACCGCTTCGCCAACTGGCCGGTTCGGGTCGAGGTGCTGAGCCGCTTTCGCTCCGCCAAGGAGCAGACGGCCGTCCTCAAGGAGCTGCGCGATGGCAAAGTCGACATCATCATCGGCACTCACAAGCTGCTGGGCTCCGATCTGACTTTCAAGGATCTGGGGCTGCTCATCGTCGATGAGGAGCACAGATTCGGGGTACGTCAAAAAGAGAAGATCAAGGCACTGCGCGCCGACGTGGATATCCTGACCCTCACCGCCACGCCGATCCCGCGCACCCTCAACATGGCCATGGCCGGGATGCGGGATCTCTCCATCATCGCCACCCCCCCCGCCAAGCGGCTCGCCATCAAGACCTTCGTACGCCAGCAAGAGCCCGCGGTCACCCGCGAGGCCGTGTTGCGTGAACTCAAACGCGGCGGCCAGATCTACTACCTGCACAATGACGTGGCCAGCATCGACAAGTGTGCCAGCGATCTTGCCGAGCTCATTCCCGAGGCGCGTATTGGCATCGCCCATGGCCAGATGCCGGAGCGCGATCTTGAACGCATCATGTCGGACTTTTATCACCAGCGCTTCAATCTGCTGGTGTGCACCACCATCATAGAGACCGGCATAGACGTGCCGAGCGCCAACACCATCATCATGGACAGGGCCGACCACCTGGGCCTGGCCCAACTGCACCAGCTGCGTGGCCGGGTCGGGCGCTCCCACCATCAGGCTTATGCTTATCTGCTCACCCCCAATCCCAAGCTGATGACCAAAGATGCCGCCAAACGGCTCGATGCCATTGCATCGCTGGAAGATCTCGGCGCCGGGTTTGCACTCGCGACCCACGATCTGGAAATTCGCGGCGCGGGTGAGCTGCTCGGCGACGATCAGAGCGGCCAGATAGAGTCGGTCGGCTTCACCCTCTATATGGAGATGCTGGAGCAGGCGGTCGAGGCACTCAAGAGTGGCAAGGAGCCCTCCCTCGAGCAGCTGATGAGCGACCATACCGAGATAGAGCTGCGCCTGCCCGCGCTCTTGCCCGAAGGCTATATCCCGGATGTCAACATGCGACTCTCCATGTACAAACGCATCGCCAGCGCCAGTGATGAGGCTGAGCTGCGCGAGCTGAAAGTGGAGCTCATCGACCGATTCGGTCTGCTGCCCGACGCCGCCAAGACGCTGTTCGACATTGCCAGCTTCCGCCAGCAGGCGGCTGCCCTTGGCATCAAGCGCCTGGAGATGAGCGAGCGGGGCGGTTACCTGGATTTCACCCAGGAGACCCGGGTCAATCCCGGCTACCTGGTCAAGTTGCTCTCCGAGCAGCCTCGGGTGTTCAAGATGGACGGGCCAACCCGATTGCGCTTCCAGGTACCGACCCAGGACAGGGTCACGCGCTTGCAGCGGGTGGAAGGCTTGCTAAAAGATCTTGCCGCTCACTCAGGTTGAGGGGCCCCTTCGGCGTAGGCGCGCTTGCCATCGTCAGGATTGAGCAATAAAAGAGGCCCCGAACCGGGGCCTCTTTTCGAGTGCGTCGCCGACGCCATGCAAGCACTGGCAGCGGCAAGCCTGGACGTCAGCTGGCCAGACTGCGCAACCAGCGGATCTCGTCGGCCCAGATGGACTCGTCGATGGTCTCCAGGATCAAAGGAATACCGTCGAAGTTGGTGTCATTCATGATGTGATGGAACACCGCCTCCCCCAGATTGCCCTGCTGCAAGCTGTGGTGCCTGTCAACCCGGCTGCCAAAGCTGCTCTTGGCGCCGTTGATGTGCATTCCCTTGAGATATTGGAAACCCACCTGACGGTCAAAATCTCCAAATACCTGGGCACAGCCCTCGGAGGTACGCAGATCATAACCGGCGGCAAAGGCGTGGCAGGTGTCAAAACAGATGCCGACCCGGCTCTTGTCCTCCACCCCGTCGATGATGGTGGCCAGATGCTCGAAGGACCAACCGAGATTGGTGCCCTGCCCCGCCGTATTCTCGATCACCGCCGTCACCCCCTGGCTACGCTCCAGCGCCCAGTTGATGGACTCGCTCACCAGTTTCAAGCTCACCGCTTCGGATATCTGCTTGAGATGACTGCCCGGGTGAAAGTTGAGATAGCACAGACCCAGCTGTTCACAGCGTCTGATCTCGTCGAGAAAGGCATCCCGGGATTTGGCCAGCGCATCGGGATCCGGGTGGCCCAGATTGATGAGGTAGCTGTCATGGGGCAGGATCTGGCCAGGGCCAAACCCCTCCCGTTCGCAGGCACTCTTGAAGGCATCGATGGACTTGGCAGTCAGGGGGGCGGCCTGCCATTGGCGCTGATTCTTGGTGAACAGGGCGAAGGCGTTGGCCCCGATGGCCTTGGCGCGGGCTATGGTGTTCTCCACGCCGCCAGCGGCACTGACATGGGCTCCGATATACTTCATTGAATCTCCTCTGAGCTGTGGATTGTCATCATGCAACACCATTGTGCCCGGTCAAACCAGGGCGTAGATGGTCTATGTCATGGCATCTCCTCTATCGGGGGACATTATGCCCAAGAGGCCCACCCGCGCCAAACCGGGTTTGTCGATAGCGGCCATAGAAAAGGCGCCCGCAGGCGCCTTGACTGTGATGGTCTCCGGGCTCAATAGGCGAGACCCGCGCCATAGGGATAGAGCGGATTGACCGAGTCGCTCGCCACATCCGGGTGCTGATTGAGCACCGCTTGCCAGTTGGAAGGCAGCTCGAACGGCAACTTGCCCCGCGCCTTGACCTGGCCGCTGATGACATCAAACAGGGCCTGATCCAGGGCGCCAAAGTTGGCCAGCAACACCTGGGCGGCCGGGGCCACCTCGGTCAGGATCGCGGGTCTGTCCAGATAGACGGAGAGCACCAGAGGCACGCCGGCTTGCTGTATGGTCTGGATGGCGGCCAGATCCTCGCTGCCATGATAGACCCCCTCATGGGCCGTCTCCTGCTCCGCCTGACCGGCACTGGCAAAGCCCAGCTGACCAAAGTGGATGCTGCCGAAGGGGAAACGAGGGTCCTGCTCATTCGGGGTATTGACCCGAGCGATGGCAAGATCGGCCTGCGCCAGGTCGGTCACGACGGTGAAGCCGTTGGCTGTCGCCACCGCCTCATTGACTTGATAGAGATAGACCCGTTTGCCCGCCGCCTGGAGTGGCAGCATCTTGCCCTCATTTTTCAGCAACACGTGAGCCTCAGCCTGGGCAGCCTGAGCGGCCGCCTGAAACTCCCGCTTGCCAACCAGCGCAACCGCGGCCTGGGCATCGACATAGGGGTTTTCAAACAATCCCAGTTCAAACTTCTGTACCAGAATACGCAGGGCAGAGGTCGAGACCGCCGCCTCGGTCACCAGACCAGCCTGGACTGCAGCCAGCAAGGGCGCAGGATCTTCGACACCGCCAAACTGATCCACCCCCGCGTCAATCGCCTTGGCGTAACGCTCGGCCTTGGTCAGACTCTCGACCCCCCATGACATGCCAAAGGGCACAGACCAGGGGCTCACTCCTGCGGTGACTTGCTCCTGGGTCAGACCATCTTCACAGGCAGTGTTGCAGTCGTTGACTATGCCCCAGTCGCTGAGCACCACGCCGTCAAATCCGAAGTGGCCGCGTAGCAGGTCGGTGAGGATCTGGCGGTTAAAGCCAAAGCCCACCTCCTCAATGGGCTGCCCTGCATAGGTCAACCCCTCCGGCTTGGCATAATAGGGCATGACGGCGCCGACCTTGGCCTCGAAGGCGCCTTCAAACGGCACCAGATGATAGGCAAACTGATCCCCCGGATAGATCTGCTCCTTGCCCCAGGGGTTGTGGGCATCCAGCCCGTTCTTCTGGGGGCCTGCGCCGGCGAAGTGCTTGACGACGGTCACCACGCTATCTTTGCCTATCCCCTCGCTACCGTGCTGGAAACCCTCGATGTAGGCGCGCACCAGTGATTTGGCGAGCAGGTTGTTTTCTCCAAAGGTACCGTTGATGCGGCCCCAGCGTGGCTCGGTCGCCAAATCGGCTTGTGGGGAGAGCGCTTCATGAATGCCGACCGCTCTGTACTCCTGACGGGCGATGTCGCCAAAGCGCTGCACCAGTTCCGCATCCCCGATGGCGGCGAGCCCCAGGGTCTCCGGCCACTGGGAGAAGGCGCCGGCACCGACGCTGGTCGCGTTGGGGTCGTGGGTGAAGTGGTTGCGGGGATCCGTACTGATGGTCAGGGGTATGCCCAGCCCCACCCCTTCCAGCACCGCCTGCAGCTTGTTGTTGTCCTCGGCGATGGCCGCCGGATCCCCGGCCATCCGGGTAATGTAGGTGTTGACCCCATCGACGCGCAGCATCTTGTCCATGGCGGTCAGGTTGACCCGCCCCTCGCCATCGAGCACCAGGGTGCCGTGCATCATGAGGCCCGCCTTCTGAGCAAGACTCAGTCGCCCCAGCAGATCCCGAGCTCGCTCGGCAGCACCGAGACGCCAATCCTCGTAGGGGGTCAAGGTGCCGCTGCCATCCAGATCCTTGAATTGCAGGCCATCTTGTTCAATCAGATTCACTGTGCGGTGGCCCAGTTCGGGCTGGCTGGGCTTGGGGGAGGAGTCGTTGTCGTTGCACCCGGCCAGCAGCAGGGCACTGACTGTCAGCGCGAGACTAGGGTATTTCATTATTGTGACCTTCCTTGTGTGTATGAGTCTGGCCACTCTATGCAAAGCTGGCCGCCCACACTTGCCCGCCGGGAGCAGGAAATTGTCGGTTGGGAGCAGGTTGCAAAAGTGTGAAAAGCCTTGCAGGGTTACCTTTGGTTACACAAGCAGGAGGAGAAATTGCGCCGGGATCACGGCAATGGATCCCAATCCGGGGATGATGGCGAGCAAGGATGTACATGGCCGCCAATCAGGAGATCTGCCGTGAAGAGTGTTTCCAACCGGATTGCCCTGCACTGCCTCGCACGCTGGCAGGCCCAGGGCCGGGATCCCGCCTCGCTCCTCCTTGCCGCAGGCATAGCCCGGGAGGAGCTGCATATTCCCCAGGGACGCATCGATGCCCAGCGCCACTTCCGGCTGCTGGCCCATTGCGCCCCCCATGCCGATCTCTCCAATCACTGCTCACCCCCCTCATTGACGGGGCTGTTCTCCGACTACCTGCCACTGGCCAGCCTCTGCTGCAACGCCGCCACCTTGCGTCAGGCGCTGCACTTTTTCCTGCACTATCGCCCTTTAATAGGTGAGTGCGACCGGATCGTGCTGCAGGAGCAAGATGATGTGGCACGGCTTAGCTACTATTCGGACTCCGATCACCCGGACGTGATCGCCATGAGCAGCCTGGTCAACCTCTGCTACCTCTATGCCCTGGTGCAGTTCTATCAGCCGGGCCAGGGACAGCTGGTGCTGCCCACGCCGGTACGCCCCAAGCTGTGGCGGGAACTGGCAGCCTGGCTGGAAGGACGCGTGCGCCTGGGGGACGGCTATCAGCTTATCTTCCCCGCCGTCCTGCTCGATCAACCCTATGGCAGCCACAATGTCGCCCTGCAACCCCTGTTGCTGGGGGAGCTGGCACAGCAGATGGCGCAGCTGCGGCCGTCCTCCCGTTATCGCGAGCAGGTATTGACCCTGATCCGGCGACAGCTCTGGTTGGGAGATGCAGATCCCCGGGCCATGCTGGCCGGGATCTGCGAGAACCTGAACTTGACCCGCTGGACCCTGAACCGCCATCTGCGCGAGGAGCAGTGCCACTTCTCAGCATTGCTGGAACAGGTGCGGCGAGAGGAAGCCTGCCGCTTGCTGCTCGACTCCTCTTTGCAGCTGCAAGAGGTGGGGGGGCGGCTCGGCTTTGCCAGTCAAAGCAGTTTTACCCGCTTCTTCAAGGAGGCCTTTGATCAATCACCCAGCCAGTATCGCGCTCGCCGCTACCGGGGCTGAGAGTGGCCTGCCATCGCCGCTCGGCCCCGCGCAAGCCTGTTTATCGCCAGCGGTCTGTGGCATCAAGCAAGGCGCCATCTGGGTAGCAGCATCCACTTGCGGGGCAGCAATCTGGCTCATGGGAGCAGAACCGGCTGAATTTATTAAATTTAGTTACCGCATAACATTGGCTATAGTAGCGCCACTGGCATCATAAGAACCGATCAACGGATTGAACAGACTCTTACCTCCCCTCTCCCGCGCCTCACGGACTCGATTCGCCTTGGCGCTGGCCTGTCTCTGCTATTGCCTCAGTGGCTGGCTCGGGCAGACGCTGTTTAGCCTGCAACCCGCCAACATTACCCTGATCTGGCTCCCCTCCGGGATTGCCCTGATCATGCTGCTGAACTGGGGGGGGAAGGCGCTAGCCTGGATATTCCTCGGCAGCGTCTTGCTGAATCTGGATGGCATGATGATGGAGGGCGCCTTGCTCGCCTCCCTGCTCCATACCGCTATCGCCGCCCTGATCGATACCCTGGCTCCAGCATTTGCCTTGCACCTGTTACAACGTTTTCTTCCTCTGGGAACGTGCAACGCCAGCGATCTCATCAAGTTCGTGCTGCTGGCCGGGGTGGTACCCATCTTGCTCTCCAGTGTGCTGCTTGCATGGAATCTCGTGCTGGGTCACTACATTCCCGCGTCTGCCCTGCCCGGCATGGTCAAGATGTTCTTCCTTGCCGATATCCTCGGCATCGTGCTGATGTACCAGATCTATATCGGCTGGCTGGAGCCCTATTCCCTGCGCGTTGTGCAACTGCGCCACATCATTCTGCCTCTGGCGGGGCTGTCGCTGTTTGCCATGCTGGGGCTGGGCTTGCAGTGCGGCTGGCTGCTCTATCTGATGCCTCCTTTACTGATCGTGCTGGCCTTCGAGGTCAGCCGTTTTTATCTGGGGATATTGAGCAGCCTCGCCATGCTGTTCATCATCCTGGCCACGGCGCACGGGCTCGGTCCGTTTATTCATCTGACCCAGGAGGAGACCAATACCGAGATGATGGCCTTCGTGCTCTCCTCGGCGCTCACCATCTTCGGCGTCTCGCTGCAACGTGCCCAGTTGCACCGCACCGAGCAAGACAAGCAGACTGCCGAGAAGGAGGCCAGCTACGATCCCCTGTCGGGACTGCTCAACCGCCGTGCCTTCATGCCGAAACTGGCCCAGCTTGACCACCAGGGCAGCCGCTACTGCGTGGCCATGCTCGACATAGACAACTTCAAGTCGATCAACGATAAGCACAGCCACAGGGTGGGCGATAGGGTGATCCAGATCCTGGCCCAGATCATTCACAATCGCTGTCGCAGCCAGGACATCACGGCTCGGATCGGCGGAGAAGAGTTTGCCCTGGTGCTGATCGACATCTCGCCGAGCGAGATACACCCCTTGCTGGAAGAGATCCGCAGCACCCTGGCCAACATGTCCATCGTCGCCGAGCAGCAGACCCTCTACTGCACCCTCAGCATTGGCTGGGCCGACAGCGCATCGGGCCACGACGGTGAAACCCTGCTGCATCATGCTGATCTTGCTCTCTATCAGGCCAAGGCGGCGGGCAAGAACCGCATCGTGAAATTCGCCGACTAGTTGCGCCGCGGCGCCTGCTTGGCTCCCTGCCCCTGCGATGCCTCGTCACTGTCCCCTTCTCCTGGTGCCAGGGCATCCCCCAGCACCTCAAAGAGCCACTGGATGAAAGCCTGCACCCTGGGCGCCAGTTGGCGGCGATGACCATAGAGCACATGAATGGGCAACGGCGGCGCTTGCCACTCGGGCAAGATGACGATCAGATCGCCCCTGGCCAGCAGCTCATCGAGCCCCTGCTCTGGCAACTGTATGATGCCAAGCCCGGCCAGGGCTGCGGCCAGGTAGCTCTCGCTATCATTGACTGTCAGTGCCCCCGCCATGGGGTGATGCACGATCCGGCCATCCGCCCCCATCACCTCGAATCCCCTCTGTTCACCCCCCAGATCGCTGCCGTAGTGGATCAAGTGGTGCTGACTCAGCTCCGCCAGGGTCTTCGGCAGCCCGTGTTGAGCGAGATAAGCGGGGCTGGCGCAGTTGATCTGTCGATACTGGCCCAACCTGCGCGCCACCAGGCTTGAGGAGCCCAACTCACCGACCCGCACCACACAGTCGAACCCTTCCCGCACCAGATCGACCCGCCGGTCCGTGGTGCTCAACATCAGGGTCAAGCCCGGGTGCTGGCTCAGAAACGCCGATAAACGGGGGATCACCAGCAGCCGAGCCAACCGGCTCGGCATATCGACCCGCAATCGCCCACTCAAGCTCTATGCTGGCCGAAACAGGCTCCGCAACTCGTCCACATCCGCCAGCAGATCCAGACAACGTTCATAACAAATCCGTCCATCAGGGGTCAGTTGCACCCTGCGCGTGGTGCGTTGCAGCAATCGGGTACCCAGTTGCTCTTCGAGACGACGAATGCTGAGTGAAAGAGTGGCCTTGGGCACCGCCAGTTGTTCGGCGGCGCGGGTAAAGCTTTCCAGCTCGGCTACCCTCACAAACATGCCCATGGCATCCAGTTGATCCATATCGGCTATTGTTTATGTAAATGGAACATTGCATCCAGTATGACCGTCTTTATCCAGTTATAAAGAGTAAATATAGTCATGACACCGCATCAACCACCACCAACTCACCCAGGAGTTCACCATGTACCAACCCATTGCCCTCATCACGGGCGCTAGCCGAGGACTTGGTCGCAACACGGCCCTGACCCTGGCCGCCCGGGGGATCTCCCTTGTCATCACCTATCGCAGTCAGGCCGAGGAGGCCGAGTTGGTGGTTGAAGCCGCTCGTACCTTGGGGGTCAAGGCCCACGCATTGGCGCTGGATGTGGCAGACAGCGCCAGCTTCCCGGCCTTTGCCGAGCAGGTGCAGCAGCTGTTGCAAAGCCAATGGCAGCAGACCCATTTCGATTTTCTGGTCAACAATGCTGGCATAGGGATCAGCGCCTCCTTCGAGCAGACCACTGAGCAGCAGTTCGATACCCTGATGAATATCCACCTCAAGGGCACTTTCTTCCTGACCCAACAGCTCTTGCCCCTGCTGCGTGATGGGGGGCGGATCGTCAACCTCTCCACCGGTCTGACCCGCTTCGCCCTGCCGGGTTATGCCGCCTATGCGGCCATGAAAGGGGGCATCGAGGTACTTAGCCACTATCTGGCCAAGGAGCTGGGCCCACGGGACATCGCCGTCAACGTGGTGGCCCCCGGCGCCATAGAGACTGACTTTGGAGGTGGTGTCGTGCGCGACAATCAGCAGGTGAACGATTTTATTGCCAGCCAGACGGCGCTCGGTCGAGTCGGCCGCCCCGACGATATTGGTGGCGTCATTGCCGCCCTGCTCAGTCAGGATTGCCGTTGGGTAAACGCCCAGCGCATCGAAGCCTCTGGGGGTATGTTCATCTAGTCGCACGGACTTGAACGAGATAGCAGGCCTCGAAGAAACACCGAGCCTGCCTGCATGGAACACGGGCCAACCGCCGCTCCGATCAGCCCTTGTGCTCTTACCGGGGCGCAGCGAGCGCCGTTCAGCGGCTCTTGCTGCCTGGCATCACATGAAGACGCCCTGGCCAATGGCCAGGGCGTCTTTGCGCCTGCCTGAACACCTCACTTCGCGGCAGGCTCTGCCTCAGGCTGCCTGGTCGGCGGCGTGGCTGGCTCAGGCGTGACCGGTGCGCTGGCCCCGCTCACCTCCCCCGCATGCTCTGCCAACGCAGCGGCAGCCTGGTTCTTCTGTTCTATCTGCGCCATCACCAACTTGTAGGCAATGTAGTACTTATAGATGTTGCTCACATAAGTCACCGTCTCGGGACCTATCTTCTCCGCCGCCACATACTCGACATTCTGGAACCAGATATCGGGATCCAGTCCCCGCTTCTTGGCCTCTGCCCGCAGGCGCGCTACCCGGGCCGGGCCCGCGTTATAGGAGGCAAAGGAGAAGAGTGCCTTGTCCAAGTCCATCATGGGCTCGTCCGCATAGTAGTGATCTATCATCCAGCGCATATATTTGACCCCGGCGTGGATGTTGGGCTCAATGTTTCGAATATTGCCCACCTTCATCTGCTTGCCGGTGGCAGGCATCAGCTGCATCACACCAATGGCGCCCACATGGCTGCGCGCCTTCTGGTTGAGCCCCGACTCTTGATAACCTTGAGCCGCAATGAGCAGCCAGTCCACCTCATAACGCCCCCCGTATTGGCGAAACAGGTCAACCAGCTGCAAGAACTTCTTGCGGTCCGCCTCTGCGGCGGCGCTCTTGACGTAGCGATTCTGCTTGAGATAGAGCGCCAATCGCTGGGATCCGCTCTGCTTGCCACGCAGGGCGGCGATCTGCTTGTTCAACATACCCAACAGCTGAGTGCTCTCCTTGCGCACTGCCCAGGCAATGACTCCCCCTTCGCGAAATATCGGCTGCTCGTGAATAGTGATATCGGGAAATATCTGCTTCCAGAAACGCGCCTTGTGCTCATCCACAATGATGAAAGGCAGCAGACCGGCATTGACCATTTCGATCAAATCCTCATCTTCCAGGGTTTCGGGGATTGCGCGAATGTCGATAAGCGGCTCCCCGGCCGCCATGCGGGCCTGGTTGTCACTGAGCAGACTCTCGAAATAACTTGATGAGGGACGCACATAGATCGCCTGGCCCCCGAGATCGGCAGCCCCTTCTACCTTGGGTGAAGCCGGACCCGAGACCAGCAGTTCACGCACATCCTCAAGCAAAGGGTCAGTGAAATTGACCCCCTGCTTGCGCTGATCCGTGATGGTGAGATTGGCAGCGGCGATATCACCCTTGCCTGCGATAAGATCGCTGAAGAGCTTGTCCCGCGCGACTGGAATAAAGACAATATGCAGCTTGAGGTGGCGCTTGATGGCTTTCTCTTTTCGCAACTGCTCGTTGTAACGCTGCTCCAACTGCATAAAGGCATCATAGGTGACGCCCCGTTGCACGCCCTTGTTGATGAAATAACCGGTCTTGTTGTAAGTGGTCAGCACCCGTATGCTGCCCCGCGCCAGCATGGCATCGAGATCCCCCAAGGCAGGCGTTGACAGCTCCTCACTGGTAAAGTCCAGCTGTGCCCGCTCCTCTTCCTCCGCCATGGGATCAATTCCCCAAACCTGCGTCCAAGGCCCCATTAAGAGCGCCCACATCATCACTATCCATAACCCTTTCATAGTGGCTACCTCACCCATTTTATTGAGTGTAGTGCCGCCCAGATCGCCACTTAGCTCATTGCGTTCGGTCGCACAAGGGGGTTAGTAACCAGATGGAATTGAGTCATGGCACCTTGTAGGAAGCCACGGTTGGGACGCCACAGGCTCGGTCCGATAGTGATGTTGACGCCGAGCGCCAGCGGTAAAGGATAGAGCATGTCACCCCAGCGCTCGCATTGTGTCTCCAGTGCCCAGGCTTTATGGTCGCCAGACAACGGATCAGGGTCTCTTTGGGCCACACCACACCCAAACTGGTGTCTGGTTTACTGACCAGCAACTCGCAACGAGTCAACCCAGCCCCAGCGGACTACTTGGCAAGCTGCCTGCCCCAGATAGATAGTCGCAACCAGCGCGGCAAGTGATACGGCCATAATCTGCCCGCAGCAAGAGGCGCCCGGATAGGCGATGACGTTACCGATCCAGATGTGATATTGGCCGTATTTCAGTGAGCCCGGCTATGTCAGCTATCAGTGCGACAACGTGCCGGTTTCTGGGGGCGCCGCCCTACCAATGTTCGCCATCGCACCGACGTCCGGCGGTGGCGTTGCCATCATTGCCTTGTTCGAAGTCATCAACCCTGATGTTGATAAGGAGCCTCAGATGTCTTCAACCCAGCTTGTTCTCGGCGCACTGTCTGTTTTGTTGATGGCCACATCGGCCAACGGACTCGACGGACCAGCCATGAATGGCGCCCGCATCTACTTCACTGGCACGAGCGAGCGCGGCACCACCGCCACCCCCGCAAACACGCACGGCGACATGATGCACGGTGATGGCCAGTGGCTGACCTGTGCATCTTGTCACGGCCCGCAAGGACGCGGCGGCAGCCACGTGATGCACATGTGGACCATGACGGCACCGGACATCCGCTACGTCGCCTTGCGCAACATGTCAGAACTCAAGGATCGTCAGCGGCCATACGACATTGATGATTTCCGTCAGCAGGTGGAGAAAGGACGGCATCCCGATGGCACTGAGGTGGCGGCACAGATGCCACGCTGGCAGATGAGCGATGCGGACTTGACCGATCTATTCACCTATCTCAAGGCATTGTCGCAATGATGATGTCATCAGATGGCTAAAAACCGCTGAGAATGGACCTGCGTCTCTTCAAGGTAGCTTCGCGTCAGGCCAAGGTTCATATCCCGCCCCCCTTGCTTCACGCAGGCAGCAGGCTAGCTGAGCGAGCATGGCAAGGGACGCAATTCGGTTTACTGGGCGCCAGCCAAGCAGAAACCAAGGAAGCAAGATGGATATTGATGTCTCCACATTCAGGCTCTGCCAGGGTGACGGGGTCGACCTCGGCCTCTGGGCCACCCAGGTCAACCCCCTGTACAAGTCGAAGAAGGCCTACCACAAGAGGCTGCGAAAATACGTCGAGCAGTTGAGTGACCAGCAGCGCTTGCTCTATGCATCGAACCGGCACGCCTTGCTGCTGGTGTTTCAGGCGATGGATACCGCAGGCAAAGATGGCGCTATTCGCCATGTGATGTCGGGCATCAACCCCCAGGGCTGCCAGGTCTTCAGCTTTCAACATCCAAGTGCGCGAGAACTGCAACATGACTTCCTCTGGCGTACGACTCGCGACCTGCCTGAGCGTGGCCGCATCGGTATCTTCAACCGCTCCTACTACGAGGAGGTGCTGATCGTGCGCGTGCACCGCAGCATATTGCACAGCGAAAGCCTTCCTGAATTGATTGACGATGAGTCGGTATGGCATGGTCGCTTTCGCTCCATTGTCGATTTGGAAAGGCACCTGCACGTCAACGGCACACGCATCATCAAGGTGTTTCTGCATCTGTCAAAAGAGGAGCAGCGCAAGCGCCTGCTGGCACGCATTGACAAACCCGACAAGAACTGGAAGTTCAGTGCAGCCGACATCTCCGAGCGCAAGTTATGGGATTCATACATGCGAGCCTATGGCCAGGCTATGGGCGCGACCAGCACGACGGACGCCCCCTGGTTTATCGTGCCTGCCGACGACAAGCACAATGCCAGACTGATCGTGTCGCAGATTGTGCTCAACGCACTGGAAGATCTGAAACTGAGCTACCCGGTGGTCAGCGATGCCCGCAGGCTGGAGCTGAAAACAATTCGAAAACAGCTAGCGAAGTGACCAGGGCAACCTCTGATGGATATGGCCGCGCAGCTGCTGGTTGATATCACACGGCGGCCTTGCTGAACAAGCTGCCGTGATAGACAAGGGGGCCGCGTCAAGCCATCGCCCACCGGACCTATCCGAGCAGCCAAGGTTTTGAGGCTATGAGGCGATTCACACCATATCCATACATACTGGATGACTTTTTTTATCATTTTAATGCATTAATAACCACTCTTAATGCTGGTGAGACATTCCGGCGGGGATAATAGAGGTACTGTCCAGCCAAATGGTGACCATAGGGTTTTGAATCGCCCCCAGAGCCTTGATAAAGGAGCCGATGTAGTTCTTCTGGTTGCTGAGCTCTTTCGTTGCCCAGGATAGGGCCTTCTCTTTCAGATAACGGTCACTCAGAGCCGACAGGAGCATTGCAAGCGGTTTGGCCGCCTGAACAGGCTTGGTATCCGAGGGCGAGAGAGGGGTTTCTGGAGCTTCTACAGGCGATACGGCCAGTGTCGGTCTGGAACGCACACAGGCAAGCAGCTTGTCTCGGGTCTGAAGGGATTTCTTGATCTCTTTACGACGACCACAGGGGAGCGTGGTGATTTTCCGGTAATACCAGATGCCGTGGGGACTGAGCCAGAGATTCATGTCGAGCGCTCCTGTCGTCCACACAAAGTGGATGACCAAGGGGCTCTTGGAGGCTAACTTATTGAATTCCAAAAACAGGTGGTGGCCCCACCAGCCACATCCCGGCACTCGAGTCCCCCACCTTGGCTGCTTCCTTCCGGATCTGACCAGGTCGACGGGTTATCAATGCGAGAGGACCAATGGAACCACCGGCGCTGAGTCTATCAAAGCAGGGGGCCATTGCAATGGCTTTGTGCCCTATCAAGGTGCGTTCGCCTGCTTTTTCGGCAATACGACCAAAGAGTCGGCAATCTAGCTAAAAATCATGAATTTGGCCCCCACCAGCAGCAGCAGCAGGGCAAATCCCCTGCGTAACCGCTGGGGAGAGAGACGGTGAGCCAAACGGGCGCCGAGTCGGGCGAACTGGGTACTGGTCAGCACTATGCCGAGCCAGGCGGGTAAATAGATATAGCCCAGGCTCCACTCGGGCAGGTTGCCATGACCCCAACCGGTATAGAGATAACTGAGGCTACCCGCCAGGGCGATGGGAATGCTGCCCGCCACCGAGACGGCCACCGCCTGCTTCATGGGCACGCTGTTCCAGGTGAGATAAGGCACGGTCAGGGAGCCGCCACCGATGCCGAACATCGCTGAGAGCCAGCCTATGCAGGTTCCTGCAATGCCGGTGCCGAGCGGGCCCGGCAGATGACGTTCGGCCTTGGGCTTAAAGTTGAATCCCATCTGCAAGGCCATGGTCCAGGCGAAACAACCGATGATGATGTTGAGGGTACTGGCGCTTAACAGATTCACCGTCAGACCGCCGAGCCAGGCGCCCACCATCATGCCCCCCGCCAGGCGCCGGATCAGCGCCCAATCCACCACCCCCTTGGTGTAGTGAACCCGCAGGGAACTGAGCCCCGTGAAGATCATGGTGAGCATTGAGGTGCCAAGGGCGAGATGGGTCACTATGTCGGGGGCTATGCCCTGGGCATGAAAGCTCACCACCAGCACAGGTACTATGATGAGACCGCCTCCTATGCCAAACAATCCACCCAACACACCTGCGAAGGCTCCCAACAACAGATAACCCAGAAACAGCATCTTGCGTCCTTATCGTGAGCCCTTGGCACCAGTCTGCTGACTCTGCCTGCTCGATCATCACGGGCAAAAAAGAGGTGACCCAGAGGCCACCTCGCTATTGTGCCGCTTAATTTAGGGGAATGGTACCGTCCACCACCTTGTAAAACGCCAGCACGGCGAAGCCGAGCAGGGCCGCCGTCATCCCCTGCTCTAGCCGATTGAGGCCGCGTAGGCCATGATGTTGGCGCGCCTTCCAGTAGATTAAGATGCCCGGGCTATAGAGCAGGGCCACCAGCAGCAGATACTCAACCCCAGCGGCATAGACCAGCCAGCAACCATAGAAGGTTGCCACCAGGGCCAGCAACAGATCCCGCTTGCGTTGATAAGGTTGCCCCTCATAGGTCTGGCCACTCAAGGCGAGCTTGAGGCCATAGGCGCCAGAGAAGACATAAGGCACCAGGGCCGCCGCCGTGGTGATGTTGACCAGGGCCAGGTAGGTACTGTTCTGGAAATAGATGATGATAAGGAAAGCCTGCACCAGACAGGTGGAGCACCAGAGCGAGACGCTCGGGGAGCCCCGTTTGTTCTCCCGGGCAAACCAGGCCGGGAACACCCCCGTCTTGCCGGCGATAAAGGGCACCTCGGCCGCCAGCACAGTCCAGCTGAGCAGCGCCCCCATCACCGAGATGACCAGGCCGATATTGATGAGCCAGGCGCCCCAGGGGCCGACCACGGCCTCGAGGATCATGGCGGTGGAAGGATTCTTCAAGGCCGCCAGCTCAGGCTGGCTCATGACGCCCAAGGAGAAAAGCGTCACCATCACATAGAGGGTCAGGGCACCGAGCAAGGCCAGCACAGTGGCGCGGCCCACATCCTTGCGATGGCGGGCCCGGGCCGAGACCACCACGGCCCCCTCGATACCGATGAAGACCCAGAGGGTCACCTTCATGGTGGATTTGATCTGATCCATCACGGAGCCCAGCTCACCATTGCCATGGCCCCAGAAGTCCAGGGTGAAAGTCTTCAGGTTGAAGGCGAGCAGTACGGCGACGCAAAACACGATGAGGGGCACCATCTTGGCGATGGTGGTCACTATGTTGACCAGGGCCGCCACCTGTACCCCGCGCAGCACCAACGCATGCACAGACCAGATGAGCAGGGAGGCCAGTACAATGGCGGTGGGAGTATTGCCATCCCCGAAGATGACATTGTCCGGGGTATCGAAGAAGTAGCTCAGGGCGCTGAACACCACGACGGCGTAGGAGACGTTGGCCAGCAACTGACAGATCCAGTAACCCCAAGCCGCATTGAAGCCGATGAAGTCACCAAACCCCGCCCTGGCATAGCTGAAGATGCCGCCATCGAGATCCGGGCGGCGCAAGGAGAGACTCTGATAGACCAGGGCCAGACAGATCATGCCAAGCCCGGTAATGGTCCAGCCCAGAGCCACGGCCCCGGCGCTGGCATGGGCGGCGATATTTTGCGGCAAACTGAACACGCCGGCTCCGATCATGGAGCCAATCACCAGTGAGATGAGGGCACCCAGCCCGAGTTTCTTGTCCATCTCTATCCTGTTGCTTGTCTTGGCGGCGGTTGAGAGTCCCTGCTCAATTCGACTCGCATCATGATGGAGCGACTATCCCTGCCCCTTGAAAAAGGCGGCAACTATATTGCATGACTATACAGCTCGCAATCCTTCGCCATATCAATCGTTGACCACCTTGACCGGGCGCAATTTTACAGAAGTAACGGACTCGGCCTGTGAGCTGGCTCAAACTCTACCGGATTGCCGCCAGTTTCTGGACATACCATGATCTGACCCCGGATCCTGTTGCCTTGCATAAGCACGCAGACCCTGGTCATCTGGGGGAATGGCTCCTCGTTCGCGGTGCTGACCCGGAGAGCCGATGACAAGGCGGGGCCTTCAGCCCCGCCTCACTGGTTTGATGACGCCGCCCCGCTACAAGCGCAGGCCACCATCGAGCTCTATCATGCGCCCGGAGAGATAATCATTGCCAAAAATGAAACGCACGGTATCGGCCAGCTGACTCGCCTGCCCCAGACAGGCTGCCGGGATGGCTTGCCGCATGCGATCCATGGCCTCGGGTTTCATGGCCGCCGTCATTTCGGTGGCAAAGACCCCGGGGGCAATGCCCATCACCCTGATGTCATGGCGCGACAGCTCTCGTGCCCAGGTGACCACCAGGGCGGCGACCCCCGCCTTGCTGGCGGCATAGTTGCTCTGCCCCACATTGCCGGCCCTGGCAATAGAGGAGATGTTGATGATGACCCCTCCCTCGCCGTGGCGCGCCATCAGGGCGGCCCCCTCGCGACCACACAGGAAGGTGCCCGTCAGGTTGACATCGATCACCACCTGCCACTGGGCCAGGGATAGCTTGTCGATCAACTCCCCCTCTTTCATCTTGATGAGCAGGCCATCGCGCAAGATGCCAGCGCAGTTGATCAGACCCACAAGGGACCCAAGCTCCTGAATGGCCGCAAAACTGGCTTCCACTTCCGCCTCATCGGCCACGTTACAGACATGGAGTGAGCAGTGGCCACCCCGACTCTGCAGCTCGGCCTCGGTGATCTCAAGGTCGCTCCGATTGACATCGATGAGCGCCAATGTCGCGCCTTGCTCGGCCAACGCCAACGCAATGGCTCTGCCAAGGCCCCGTCCCGCCCCAGTCACGGCAATCAATTTATGATTCAGATCCATCGGCTCTCCCTTCTTTGCTGCGTGATATGTGCTGCCGTCCACTGGTTGGCTTATCTCTGGCGCTTGCGGCGCGCGGGGTCAGGTCATCTCCCGATAGAGGTTGATAATGCTGGAAAAGTCCCTCTCCCCCTCCCCTCGACTGGCATGCAGATTGAACAGATTACGCGCCAGCGCTCCCATGGGCACCGCACTGTGCGCATGTTCGGCCAACCCCATGGCCAGCCCCAGATCCTTGACCATGAGCCGGGTCATGAAGCCACCGCTGTAGCCACGGGATGCCGGCGCGCTCTCCATCACCCCTGGCCAGGGGTTGTAACGCTCCAGGCTCCAGTTGTTGCCCGAACTCTTGGCCATGATGCCGGAGAGCACAGTTGCATCCAGCCCCTCCTTGACACCCAGCGCCAACGCCTCGGCAGTGCCCGCCATGTGGATGGCGAGCAGCATGTTGTTGCACATCTTGGCGATTTGTCCCGCGCCAAGGGGACCGGCATGAAATAGATTCTGCCCCATGTGACCGAGCACGGGACGGGCTGATTCAAAATCAGCCGCCTCGCCACCGACGATGAAGGTGAGGCTGCCGGCCACGGCTCCTGCTACCCCGCCGGAAACGGGGGCATCGATGAACCTGTGGCCCAGAACACGAGCTGCTTGCCCCACTGCGCGGGCGGAGGCGACATCGATGGTGGAACAATCGATGATGAGGGTATTGGGGGCCAGGACGGGGAGCAGGCCACCATTTCCTGATCCGTCTCCGAGCCAAAGCCCCACCACATGCTCCCCGGCGGGCAGCATGCTGATCACCAGCTCGCAACCTGCGACCGCCTCGGCGGCACTGGCGGCGCAGTGGCAGCCCGCCTGCCGGGCGGCAATCAGATGATCGGGCAGCAGATCGAACACCTGCACCCGCAGCCCCGCCTTGGCCAGATTGGCTGCCATGGGGCCACCCATGTTGCCAAGGCCGATGAAACCTATCCCTGTCGTCATATGCTGTCATCTCCATTACCAGCGCACTCTCTGAGCTCGCGCCACAGGGGATTGTTAGCCCCCGCGCAGGCGGGCCAGCGATAAAAGTCTGCCAGATCGGTCTGCCCGACGCCTTGCCAGTGCGGCTGCTTGTCTTTGTCGATGAGCAGCGCCCTGACCCCTTCGATGAAATCCCCCCTGAGTACGCAGTTCACCGACAGGGTCAACTCATCGGCGAACGCTTCGGCCAGGGATTGCTGTCGCCCCTGCCAGTATTGCCGCCACAACAAGGCGCGGCTCAAGGGACTGCCGCTGCGGCAACTGTCTCGCTGCTGTGCCAGCGGCCCCCCGAGAGGGGTATCGAATAGCCGATCGAGCACCCGCACCAGGCTGCGTCCGAGCAAAAGGCCCTCAATCTGGGCAAGATGAGGCAGCAACAGTGGTTCGGGCAGCGGCACGGCGCTCCTCAATGCGGCCAGCATCAACGCCAGACTGTCATCAAGCTCCTCTGCCGGTTGCCGCCAGTCGAGTTGCAACAACGCCTCAAGCAGTTGGGGGC
>NZ_AQGQ01000051.1 GCF_000388115.1 Aeromonas molluscorum 848
GCCCCGAGCTGGACGTGATGCCGGATCTGCCGATCTATGAGGAGCCCTGGTTCTGGCGCGCGGTGCGTATCGCCGCCTCAGTGCTGGTCATCATAGTGCTCATCGTGACTGTGGTACGGCCCATGCTCAAGCGCCTGCTCTACCCGGATGTCAGACCCGATGGCGAGCTGGATCTGGACAACAGCATAGTGCTGGGCGGCGACGACGAATTGAGCCTGCTGGCGGCCCAAGCCGAGGCAGAGCCCATCTTCGGGGTGCGCGATGGCCACCTCAAGCTGCCGGATCTCCATCGTGATGAAGACCTGCTCAAGGCCGTGCGAGCCTTGGTGGCGAATGAACCGGACTTGGCCGCTCAGGTCATTAAAGAATGGGTAACCAAAGATGCCTGAAGAAAATAAGAATCAAGTGACTGGCAACGACATCAGCGATGGTCAGCGCCAGATCCTCGAACAGATGACGGGGATCGAGATGGCCGCCGTGCTGATGCTGAGTCTCAACGAAGAGGATGCAGCCCAGATCTTCCGCCATCTTGAGCCCAAGCAGGTGCAACGGCTCGGCATGTCCATGGCCTCCATGTCCGATTTCAGTCACGACAGGGTGGCGGCGGTGCATCGTCAATTTATCGACGATATCCAGAAGTACACCAACATCGGCATCGGCAGCGAAGATTTCGTGCGCAAGGCACTGGTGGCTGCCCTTGGCGAAGACAAGGCCAGCAACCTGGTGGATCAGATCATTCTGGGGTCAGGAGCCCGGGGTCTGGACTCCCTCAAGTGGATGGATGCGCGTCAGGTGGCCAGCATCATCCAGAACGAACACCCGCAGATCCAGACCATAGTGCTCTCTTATCTGGAGCCGGAGCAGTCTGCCGAGATCCTGAGTCAATTCCCGGAGCAGGTACGGCTGGATCTGGTGATGCGGATCGCCAACCTCGAAGAGGTGCAACCTGCGGCGCTGCAAGAGCTCAACGACATCATGGAGAAACAGTTTGCCGGTGCGGCAGGCGCGCAGGCCGCCAAGATGGGCGGCATGAAGGCGGCGGCCAACATCATGAACTACCTGGACACCAACGTCGAAGGTCAGTTGATGGATGCCATCCGCGACTCCGACGAAGAGATGAGCCAGCAGATCCAGGACTTGATGTTCGTGTTCGAGAACCTCATCGACGTGGACGATCGCGGCATCCAGACCATGCTGCGGGAAGTGCCGGGGGATCTGTTGCAGCGGGCCCTCAAGGGCTCGGACGATCAGATGCGCGAGAAGATTTTCAAGAACATGTCCAAGCGGGCCGCCGAGATGCTGGCGGACGACCTGGAGGCCATGGGGCCAATTCGGGTCTCAGAAGTGGAGGCGGCCCAGAAGGAGATCCTCTCCATCGCCCGTCGTCTGGCCGATGCCGGCGAGATCATGCTGGGCGCCGGTGGCGGCGACGAGTTCCTCTAAACCATGAATCATAAGCTGCGCGGTGAAGTCAGGCCGGTAGTGACGAGGAGTTCATCTCAGCATGAATACCAAGAACAGCAAGCTGCGCGGATATGTCAGGCCTGACACGGCCGATACCCAGATAGAGACTTGGGGTTGGCCAGAGATGGAAGTCGAGTCCGAGATAGAGACCAATGCCCTGGGCCTGCCCCAGGATTGGTATCGTCAATCGGAGCAGCAACCGGAGCCTGAACCCGATCCCGAACCGGCGCCCAGCATCACGGCCGAGGAGCTGGAAGCCATTCGCCAGGCAGCCTGGGAGGAGGGCATGGCCGAGGGGCAGGCCGCTGGCTTTGCCAAGGGGCTGGAGGAGGGCAAGCTCGAAGGCCTCAAGCAGGGTCACGATGCCGGCCTCAGCCAAGGCAAGGAGGAGGGCCTGGCGCTGGGGCGCGAGTTGGTCGAGCAGGAGCAGGGCCACTGGCGCCTGCTCGCCTCCCGTCTGGCCGACCCCCTGGCCGAACAGGACGCCGAGGTGGAGCAGCAGCTTGTCGCCTTGGTGATGCAGCTGGCCCGCGCGTTGATCAAGCAGGAGGCGGTGACCTCACCCACCTTGCTGCTCGGTGCCTTGAAGGAGGGACTGGCCCTGTTGCCCGCCTCGAATCAGGGGGTCACCCTCTCCCTGCATCCGGATGATCTTGCCCGGGTGGTGGCGGCATTCGGCGAGGAGGAGTGCGAGCGGCGCCATTGGCGACTCGAGAGCGATCCGACCCTGCTGCCTGGGGATATTCAGCTTGCCACCGAACTCTCCAGCGTGGATCTGGCTCTCTCCGGGCGCATCGACCAGTTACTGCGCAACTTCCTGCGCGACAATCAGCGTGACTGACTCAAGGCCCTCTCTCCTGTCGCCCCGGGATGCCGTCATGACCAACCGCTGGTGCCAACGACTGCAACACTGCCTGGTGAGAGGGTCAGGTTTTAGCCGCTAGGCCGCGAGCCCGATACTTCCCTGTCGCACCGCCTGCCACCACACACAAGGAAACCTGAGATGACAAATAGCCTGGGGCAGCGACTGCAACGTTATCGGGTCGGAGAGATAGCCCCCAAGACACCGGTTGCCGGAAAGTTGACGCGAGTGGTGGGGCTGACCCTGGAGGCCGTGGGCTGCCGGGCGGCCATCGGTGCCCTGTGCCGCATCGATACCCAGGAAGGCACCCTGGAGGCCGAAGTAGTGGGCTTTAGCGGCGATCGTCTGTTCCTGATGCCGAGCGAGCAGCTCAAGGGAGTGATCCCCGGCGCCCGTGTGGTGCCTATTACCGAGGCGTATGGCATACCGGTCGGCATGAATCTGCTCGGCCGCGTCATCGATGGCATCGGCCAGCCGCTGGATGGACTGGGCCCCATTATCGCGGCGCAGACGGTGCAATTTGCCCAGACCCGCATCAACCCGCTTGCCCGTCGTCCCATTCACAAGCCGATGGATGTGGGAGTGCGCGCCATCAATGCCGTGCTCACCGTCGGCCAGGGGCAGCGTATGGGACTCTTTGCTGGCTCCGGGGTCGGCAAATCCGTGCTGCTGGGCATGATGACCCGGGGATCGGTGGCGGATGTGGTGGTGGTCGGCCTCATCGGCGAGCGGGGCCGGGAGGTGAAAGAGTTTATCGAAGATATTCTGGGGGCCGAGGGACGCGAGCGCGCCGTGGTGGTGGCCGCCCCTGCCGATGCCTCGCCGCTGATGCGGCTCAAGGGCTGCGAGACGGCGCTGGCCATCGCCGAATATTTCCGGGATCAGGGGCTCAATGTCCTGCTGCTGATGGACTCCTTGACCCGCTATGCCCAGGCCCAGCGGGAAATTGCCCTGGCCGTGGGAGAGCCTCCTGCAACCAAGGGCTATCCGCCGTCGGTATTTGCCAAATTACCGGCGCTGGTGGAGCGAGCGGGGAATGGCAGCGATGGTCAGGGGTCGATCACCGCCTTTTTCACCGTGCTGACCGAAGGGGACGATCTGCAAGATCCCATCGCGGATGCGGCCCGGGCCATTCTCGATGGCCACATAGTGCTGTCGCGCGAACTCGCTGATTCGGGCCACTATCCGGCCATCGACATCGAGAAATCCATCAGCCGGGTCATGCCTCAGGTCACCTCTGCCGAGCATCAGGGGCTGGCGCGGGCCCTCAAACAGTATTACTCCCTCTATCAGCAGAACCGGGATCTCATCACCATTGGCGCCTACAGCCAGGGGGCGGATCCGCGCATCGACAGAGCCATCAACCAGAAGCCGTATCTGGATCGCTTCTTGCAGCAAAGCATGCGTGAGGTCGTTCACTATGATGATGGCCTACAGGCACTGCAACTGGTGGCCATGCCGCTGATGCAGTGACCCAGAGTGCGGGGCGAAAGCCTGCCTTCATCCAGCGCGAGGTAGTCAATGAGCAAGGTATTGGTATTACTGGCTGAGAAGCCGTTGCTGGTGGCAGCAGGAGGCCAGTCATGAGCAAGGGATTGGTGTTGCTGGCCGAGCGGCTGTTGGTGGCGGAGCAGCAGGCTGCGCTCTCTCTGGCCAAGGCTCAGCAGGATTTGAAGCTGTATCAGCAGCAGCAAGATGCCCTCAACCAATACCGTCAGGTCTATCACCAGCAATGGACAGATCGCGGCTTGCAGGGGATCCCTGCCCAGCAGAACGCCCAATACCACGCCTTCATCAGCAAGCTGGAACAGGCTGCGACCCAGCAATATGAAGGGGTATTGCAGATCCGTGAGGTGCTCACCCAGCGTCGGGAAGAGTGGCTGGCGGCCCAGCAGCGACGCAAGGCGGTGGCCCTGCTGCTCGACAAACAGGCCGTTCGGGCCCAGCAACAGGCCCAGCGTCAGGAGCAGAAGATGCTGGATGAGTTCTCCCTGCGCAGCCGAACCCAGCATTCTGGCCTGTAACTTGCTTTCTGTTGCTCATGGCGCACCAAGGCGCGCCCATACTCCCATTCAGGCCTCATCGGCGCCCAGACCCCGGAATCCAGGATGATGCAAACATTGTTGACCCCCATTACGCCACCCGCTAGCGCTGACAAGAGTGCCCTGGCTGTCCAGGCTGCTCCCTCGCAGGGGGAGGATAAAGCCGAGTTTGCCGATCTCATGAGCCAGTACCGGCAAGGGGAGCAGACAGTGCACTCCAAAGAGACGCGGGCTGAGGGCGCGGCCAAGGTGGATGGGGCTGATAAGGCTTTGCAGCCAGACAGCGAGTCGGCCGAGGCGGACATCGCCGTCAGCCTCGCGCGTCAAGAGACTGACGCCAAGCCAGGCAAAACCCTCGCTCAGACCCAAGATGCCGAGCAGGTTAAGGGTGAGGTCATCGAGGACGGCACTCAGGCGCTCAACTCCCTGGCCGGCCACCCTTTTCTCGCTCATCTGCAAGACTCCCTCAAACAAGATACGCGCCTGGTCTCGCCACCAGGCAGTCAACGTCCCACGGATGGCAATATGTTGCCGCCTGCTTCCGGCCTCGCAGAGGCTGGTGCGGCAGCAACATCAGCAACCGCAATCACATCCGGCAAGCCTGGCGAGCCCGTTGCGCCCCAGGGCCCGGATCAGCCAGCCCTCGCAGATGAGGTACAAGCAGAGAGTGGTGAGCGCAACGGCAAGCTGGTGACGGCCATGCTCGAGACCGGTGTGGATTCGGGCAGCAAGACCCTGCCCGGCGTCTTGCCCAATACTTTGCCCGCGGAGGCGCTGACAGGGGGCGATGCGGTCCGGTCAGACGCTGAGAGCGCCAAGCTGGTCACCGAGTCCGGGCGCAAGCCGGATGTCAGCACACCGGCCCAGGCCTTTGCGGCCGGTACCCAGCTCGCCCAGCAAGGGGGGCCGCTGCCGGCCAGTGCTCAGTCCCATGGGCCGCAGCAGCAAGAGCAAGACAGGGCGCTGTCGCCAGCGAATACGGAAGGGGAAGTCAGTCAGGATGCCGCGGCCAAGACCGCTGGCGACAAGCAGGCCGCCACGCCAGTCACAGCCGCAGGTCAGCATGGGGCGCCCCAGACTGGCAGCCCGGTGACACCGACGTTGGTCGCGTCTTCGCAAGTGTTGGCCCAGGCCCAATCCCAGGGGAATCAGGCCCCGGTGACCAGCCTGCCTCAGGGGATATCCGCCGCCATCGACGCAGCCACGGCGTCAGCGAAAAAAGAGCCCATCATCAAGGGCAAGCTGGCAAGCCTTGAGCGCAGCGAGTCCTTCGTTGCCAGCGGTCAGAAGGTGGAGGGCGACGCTGTGCCCCCCAGCCAACATCAAGGGCCGCACGCTGTGGTCGAGCCCCGGGTTAGCCAGACGGCTCTGAACCAGCCCCGTGCCGATGCTCCCTCTTTGCCCCACCTGAAACTTGCCAGCCAGGATGCCCCGACGGAGTTGCAGCAGAGGGTCAACGTCATGCTGGCGGACAAGCTGCAACAGGCGGAGATCCAGCTCGATCCCCTCGGCCTTGGCAAGATGAAAATCCAGATCCAGCTAGGCCAGGACAGCCAGGCCAGTGTCAACTTCGTAGTGCAACATGGCCAGACCCGGGAGATGCTGGAGCAGGCCATGCCCAGGCTCAGGGAGATGCTGGCGGGGCAGGGCATCCAGCTTGGCCAGACGTCCGTGCAACAGCAGACCCAGCAACAGACTCAGCAACAGTCGCAACAGCAGGCTCAGGGGTTCTCGGGGCAGGGCCATGGTCAGTCCGGTCGAGAGGGCGGTCATAGCGCCCGACATGAGGCCGAAAGCGGCGTCACTCGACTCACTTTGTCCATGGATGCGGCAAACGAGAGCGGAATTGATTTCTATGCTTGATGCGCCCCAAGTTAAGTTTATGATAACGAACAAGTTTGATACTAGGGTGGACAAGGGATGGCGGACGATAGCGAACTCACGCTAAAAGACCCGGCGACGGCCAGCAAGAAAAAGCTGATCATCATGGCAGTCATAGTGCTGGTACTGCTGATTGGCGGCGGCGTTGCCGCCTGGTTGTTGCTCTCGGGTGGCGACGAGGCGAGCAAGGCGCAGGCCAGCGCCCAGGCGGATGGTCAGGCTCAAGACCCCGCGACCCTGCCGGCCCTCTATGTCGGCATGCCCCGTCCCTTCGTGTTCAACGTGGCGGGCCAGAGCCGGGACAGGCTGGTACAGATCAAGGTGCAGTTGATGGTGAGAGGTGCCCCGAGCGAGGCCCTTGCCAAGCAGCATGTACCGCTCATCGAGGGGACGTTGCTGCGGGTCTTCAGCGCAGCCAGCGCCGAGCAGCTGGTTACCTTCGAGGGCAAGGAAAAATTGCGAAATGACTCACTGGAAGAGTGCCGTCGGGTCTTGAAAGACCTGACCTCTTCCCCCGTAATCGAACAAGTGCTGTTTACCGGCTTTGTAATGCAATAGGTGAAGCGTGAGCGATCTGTTAAGCCAGGACGAAATTGATGCCCTCTTGCACGGGGTCGACGATGTCGAAGAGGAGGAGTTAGGTGCGGCCGGCGATCCCGGTGTCGCCCAGTTTGACTTCTCCTCCCAGGATCGCATCGTCCGTGGGCGCATGCCCACCCTGGAGTTGGTGAACGAGCGTTTCGCCCGTCACATGCGCATCAGCCTGTTCAACATGATGCGGCGCACCGCCGAGGTGTCGATCAATGGCGTGCAGATGCTCAAATTCGGCGAATATGTGCATACCCTGTTCGTGCCAACCAGTCTGAACATGGTGCGTTTTCGTCCCCTCAAGGGGACGGCGCTGATCACCATGGAGGCCCGCCTGGTGTTCATCCTGGTGGAGAACTTCTTCGGTGGCGACGGCCGTTACCACGCCAAGATAGAGGGGCGCGAATTCACCCCCACGGAGCGGCGCATCATCCAGATGCTGCTCAAGCTGGTGTTCGAGGATTACAAGGATGCCTGGGCGCCGGTGATGGACGTCGGCTTCGAGTACCTGGATTCGGAAGTGAACCCGGCCATGGCCAACATAGTGAGCCCGACCGAGGTGATCGTGGTCAGCTCCTTCCACATCGAACTCGATGGCGGTGGCGGCGACTTCCACGTGGCCATGCCTTACTCCATGCTCGAGCCCATTCGCGAGTTGCTCGACGCCGGTGTGCAGAGCGACAAAGGCGACACAGACGTGCGCTGGAGCAAGGCGCTGCGTGACGAAATCATGGACGTCAAGGTGGAGCTCAAGGCCAAGTTGCTGGAAACAGAACTGACCCTGCGCGAGCTGATGGAGCTGCAACCTGGCGACATCATCCCGGTGGAGATGCCGGAGAACCTGCTGGTCTATGTGGAGGACTTGCCGACCTTCCATGCCAAGATGGGGCGCTCCAAGGAGAATGTGGCGCTCAAGATTGTCGACAAACTCAAGCGCCCGGACGGGGTCAAGACCGAGATGCACCTGGTCACCCGTGGTGGCGTGCGTATCGATGGCGAAGCCGAGCTCGAAGAGCTCGAACGCAGCATAGAAAATCCCCACAGATAACAGGCCCAGAGCCCGCCCAATCATGAACAGTAAGGAAGTAAGATGAGCACACCCGAAGACGAGCAGGATCTGATGGCCGATGCCTGGGCCGCGGCCCTCGAAGAGCAGGTCACGACCGAAGTCAAACCGGCTCCCCTCGAAGAGCTGAGAGACGATGCGCCCATCAGTGCCGAGGAGCGTCGCAAGCTCGACACCATACTCGACATCCCGGTGACCATCGCCATGGAAGTCGGTCGCAGCCAGATCAGCATCCGCAACCTGCTGCAGCTCAACCAGGGCTCGGTGGTAGAGCTGGATCGGGTGGCCGGTGAGCCCCTGGACGTGCTGGTCAACGGCACCCTGATCGCCCATGGCGAGGTGGTGGTGGTCAATGACAAGTTCGGGATCCGGCTGACCGACGTGATAAGCCAGATAGAGCGGATCAAGAAACTCAAATGATGCGTGTCGCCATCTTGCTACTGCTGTTGCCGTTGCCTGCATTGGCAGAGACAACCGCCACACTGCCGAGCCTCGGCTCCTGGCTACTCTCCAGCCTGCTGGTGATAGGCCTCATCCTGGTGCTGGGTTTTCTGCTCAAGAAGAGCAAGCTCACCCAGGTGATAGGGGGCGGCCAGATGAAGGTGATCGCCAGTTTGCCCCTTGGCTACAAGGAGAAGTTGCTGGTGGTCAAGGTGGGCGAGCAGCAGCTGCTGCTCGGCGTGACTCCCCAGCAGGTCAACTTCCTCTATCGTCTGGAGCAGCCGCTGGATGAGCGTCAACCCCAGGCTTTCGCCCAGCAGTTAAACAAGCTGATGACGCGCAATGACAAAGAATAACGGGATGAAAAGTCTATTGATGAAGCGTCACTGGACCTGGTTGTTGCTGGTGCTCTTCTCGCCGCTGGTACTGGCCCAGGATGGCATGTCGGCTGTGACCATCAAGACCATGGCGGACGGCAGTCAGGAGTACAGCCTGACCCTGCAGGTGCTGGCGCTGATGACGGCCCTCTCCTTCCTGCCAGCCGTGGTCATCATGATGACCTCCTTTACCCGCATCATAGTGGTGCTCGGCATTCTCAGGCAGGCGATAGGTCTGCAGCAGAGCCCCTCAAACCAGGTACTGGTCGGCATCGCGTTGTTCATGTCCTTCTTCATCATGTCCCCCGTGCTGGATCGCATCAACGAAGAGGCATTGCAGCCCTATCTGGCCGAAACCATCACCACCCAGGAGGCGCTGGAGAAGGCGCAACTGCCCCTGCACCAGTTCATGCTGGCCCAGACCCGTATCAAGGATCTCAATACCTTCATGGAGATCGCCAACGTGCAGGTGGACAAGCCTGCCGACGTGCCGCTGCGGGTCTTGATCCCGGCGTTCGTCACCAGCGAACTCAAGACCGCCTTCCAGATAGGTTTCATGCTGTTTCTGCCCTTCCTGGTCATCGACCTGGTGGTCGCCAGCATTCTGATGGCCATGGGGATGATGATGCTTTCTCCCATGCTGGTCTCGCTGCCCTTCAAGCTGATGCTCTTTGTCATGGTCGACGGCTGGAACCTCATTCTGGGATCCCTGGCGACCAGCTTTGGTCTGGGCAGCGGGGGATGATGTCAGCTATCCCAGCCGTTGAAACCTGTCTGGCATGCCATGCTGGATGGCTGGGGTCTGATGCCGACTTTTCTGGCTGGCAGTCTCGGCCAGCAGGCAGGTGGCCAAGCGGGCCAATGGAAAGGAGCTGGTAACATGAGTCCGGAAACCTTTGTCGACGTATTTCGCGAGGCGCTCTGGCTGGTCACCATCATGGTGTGTGCCGTCATACTGCCGAGTCTGTTCGTCGGTCTGCTGGTGGCCATCTTCCAGGCGGCCACCTCCATCAACGAACAGACCTTGAGCTTCCTGCCCCGACTGGTGGTGACCCTGCTGGCCCTGGGCGCCGGTGCTCATTGGGGTCTGCAGAGCCTGATGGATTTCTTCCAGCTGATGGTGAGTCAGATCCCCGAGGTGGTGGGGTGAGTCGCACAGGCCCGGGGCGAGCATCGTGACCTTCTCCAGTCAGCTCATTCTGGAGTGGCTCGCCGCCGTGCTCTGGCCGCTGGCCCGGGTCAGCAGTCTGCTGATGGTGATGGCGGTGTTCGGCAGCAAGCTGGCCCCCATGAATGTGCGCATGGGACTCTCGTTGGCCATCACCTTCCTGATCGTGCCCCTGTTGCCGCCCATGCCCGCTGTCGAGCTCTTCTCGCTCGGCAGTTTTCTCATTCTCGGCCAGCAGATCCTGATAGGCGCAGCCCTCGGCCTGATGACCCAGTTTCTGATGGAGAGCTTCGTGCTGGCCGGTCAGGTCATCTCGATGCAGACCAGCCTGGGTTTTGCCTCCTTGGTGGATCCCATGAACGGCCAGTCCGCCCCCGTGGTGGGCCAGTTCTACCTGATGCTGGCGACCCTGGTGTTCCTCGCCCTCGACGGCCACCTCATCATGCTGCGTATGGTTATCTTGAGTTTCGATACCCTGCCGGTGGGCACCGTGGGCCTCTCGGTTGCGTCTTTGCGTACTTTGGCTGGCTTTATAGGCGTCATGTTCCAGGCCGCCCTGGTGATGTCCCTCTCCGCCATCGTCGCCTTGCTGCTCATCAATTTTGCGTTCGGGGTCATGACCCGGGCCGCTCCCCAGCTCAACATCTTCAGCATCGGTTTTGCGGTCAGCATGATGTCGGGGCTCTTCATTCTCTGGTTGACCATAGGTGGCTTCCTCGGCCACTTCGATGCCCTCTGGGAACGGGTGCAAGAGACGAGCTGCCAGCTCATCGATACCCAGTGTCTGGGAGGTGCCCATGGTTGATGGGGCCAGGTTGAGCGGGGGCAACCTGCCTCTGGGTTTCTGCGGAGCTGGCCCCCATGGCTGATTCCGATCAGGAACGCAGTGAACAGGCGACCGGCAAGCGATTACAGCAGGCCCGTGAGAAGGGGCAGATCGCCCGGTCCAAAGAGTTGGGAACCGCCAGCGTGCTGCTGGCCGCCGTGTTCGGCCTGCTGATGGTCAAGGAGCGCCTGGCCACCGCCATGCTCAAGGTGATGACCATGGGGTTCACCCTGGAGCGGGAGCAGGCATTCGATCCCAATGCCATGGGGGCCATGGTGCCCATCCTGATCGGCGAGGTGGTGGCACCCCTGGGGCTGCTGTTCGCCTTTGTGGCGCTGGCGGCCTTCGTCGGCAATACCCTGCTCGGTGGACTCAACTTTTCTGCCGAGGCCATGATGCCCAAGTGGAGCAAGCTCAGCCCCCTTGCCGGCCTCAAGCGCATGTTCGGGGTGCAATCCTGGGTGGAGCTGGTCAAGTCCATCGCCAAGGTGCTCTTCATCAGCCTGTTCGCCTGGTGGACCTTGTCGAGTCAGTTCAGCCACCTGCTCAATCTCTCCCTGGAAGCCTTTCCTGGCGGCATCATCGATGCCCTCGAGCTGTTTCTGTGGATGCTGATCATTCTGTGTTGCGCCTTGCTGCCCATCGTTGCCATCGATATTCCCTTCCAGAGCTGGAACCATGCCCGTCAGCTCAAGATGACCAAGCAGGAGGTCAAGGACGAGTACAAGGATTCCGAGGGCAAGCCCGAGGTCAAGGGCCGTATCCGCCGCTTGCAGATGGAGATGGCGGCGCGGCGCATGATGGGGGACGTGCCCAAGGCCGATGTCATCATCACCAACCCGACCCACTACTCGGTGGCGTTGCAATATGATCAGAGCAAGCCGGGGGCTGCGCCCAAGGTGCTGGCCAAGGGGGTGGACGATATAGCGCTCAAGATCCGCGAGATAGGCCGCGAATATGAGATCCCCATACTGCCATCCCCGGCGCTGACCCGCGCGATCTACCACAGTGCCGAGATAGGCCAGGAGATCCCAGAGGGGCTGTTTGCCGCCGTGGCCCAGGTGCTTGCCTATGTCTATCAGCTCAAGAAATTCCGCCGTGGCCGGGGCCGCCGCCCGCAGCCTCTTGGCAAGGATCTGCCGATACCCAGCGAATACCGAAAATAACATGGGATACTTGATGACGGCACTCGCCGCTTTTTGGAACGGATCTGTCTCTCTTCCCAACGAATATCGCAAATAACATGGGTACTTGATGACGGCACTTGCCGCTTTTTGGAACGGATCTGTCTATATCCCCACCGCATGCCGCAAATAACGCGGGCATATGACGGCAATTCAGATGTCGTCACCCGCAATCCATGGCCTGGTTCTCTCTATGTCTAGCGAATATCGAAAATGACAAACTTCTGACGCAGTCAAAATAAAATCATTTAAAATCAACAAATTGCTTTATTGGCTCGATGTTTGCTTTAATCTGCCCATCTGGGATAAAGAACTGAGAGTCGTCATGACAGTGCGGGCATCATTGGGCCGGTTGAAAGAGTACCGCGGACTACTGAGCAAGGGCTTGGGTACACCGCTGCTGGTGTTGGCCTCCCTCGGCATGGTGGTGCTGCCCATACCGCCGCTGATGCTGGACACCCTGTTCTCCTTCAACATTGCCCTCTCCATCGTGGTTCTGCTGGTGGCCGTCTACACCCGCCGCCCCCTCGAATTCGCCGCCTTCCCAACGGTGCTTTTGATAGCGACCTTGCTGCGTCTGGCGCTCAACGTCGCCTCGACCCGGGTGGTACTGCTTGAAGGCCATAATGGTGGCGATGCCGCGGGTCATGTGATCGAGGCGTTCGGCAACGTGGTGATCGGCGGCAACTATGCGGTCGGCATCATCGTTTTTCTCATTCTGGTCATCATCAACTTCGTGGTGGTTACCAAGGGGGCAGGACGTATCTCGGAAGTCAGCGCCCGCTTCACGCTCGATGCCATGCCCGGCAAGCAGATGGCGATAGATGCCGATCTCAATGCGGGTCTCATCAATCAGGAAGATGCTCGCAAACGCCGCGCAGAGGTGACTCAGGAGGCGGATTTCTACGGCTCGATGGACGGTGCCTCCAAATTCGTCAAGGGGGATGCCATCGCCGGCATCATGATCCTCTTCATCAACATCATCGGTGGTTTCATCATCGGCATGATGCAGCACGATCTCAGCTTCGGCGAGGCGGCTGAAATTTATACTCTGCTTGCCATAGGTGACGGTCTGGTTGCCCAGATCCCCTCACTGCTGCTCTCCATTGCCGCCGCCATCATAGTGACCCGTCAGAACACGGATCAGGACATGGGTACTGCCATGCTGAGCCAGCTGTTCGACAACCCCAAGGCCCTGGTCATCTCCGCCAGCATCTTGCTGATGATGGGGTTGGTGCCGGGCATGCCGCACCTTGCCTTCCTGAGTCTTGGTGGTGGTGCGGCGCTTGGCGCCTGGTGGTTGTTGCGCCGCGAGAAGCAGAACAAGGCGAAGGCGGCGAGCGGTGAATTGCTGCCGGCCAATGGCGATGCACCGATCGAGCAGAAAGACCTGAGCTGGGATGACGTCATGCCGGTGGACATCATCGGACTCGAGGTTGGCTATCAGCTGATCCCCCTGGTGGACAAGAGCCAGGGTGGCGAGCTGCTCAACCGGATCAAGGGGGTGCGCAAGAAGCTCTCCCAGGAGCTCGGTTTTCTGGTACCGGCTGTGCATATCCGCGACAACCTGGATCTCGCACCGAACCAGTACCGCATTACCCTGATGGGGGTGAGTACGGGGGAGGCGAATGTCTACCACGACAAGGAGATGGCCATCAACCCGGGCCAGGTGTTCGGCCAGATCCAGGGGATCCCGACCCAAGATCCCGCCTTCGGGCTTGAGGCGGTCTGGGTCGCCAAGGATCAGGTCTCCCAGGCGCAGACTCTGGGCTATACGGTGGTGGATGCCGCCACCGTAGTGGCAACTCACATGAGCCAGATCCTCTCCAACCAGGCGGCGCTGCTGCTTGGTCACGATGAAGTACAGCAACTGCTCGACATGATAGGAAGGCACCAGAGCAAGTTGGTGGAAGGGCTGGTTCCCGAGGTGATCAGCATGGGTAACCTGGTCAAGGTGCTGCAGAATCTCCTCAATGAAGGCGTGCCTATTCGTGACATGCGCACCATACTGCAGACCCTGGTGGAATATGGTCCCCGCAGCCCGGATCCCGAGGTGCTGACCGCGGCCTGCCGTATCGCCCTGCGCCGGTTGATCGTGCAGGAGATAGCGGGCCCGGACCCCGAGTTGCCGGTCATTACATTGGCGCCAGAGTTGGAACGTATATTGCATCAATCATTGCAGGCGGGTGGTGGCGAAGGGGCCGGTATAGAGCCGGGCCTGGCGGAGCGGATGCAGCGCTCTCTGCTTGAGGCCACCCAGCGACAAGAGTTGGAAGGTCAACCGGCGGTGCTTCTGACATCGGGGATTTTACGCAATACCCTGGCCAAGTTTGTCAAGAATGCCATTCCAGGATTGCGTGTCCTGTCTTATCAGGAAGTGCCGGATGACAAGCAGATCCGTATTGTCAGCGCGGTAGGGCAGAACTAGTTAGCGGAGATGACGGGTGAAGATTAAGCGGTTTTTTGCCAAGGATATGCGCACGGCCCTGGCCGAAGTCAAAGAGACTCTCGGACCGGACGCCGTCATCATGTCCAACAAAAAGGTCACCGGCGGAGTCGAGATCGTTGCCGCGATAGACTATCAGTCTCAGGTCAGCATCCCGAGGGATCTGCCGGTTCGCCGTCAGTTGCACGAAGAGAGTGTCAATATTTCGTCTGCGGCGCGTCAGGCCGTGCGCCCGACTAGCCAGCTTTCCGGCGCAGCCCTGGCCCAGGAGCCGGGCAAAGGCGGGCAGAGCAGGAACGAGCAGTATGCCGATACCCTGGCTGCCCTGTTGGCGCGCCAGCAGCAGCTGACCCCCGGCCAGAGCGGACTGGGCGCGGGGCGCGGGGCCTCTCAACCGGCACAGGCGCCACGTACCTTGGCCGAACAGAGCAACTGGACGGCCCCGGAAGCCGCCAAGCCCAAAGCGCGCCCTGCTGCCCAGCGTGCGCCGCAACCGGCCCAGCGCGACCAGGAGATGGAGGGCATGCGTCATGAGATGGCCTCCATTCGCAAGCTGCTCGAACACCAGATCTCCGGTCTGATGTGGCAGGAAGTGGAGCGCCGTGAGCCGATGCGAGCCCTGCTCATCAAGGAGCTCAAGAAAATTGGCTTCGATGATGCTTTTGCCGATCAGCTGGCAGGTCTCATACCGGAAGATGTCTCTGTGCATCAGGCACTGGCCCAGTTGGCCGAGGTGTTGACGGCACAGCTCAAGGTGAGCGAGGACGACATCTTGCGTCAAGGGGGCGCCGTTGCGCTGCTGGGACCGACCGGGGTGGGCAAGACCACTACCATCGCCAAGTTGGCGGCCCGTTTTGCCATGAAGTATGGCGCCGAGCAGGTAGCCTTGATCACCACGGACAACTATCGGATCGGGGCCCACGAGCAGTTGCAAACCTATGGGCGTATCATGGGGTGTCCGGTGCGTCAGGTACGGGACGCGGAAGAGCTGTCGGCCGCCCTTTATCAGTTCCGCCACCGTCGATTGGTGTTGATTGACACCGCGGGCATGGGGCAACGGGATATCAGGCTTACCGAGCAGCTCGACACCCTGGTCAAGAGCTCAAAGGTGCAGATCCGCAGTTATCTGGTGATGTCGGCGACCTCCCAGCGCCGGGTCATGCAAGAGGCCATGGATCACTTTCGCCGCATACCGCTCTCCGGCTGCATTCTTACCAAGCTGGATGAGAGTCTCAATCTGGGGGAAGTGATTAACGTGTGCATCCAGAATGCGCTGCCCATCAGTTACATCACCGATGGCCAGCGGGTTCCGGAAGATATTCAAATTGCCAACGCAGCCCAGCTCGTCGGCGCGGCCATGGGGTCGCTGGACCGGCAGAGTGAAGAGCCCTATTTCTGGGGTGCAGGTTTTGGCGAGGGCGAGGATTCAGAATCTTATGAGTAACATACCTATGGATCAGGCGAGTGGTCTGCGCAAAATGCGTACAAATAATCGAGTGAAAGTGATCGCTGTCTCCGGTGGTAAGGGGGGCGTCGGCAAGACCAACGTCACCCTGAACGTGGCCGGGGCCATGGCGGCGCAAGGCAAGCGGGTCATGGTGCTGGATGCCGACTTGGGTCTGGCCAACGTGGACGTCATGCTGGGTCTGCGGGTACATCGCAACCTCTCCCACGTGTTGGCGGGAGAGTGCACCCTGGACGACATCATCGTCGAGGGTCCCTACGGCATGATGATAGTGCCGGCCACTTCGGGTACCCAGTCGATGGTCGAGCTCTCACCTGCCCAGCACGTGGGGCTTATCCGCGCGTTCAGCGAGATGAAGACCCAGGTCGACATACTGCTGGTGGATACCGCCGCCGGTATCTCCGACATGGTGTTGAGCTTCACCCGTGCCGCCCAGGACATCATGATAGTGGTGTGCGACGAGCCGACCTCCATCACGGATGCTTATGCCCTCATCAAGATCCTCTCCAAGGACCATGGGGTTTTCCGCTTCAAGGTGGTGGCGAACATGGTGCGCTCCCTGCGCGAAGGACAGGAGCTTTATGCCAAACTGACCCGGGTGACCGATCGTTTCCTTGATACGTCTCTGGAATTGGTCGCCTGTGTTCCCTATGACACCAACTTGCGGGCCGCAGTACGCAAGCAGAAGTTGATCATTGAAGCCTTCCCCAAGTCGCCGGCTGCATTGGCATTCCGCGCCCTGGGCAACAAGGCTGCCAGTTGGCCCATCCCGCATCAGCCCGGTGGTCACCTGGAGTTCTTCCTGGAAAATCTGCTGCAAAAACCGGCAATCACAGAGGAAGGTGCTCGTGAATAAAGCCCAAGCGTACTTGCGTCATCAGGATTCCTATGTGCTGGTGGAGCGCCACGCTCCGTTGGTGAAACGGATCGCCCAGCATCTGTTGGCTCGTCTGCCGAGCAGTGTCTTGCTGGATGACCTGATCCAGGCAGGTATGATTGGTCTGCTCGAAGCCTCCCGCAACTTTGACGGTAGCAAGGGTGCGAGTTTCGAGACCTATGCTGGCATCCGCATTCGCGGCTCCATGCTCGACGAGATCCGCCGTGGTGACTGGGTGCCCCGTTCGGTACACCGCAACAGTCGCACCATAGCGGATGCCATAGAGAACGTGGAACAGGCCCATGGCCGTGATGCCCGCGACACCGAGGTTGCCGCCTATATGGGGGTTGGCCTTGGCGAATATCACACCATGTTGCAGGATGTCTCCTGCGGCAAGATCATCGGCATCGAGGATCTTGGGATCAGCGAGGATGTGATTGGTGGGCCCGATACGGGTAATAACCTGGGCTTTGACGAACTGGCAGCCGAGCGATTCCAGAGCGCCCTGGCCGAGAACATAGGCCGTTTGCCGGAGCGGGAAGCCCTGGTGCTTTCCCTCTACTACGACGAAGAGTTGAATCTGCGCGAAATTGGCGAAGTATTGAACGTAAGTGAGTCTCGGGTGAGCCAGATCCACAGTCAGGCGATGCACAGATTGCGTGCTCGCCTGCGAGATTGGCACGCATAAGCGTGTCATGGCTACACTGGCCACCGACTCTCAGGCATAATCCGCACCCTGAAACCTGCGCTATTGCATCATTAAGTAAGCCGCCACGACGGCTCTCTAGGAGGAAAATTTGGACAAGAACATGAAAATCCTCATCGTCGACGACTTCTCGACGATGCGCCGGATTATCAAGAACTTGCTGCGCGATCTCGGCTTCAACAACACCCATGAAGCGGATGACGGCAATACGGCATTGCCGATGCTCAAGAATGGCGACTACCAGTTCGTGGTCACCGACTGGAACATGCCCGGTATGCAAGGCATCGATTTGCTCAGGGCCATTCGCCTCGACGACAAACTCAAGCATCTGCCGGTGTTGATGGTGACTGCTGAAGCCAAGCGCGAACAGATCATCGAAGCGGCCCAGGCCGGCGTCAACGGTTACATCGTCAAGCCGTTCACCGCCGCCACTCTCAAAGAGAAACTCGACAAGATCTTCGAGCGGATCGGCTAAGGGGCCCGCCATGACGGCCAAAACGAGTGCCATGATCTCCCTCGAGCAGGCGAGAATGCTGGTCACCCATCTGGAGCAGGGGGAGTTTGAGTCGGCTGATTCACTGCTCGCCGATGTCTGTGCCCCTAATGCGGCCATGCTGTTTGACAAGGTTGGCCAGCTGACCCGTCAACTGCACGATTCACTGCGCGATTTCCAGCTCGATCCCAGACTGCCCTCCCTCGCCAATCAGGAGATCCCGGATGCTCGCGAGCGGCTCAGTTATGTCATCGACATGACCGACAAGGCCGCCAACCGCACCATGGACGCCGTCGAGGCCAGTCTGCCCATTGCCGATCGCCTCAATGACAATATCCAGTTGGTGCTGCCGAACTGGCAGGCGCTGATGTCCCGGGAGCTCAGCCTGGGTCAATTCAAGGCTTTGTGTCATCAACTGGATGATTTTATTAAGGCTTCTGAATCCGATGCCGATAAATTACGACAATTGCTGACTGATATCCTGATGGCTCAGGATTTCCAGGACCTGACCGGACAAATGATCCGCCGGGTAATCACCCTGGTGCAGGAAGTTGAAACCAAATTGATCGAAATGCTGACCATGTTTGGTGACGCGACGACTGAGCCTGCCCCTCCCCAGCCACCCGTGAGCGGGATAGAGGCGGAAGGGCCCATCATGAACCCTCATACCCGAAATGACGTGGTAAACGGTCAGGATGATGTGGACGATCTGCTGTCCAGCCTCGGATTCTAGATGATATGGACAGTTTACTGTCCAGCCTCGGATCCTGAATGAGATATGGATGTTCTGCAGTCCAGTCTCGGATCCTAAATGAGATGTGGACGATCTGCTGTCCAGGCTCGGACCCTAGATGATGTGGACGATCTGTTGTTCAACCCCGGATTCTAATGGAGTGACGAATGGCCTTCGAAGTTGATGAAGACATACTGCAAGACTTTCTGGTCGAAGCATCCGAAATATTGGAACAGTTGTCTGAACAACTGGTCGAACTCGAGAAGCGCCCCGACGACAAGAACCTGCTCAACGCCATCTTTCGCGGTTTTCATACCGTCAAAGGGGGCGCCGGCTTCCTGTCGCTGACCGAATTGGTCGATGTCTGCCATGGGGCCGAGAACCTGTTCGACATGCTGCGCAATGGCAAGCGAACCCTCAGTGCCGAACTGATGGACGTGATCCTGCAGGCCCTCGACGCCATCAACGTCATGTTTGTTCAGGTGCAAAACCGTGAGCCGACCAGTGCTGCAGCCCCCGAGCTCCTGCACAATCTCCATGAGTTGTGCAAGCCCCAGGGGGAAGAGCAACTACTCAATGCCAGTACGGACCAGAGCCCGGCGGCACCCGCCATCGAGCCCGAGCCTGCACCTGACGCGGCCCCTGTCCTGGCCGGACAGGGTGGCGGTTCCATCGACGAGATCTCCGATGACGAGTTCGAGCGTCTGCTCGACGAGTTGCACGGGGCGGGCGCCTCACCGACGACGCTGGTTGCACCCTCTGCCGCCCCTTCGGCCAGCGGTGATATCACGGACGACGAATTCGAAGCCCTGCTCGATCAGCTCCACGGTCATGGTCAGCATCTGGGGGCACCGACGCCATCTCCGCTGCCGTCGGTACAGAGCGAAGTGGACTCCCTGATCGATGACGACGAGTTCGAACGCCTGCTCGATGAACTCCATGGCCGTGGCCAGGGTCCTGCCGTCACCATGAAATCGGCCGCGCCTGCTGCTGCAACGCCCAGCACACCAGTGGTGCCAGCAAGTCCGGTCGCGGCAGCACCTGTTGTGGCCAAGGCTGCGGCCCCGCTCGCTCCTAAACCGGCTCCGGCCACAGCCCCTGCACCAGTCGCCAAGGCACCGGCCAAGCCCGCGGCCTCCGAGAACAGTGCGGTCCAAAACGACAGCACTGTGCGGGTAGATACCAAGACCCTGGACGTCATCATGAACATGGTGGGCGAGCTGGTCCTGGTGCGTAACCGTCTGGTAAGTCTTGGCATCAACAGCAATGACGAAGAGATGTCCAAGGCGGTTGCCAATCTGGATGTGGTCACCGCGGATCTGCAAGGGGCGGTGATGAAGACCCGCATGCAGCCAATCAAGAAGGTGTTTGGCCGCTTCCCGCGGGTGGTGCGCGATTTGGCCCGCAGCCTGAAGAAAGACATTGAACTCATCATGGTCGGGGAAGAGACCGACCTTGATAAAAACCTGGTGGAGGCTCTGGCCGACCCGCTGGTTCACTTGGTTCGCAACTCTTGCGACCATGGGGTCGAGATGCCTGATGTGCGGGAGAAGGCGGGTAAACCGCGTCAGGGCACCATTACCCTGAGTGCCTCCCAGCAGGGGGATCATATCTTGCTCTGCATCGAAGATGACGGTGCCGGTATGGATCCCGAGAAACTCA
Organism: Aeromonas molluscorum 848; assembly: GCF_000388115.1. Lineage (GTDB taxonomy): Bacteria > Pseudomonadota > Gammaproteobacteria > Enterobacterales > Aeromonadaceae > Aeromonas > Aeromonas molluscorum. The sequence goes on from NZ_AQGQ01000051.1 coordinate 20,282, forward strand.
AGTCCATCGCCATCAGCCGCGGGGTACTCGACGCCGACAGCGCGGCCCGCATGAGCGATACCGATGCTTACAACCTGATCTTTGCCCCCGGTTTCTCCACCAAGTCAGAGATCTCCGATATCTCGGGCCGTGGCGTCGGCATGGACGTGGTCAAGACCAGCATAGTGAGCCTGAACGGCTCGGTGCACATCGACTCAACCTTCGGCAAGGGAACGCGTCTCGAGATCAAGGTGCCGCTCACCCTGGCGATATTGCCGACCCTGATGGTTGAGGTAGGGGAGCAGACCTTTGCGCTGCCACTGGGCTGCGTCAACGAGATCTTCCACCTGGACCTGAAGAAGGCCAATGTGGTGGATGGTCAGCTGACCATCATAGTGCGCGACAAGGCGATCCCGCTTTTCTACCTGCACAAGTGGTTGATCCGTGGCGCCAATCGCCATGGCAAACAAGAGACCGGTCACGTAGTGATCGTGCAGATTGGTACCCAGCAGGTCGGCTTCGTGGTCGACAATCTCATCGGGCAGGAAGAGGTGGTGATCAAGCCGCTGGACAACCTGTTGCAAGGCACGCCGGGTATGGCGGGTGCCACTATCACCAGCGATGGCGGCATTGCACTTATTCTCGATGTCCCCAGTCTGCTCAAGGCCTATGCGCGTAGACAATAATCCTTCGGGTCCAAGGAGTTAGAAAAATAACAATGGCAGTCAAGGTATTAGTCGTCGACGATTCGAGCTTCTTTCGCCGCAGGGTCAGCGAGATCATCAATCAGGATCCCCAGCTGACCGTGATAGACACGGCCCAAAATGGCCGTGAGGCGGTAGACAAGGCCATCGCCCTGCGCCCCGATGTCATCACCATGGACATAGAGATGCCGGTGCTCGATGGCATCAGTGCGGTGCGTGAGATCATGGCCAAGTGCCCCACGCCCATACTGATGTTCTCCTCCCTGACCCATGAAGGCGCTCGCTCTACCCTGGATGCCCTGGATGCCGGGGCCCTGGATTTTTTGCCCAAGAAATTCGAAGACATCGCCCGCGACAAGGATGAAGCGGTACGTCTGTTGCAGCAGAGGGTCAAAGAGATCTCTCGCAAGCGCTTCATGATGTTGGCCCGCCCGCAACCGGTGGCGGCCGCTCCTGCGGCCAGACCGGCTCTGGGCGCGGCGTCCCTGCGCGAACGTCCGGCCTTGGCCGAGCGCGCCTTGAGCACTGAGCGCACCGCGCCGGTTGCCAGCTTCAAGCGCAGCGGCAAGAGCTATCAACTGGTGGCCATCGGCACCTCGACCGGCGGTCCGGTCGCCTTGCAGAATGTGTTGACCAAGCTGCCCATCGATTTCCCCCATCCGATCCTGCTGATCCAGCACATGCCGGCCACCTTCACCGCCGCCTTTGCGGCTCGCCTCAATGGCCTGTGCCAGATAGGAGTCAAGGAGGCGCAGGATGGCGACGTGCTCAAACCCGGTCATGCCTATCTGGCGCCGGGCGGCAAACAGATGTTGCTCGAGGGGCGTGGCACCGGTGCCCGGTTGCGCATCATAGAGGGCAATGACAAGGTCAACTACAAACCCTGCGTCGACATCACCTTTGCCTCCGCCGCCAAGACTTATGGTGACAAGGTGCTGGCCATAGTACTGACCGGCATGGGCGCCGATGGCCGCGATGGTGCGCGCCTGCTCAAGGAGCAGGGTTCCACTATCTGGGCTCAGGACGAGGCCTCTTGCGTCGTCTATGGGATGCCGCAAGCGGTCGCCAAGGCGGGTATCGCCTCCGAATCTCTGCCTCTGGACAGGGTCGCCCAGCGCATCCTGGTCGAGTTAGGTCGCTAAATGGCGCTGCTTGGGTTAGCGCTGGCGCTGGCGGCCATTGCCATAGCCCAATGGTGGCATGGTGGCAGCTTGCTGACCCTGCTCGACGGCCCCGCCTTTCTCATCGTGGTGGGCGGCACCCTGGGTGCCGTCATACTGCAGACTCCGCGCCAATATTTGCTGCAGGCCTTTGGCCAGCTTGGTTGGGTGCTGAACCCGCCCGCCTGGGATCTCGCCCAGCAGGGGGAGCGGCTGAAACGCTGGGCCATGTTTGCCCGTCAGCAGGGGTTGCTGGCCCTGGAAGAGGCGGCCGATGGTGAAGTGGATCCCTTTACCAACCAGGGGCTCACCATGTTGGTGGATGGGGTGCCGGTCGAGCAGATGCGCCAGCTGCTCGAGGCCGATATCGATATCAGCCAGGAGCACAATGAGCATGCGGCCCGGGTGTTTGAATCCATGGGTGGCTACAGCCCGACCATCGGCATCATAGGGGCGGTGCTCGGCCTCATCCAAGCCATGTTTCATCTGGAAGACCCGGCGGCGCTTGGCGCCGGTATTGCCGTGGCCTTCGTGGCGACTATCTATGGGGTGGGCTTTGCCAACCTTGTCTATTTGCCGCTCGCCAACCGGCTGCGGGCATTCCATTACCACTATGGCCTCTACCAGGAGATGACCCTGGAGGGACTGCTGGCTATCGCCCATGGCGAGAACAGCCTGCAGCTGGAGCGTCGGCTCAGGGTCTACCTCAAGGGGGAGTGAACATGCGCAAGCGCTATCGTCTTCACCTGCGAGGCCATGAACAGCTGGATCGCTGGCTGGTATCCTACGCCGATTACATGACCCTGATCTTCGCGCTGTTCGTGGTGCTCTATTCGGTGGCCATGGTCGACAAGGATAAGTTTCGGGTCGTGATCGAAGGCATGACCCAGGCCTTTGAGGCGCGTCCTTTGCAGGGCGAGGGACTGCTGGAGCGGGAGGGGCCCGCCATCGTCCCCCCAGCCCTAGCGCCGGACAAGATCATACCCGACCCCTCGCAGGCGCAGGCAATTGCCCTG
>NZ_AQGQ01000052.1 GCF_000388115.1 Aeromonas molluscorum 848
GAAAACTGCCACCCGGGCCTGCCCCTGGGCGAGCGAGAGGCTCGCCTTGCCCATGACGAGGCCTGGGCCAGGCGCTTTGAGAGTGAACCGCTGGCTGAGGTCCTTGCCGACTGGTACCAGCAGGGGGTGTTTGCGGATCTCGATGAAGAGCAAAGAGAGCGGCAACTGGCCAGACGGCTAGGCAATGATGGCCACGCCGTCGCCGCCATGCTCAGAGCCAGCTCCCTGGGCCGCCAGCCGGATCTCGCCCCCTGGCTCGCCGCCACCTTGCTGCCAGTGATTTATGTCTCCGGCCGACGGGATCGGAAATTTCATGATCTGGCTTGCCAGCTGGGGAGCAAGAACCCCAAAATCAGACACTTGACGCTGGATGGCGGCCATAATCTGCACGCCAGCCAACCCGCGCAATTTGCCCGGATCCTGAGGGTATGGGCAGGACAACAACGAGAAGAGAGCACAGATGATTGAAGCAATGACAGAAGCGGAGCTCTATGCCCCCGTGGAGTGGCAGGATTGCTCTGCCGGTTACGAGGACATCCTCTATCACAAATCCGGCGATGGCATCGCCAAGATCACCATCAATCGTCCGCAAGTGCGCAACGCCTTCCGTCCCCGCACCGTCAAGGAGATGCTGCAGGCCCTGGCCGATGCCCGTTACGACGATCATGTCGGCACCATCATCTTGACCGGCTTCGGCGAGCAGGCATTTTGCGCCGGTGGCGACCAGAAGATCCGGGGCGACTACGGTGGATATCAAGATGATGAGGGCACCCATCACCTCAATGTGCTCGACTTCCAGCGCGACATCCGCACCTGCCCCAAACCCGTGGTCGCCATGGTGGCCGGCTATGCGGTCGGCGGCGGCCATGTGCTGCACATGATGTGCGATTTGACCGTCGCGGCGGACAATGCCCAGTTCGGCCAGACGGGTCCGAAAGTCGGCTCCTTCGATGGCGGCTGGGGAGCCTCCTATATGGCCCGCATCGTCGGCCAGAAGAAGGCCCGCGAGATCTGGTTCCTGTGCCGCATGTACGATGCCCAGCAAGCCCTCGACATGGGGCTGGTCAACACAGTGGTGCCGCTGGCGGACCTGGAACGCGAAACCGTGCGCTGGTGCCGGGAGATGCTGCAAAACAGCCCGATGGCGCTGCGCTGCCTGAAAGCGGCCCTCAACGCCGACTGCGACGGTCAGGCCGGTCTGCAGGAGCTGGCGGGTAATGCCACCATGCTGTTCTACATGACCGAAGAGGGTCAGGAGGGTCGCAACGCCTTCAACGAGAAACGCCGCCCCGACTTCTCCAAATACAAGCGCAACCCCTGATGAAATATGCCCTGTACCGCTACCAGCTTCCCTTCACTCAGCCGCTGAGCTTCCACGGCCGGGTCGAGTCGGTGCGCCAGGGCCTGTTGCTGCGCACCCCCCATGGTTGGGGCGAGATAGCCCCCCTGCCCGGCTTCTCCCAGGAGTCTCTGGCCGAGGCCGAAGCGGAGGCCAAAACCTGCCTCGAGAGGCTGGCCCGGGGAGAGACTCCGGCGCCACGCCTGCCGTCGGTACAGTTCGGTTTTGATTGCGCACGCCGCCTCTGGCCCGCGCAGGACAAGCCGCTGCCCGAGCCCTATCCGCTGATCCAGGGCGCCCCCCAGGATCTGCTCAAACATTGGAAAGAGTGGCTGCACCAGACGCCAGCCAAAGCCAAGCTGAAGGTGGCTCGCTATCCCATGCGCGACGAACTGGCGCTGATCCGCCTGCTGCTCGACCGGCGTCCCAATCTCCATCTCGTGCTGGATGCCAACCAGGGCTGGACCCGCGAGGAGGCCTGGGCTTTTTGCGGCCATCTGGACCCAACCCGCATCGAATACCTGGAAGATCCCTGCGCCAACTTTGACGACATCGCCTTCGTGGCAAACCGTACCGGCATGCCGGTGGCCCTGGACGAGCTGCTGGCCCAGGGCAAGCCTTGGGAACCGATCCCGCAGCTCAAGGCCCTGGTGCTCAAGCCCATGCTGCTCGGCGCCCTGGCCAACAGCGAGGCGCTGGTGGCCAGGGCCCGTGAACTGCGCCTGAAAGTGATCGTCTCATCCTGCTTCGAGTCCGGGGTCGGCCTCGGCCAGCTCGCCCGCCTCGCCGCGGAGTGGGCGCCGGATCAGGCCCCGGGCCTGGATACCAGACGCTGGCTGGCCAGGGATCTGCTGGGTGCGGATGGCGAGCCCGACCCTGCCCTGCTGGAGCCCCTGTTTCACCGTGACTGAAGGGGCTTTCATGCTGCCGACATCTGACCACCACGCCCACCTGGAAGCCTGCCCGGTACGCCACTGGGCACACACCACCCCCCTGCAGATCGCCATCCACGCCGCAAGCCCACTCAACTACCGGCAGCTGGATGCGCGCCTTAACAGCCTCTGCCTGCAACTGGAAGGGGCCGGCTTGCAGAGCGGCGACCGTCTGGCCGCCGTGGTACGCGGCGCCCTGGAAGACGTCTTGCTGGCCTGGGCCTGCCTGCGCAGCGGCATCCTCTTCTGTCCGTTAAACCCCGCTTTTCCGGCGACCAGACAGGCCGCACTGGCGCAACAACTGGACGTGGCGGCCTTCTGGTCGAGCGACGAGATCCCGACCGGACCTTGGCGGCCACTGCGGCTCGCATTCAGCACCGAACTGACGGCAACCGATGACGCCTGGCCACTGGATCCTGCCCGGCTCAGCAATATGATCCTCACCTCGGGCTCCAGCGGCGCACCGAAAGCTGTGGTGCATCGCCTTGCCAACCATCTGGCCTCGGCCCGGGGCTCAGCCGCCCGGATCCCGCTGGATCAGACGTGCGGCTGGCTGCTCTCCCTGCCGCTGTTTCATGTCGGCGGTTACGCCATCCTGTTCCGGGTCTTTCTGGCCGGGGCCAGCCTGGTACTGGACGATCGCAGCCAACCCCTCAAGGATCGCCTCGAACGCCTGCCCATCACCCACCTCTCCCTGGTGCCGACCCAGCTCTGGCGGCTGCTGGCCCAGGGCTTGAACCCCACGCGTACCCGCCTGCGCGAGCTGCTGCTCGGGGGCGCCGCCATTTCTCAGCCACTGGTTGCGCGCCTTGCGGCCATGGGGCTTACCCCCAAGGTGAGCTATGGCCTCTCCGAGATGGGCAGCCAGGTCTGCACCGGCCAGCCTGCCGCCGCCGGCGTGGTCGGCTTGCCACTGCCGGGACGGGAGGTCTGCATCCAGCAAGCGGAAATCTGCGTGCGCGGCGATACCCTGTTTGCCGGTTATTTCAAGGATGGCGCCCTGGAGCGACCGCTGGACGAGGACGGCTGGTTCCACACCCGTGACAAGGGTCATTTCACCGCCAGCGGCGAGCTGGTGGTGGAGGGACGCCTCGACAATCTGTTTATCTCCGGGGGGGAGAACATTCAGCCCGAAACCATAGAGCAACGACTGGTGGATCACCCCGCCGTGGCGCAGGCACTGGTGGTGCCGATCTCCGATGACGAGTGGGGACAGCGCCCCGCCGCCTTCATCGACTGGCATGGGGAAGCTGTGCCCTATCCCGAGTTGGCGGCCTGGATCCGGCAGTCACTACCCGGCTTCATGGTGCCGGATCTCTGGCAACCCTGGCCCGATCTGGCTGGCAGCCTGAAACCCTCCCGTGCCCTGCTCGCCCGGAGCCTGGACACCTAGCCCCCCAAATGGCGCTGAGTCCTTGCTATCACGCCAGCCCCTTATGGGGCTGGTTTTATTATTCACCAGATTAAATACATGATTTATAAGACCAAGATGGCCAGTTGATACTCCTTTGAAACTCTATACATTGCCCGCGACAACCTCGCAGACAAGCGCTCAAAGGAATAACAATGAACTATCTGGGTACAAGGTTGCTGCTTCTGGCAGCGCCAGGCCTGCTCGCCACCTCGGCGCTGGCCAATTACTCCCCCACCGACTGGCAAGCATACCGGCTGAGCGGTGAATCGAGCCGCCAGCTGAGCGATCGCGTCACCGAAGTCACCTACGAGCTCAGCGCCCGCAATGACGATGCCCCCTATCAGCAACTGCGCGTCTATCGCCGCTTCGACTGGAACGATAGCGACCTCAGTGCTCTGGCGGAGCAAGCCTGCGGCGAGCCGCAGCTCAGGATTGAGCAGGGCTGGCAAATCCGTTACCTCAGCTGCGAGCAGGTGGTGCCGGCAGGCAAGGCCATTCCGGCCAGCAACTATGACTATGGCTACGGCCTGAAACAGGGCCGCTGGGAGCCGCTGGCAGGTACCCCGACCGCACCGCGCCAGGATGCCCTGCCGCTCCCCGAGCGCATCATACTGGGTCACAGCGAGCAGGAGCTGGATCGCTGCGAGCTCAACGCCCAGGGGCGCTGCGCCGAGCAGCTTTGGCAGTACCAGCCCCAAGACTGGCAACAGCTTAGCGTGCTGGAGGAGACCCCCAACGAGCGGGACGGCCGCCTCGAGCAGATCTTCTTCCGCCTGCAACCCGTGCCAGGCAGTCAGGCCGCCAGCCAGGTCCGCGAGCTGCACGTCTGGCGTCAGTACAGCTGGCAGCTGGACGAGAGCAAGGCCCAGCAGGAGTGCGATGAGCCCCAGACCCGCCAGGAGGGGGACAAGACCATCAGCTACCGGGTGTGCCGCCAGACCCTGCCCGCCGGCAGCGAGGTGCAGGTGGTGCTGAAAGACAGCGGCTATCAATACCCGGTCGGTGGCAGCGAATGGCAGACCCTGCCGGAAACAACCGAGTGGCAGGAGAGCCGGGTGCTCAATCGCCCCATAGTGCTGGCCAGCAAGGAGGAGCAGCTCGACTGCCGCCGCGCCGATGGTCGCCCCTGCTCCGAGCCGGAGCAACCGGGCACCGAACTGCTGGATGCCGACGCCGCCAGGATAGTGCAGGACGCCAGCGGCCAGCCCGCTCCCGTCTGGCAGGAAAACTATGGCCACGATGACACCAAGCTGCTGGCCGTGTCACGGGGCATGCAGCGTCTGCTGGCGGCCAATCAGCCCGCCCATCCGGCCATGAAGCTGCTGCTGGAATACGTGCGCGCCCACAACTATCACAACTACGGCAAGCACAAGGAAGATGGCCCGGCCGCCGCCGAGGCGCTGGCTGAAGCCCTGACTGCACTCGGTGCCCATCCGCTGCTCTATCCGGAGCAGGCCAGCGATGAGGTGGGAGCCGTCATGGGTGCCTGGAGTATCGCCCTGCATGGCCAGTTCAAGAGCCCGGCGGTGCAGAGCCGCTTTGGTACCCTGCTCGGCCAGTTCAACCAGATGCTGGCTTACAGCACCCGCCACGCCAGCGAGATCAATGGTCAGCATGCCTGGGCAACGGGTCTGTTCGATCTGCTCAACTTCCTCGACTTCGCCAGCGACCATAGCGATGTCTTCGCCGCCGATTTCCGCCAGCAGGATGGTGAGCTGCGCAAACAGCTGCACGCCCTCGGCATGAGCGAGCTGTCGCTGTGGCAAGGACGGGATGGCAAGGATCTGTTCCTGCTCAACAATGTGCTGGATGCCTACACCCGCCTCTATCGGATCGCCCGCTATACCCGCCCGGGCGAGAGCGAAAACTATCGCACCCTGCTGGATGGTTCAGTCATCGACCTCATCCGTCATCACAACCTGATCCCGGGTGGCCAGCAGAGCCAGGATCTGCTGGAAGAGATGTCACTGACCCTCTCCACCTACTATCTGACCTACACGGATCGCACCAGTGAGGCCTGCATCAGCGGCGACTTTGCCGGTCTTTGCACCCCGATACGGCTGGAGGATGTGCTGCCGTTCGAGCACACCTGCTCGCCGACCCTGCGCCTGCGGGCCCAGGAGCTGAGCCAGGATCAGGCCGACGGCATCTGCCGCGAGCTGGGCGCTGAGGAGCAGCAGTTCCATCAGCAGCTGGAAACCGGTTGGCAGCCGGTGGCGGATGACCACAACGAGGCACTGGAGCTGGTGATCTTCAACTCCTCCGCCGACTGGAAACGCTACGGCGGCGCCCTGTTTGGCGGTGTCTCCACCGACAACGGCGGCATCTACATCGAAGGAGATCCGGCCCGCCCCGGCAATCAGGCCCGCTTCTTCGCCTATGAGGCCGAGTGGAAGCGCCCCGCCTTCCAGGTGTGGAACCTGCGTCACGAGTATGTGCACTATCTGGATGGCCGCTTCAACCAGTACGGCAGCTTCGGTCACTACCCGCTCAATCGCACCACCTGGTGGGCGGAAGGACTGGCGGAGTTCGTCGCCCACGGTCAGTGCTTCGCCCGTGGCATGGACAACGTCGCCGGTCGCCCGGCAAGCGATCGCCCGACCCTGGCCGACATACTGCACCTGGATTACGACAAGGGTGGCGAGCTGGTCTACTCCTGGTCCTATACGGTGCACCGCTTCCTCAGCGAGACCGGCCGTGGCGCCAGCTGGCTGGCCATGGCCCAGGCCCTGCGCAACCCGGACCAGCAGCAGGCGATGAGCGCCTTCGAAGCCGAACTCGACAGCCTGATAGCAAACGACAGCGAGGCCTACCAGCAGTGGCTCGGCCGCGATCTGCTGCCCTGGTGGGAGGCCAACAAGGACTCCGACGAGTGCAAGGCCAACGACTCCTCCCACTGAGGACGAGACGGGGGTGACAAGGGGCGGCCACGGCCGCCCCTTTGCATCAGATTTGTACTCAATCAAAGGGTTAGGAGCTAAGTGCTGCGACAGGTACAGGCTGGTTCCCTATCGAATGAGGCCATTGCCCATGACGGGGGCAACCAAGATGTAATAGAATGGCGACCACGCTGTTTCACTCTCAAGCCAGACTCTGACCGCCCATGACGAAGTTCAGCAAGATACTGCTCATCTGCTTCTGCCTGTTGCTGGGCTCTGCCGCCCTGCTACTGGTTTATGGGGAGTGGGCCGTGTCCGAGAGCCGTCACTACACCTATGATGACGTCGACAAGGTGCCCTATAACAAGGTGGCCCTGGTGCTCGGCACCTCCAAGTATCTGGTCGGCGGTGGCACCAACCAATATTTCCAGACCAGGATCAAGGCGGCGAGCACCCTCTACAACAGCGGCAAGGTGGACTACATCCTGGTCTCAGGCGACAACGCTACCTTGCAGTACAACGAGCCGCGCCAGATGCGCCGCGCCTTGATCAAGGCGGGCATTCCCGCCAATGCCATCTACAGCGATTACGCCGGCTTTCGCACCCTGGACTCCATGGTCCGCGCCAAGGAGGTGTTCGGTCAGGAGCGCTTTACCGTGGTCTCCCAAGCCTTTCATAATGAGCGGGCCATCTTCATCGCCCGCCACTTCGGCATAGAGGCTGTTGGCTTCAACGCCGCGGATCCCAGTGCCTATCAGGGCATCAGAACCCGAGTGCGCGAAGTCTTCGCCCGGCTGATGGGACTGCTCGATCTTTATATTCTCGACAAGGGTCCCAAATTCCTTGGCCAGCCGGTCAATATTGGCGAGCCCATCCCCTGTCGCCCGCTCAGTACCCTGGGGTTGAGCCAACCCTGCCTGCCGCTGCCGACCGAACCCCTGGCCAGCGGTGAACAGGTGCTGCTGCCACCTTCGGCGGCGAGTGCGACTCTGGCCGATTGATTCGACTCAATGCCGTCAGCTAGCAAGAGAAAGACCCGCCTTGGCGGGTCTTTCGGTATGGGCTCCAATCTGATTTGGCGGCTCTCTGCTTAACGCAGTGCCTGCCGATAATTGCGCGCCACCTGCGTCCAGTCAATTACCTCATAGAAGGCGGCGATGTAATCCGGGCGTTTGTTCTGGTACTTGAGGTAATAGGCATGTTCCCACACATCCAGACCCAGGATTGGGGTCAATCCCTGCATCAGCGGGCTGTCCTGGTTGGCGCTGCTTTCGACCTGCAGCTTGCCAGCCGGGGTGACCACCAACCAAGCCCAGCCGCTGCCAAACCGGGTCAGGGCGGCTTGGGTAAACAACCCTGTGAAGGCTTCAAAGCCGCCCAGATCCCGTTCGATGGCCATCAACAGCTCCCCCTCTGGCAGACCGCCCCCCTGGGGACTCATCACCTGCCAGAACAGGCTGTGGTTGGCGTGACCACCGCCATGATTGCGCACCGCCCCTTGCAGGCTGACGGGCAGGCTGTCAATGCCGCGCAGCAACTGCTCAAGGGGGGTCTGAGCCCATGCTGGCGCGGCGGCCAGGGCGGCGTTGAGGCCGTTGACATAGGTCTGATGGTGGCGGCTGTGATGGATCTCCATGGTGAGCGCATCCAGATGGGGCTCAAGTGCATCATAGGCATAGGGCAGAACGGGCAGGACATGGTTCATAGCAACTCCTTGGGAGTGAGTAATGGGCGATCAATGCAGCGTGTGGGAGACGCCTTCCTGGCAATGGCACTGGTCGAGGCAGGTTTGAATGGCGATGTTGGGTCCCCATTTACGCAGAAAAGAGAGCAGCTCCATCTGGGTGTACCGACTGTGGTTGAGAGCGGCCACCCGGAGTGCGTTGCGACAGTGAGATGAGTGGGATAGCTGCAACAGGCATTGATGAGCCTGACAGAGCAAGGTGGCGGCATTCGAATCCTCACCCATCGCCATCATCAGATCGGCCAGGTTGTGACAAGCGACGACAAGTGCGGCAACCACTTCATCGGCATCCTGCCAGCGCAGCAACTGCTGCTCGGCCAGGAGCAATGCCTGCCGGTAACCGGGCAATGCCGCCAGGTGATTGCCCTCGGCAAAGTGGTGATTCGCCAGCCGGGTATGTTGCCGCCACTGGGCCATGGGATCCTGTCTCGCCATCTCTGATCCATCCACGCCAAACATTGAATGATATTAATTATCATTTCATATTAATCAGCAGGAAACAAGCAGACCCGGCCAACCCCATATGGGGGAGCCGCGACCGAGGCTGGCCGTTTAGTGATCCCCTGCACAGCAGGGCTGCACATCGGCAGCCATGCTGTCGGGGCTGGCATGATGCCTGGCGTGTCCCATGACCCTATCAACAAGGATGCTGATATGAAGAGATGGTTGCTATTGCTGCTCTGTACCCTGCCCATGCTGGGCCAGGCGAGCGGCTATACCCAGACCCGTTACCCCATAGTGCTGGTCCATGGCCTGTTCGGCTTCGACAAACTGCTGGGGGTGGATTACTTCTACGGGATACCCCAGGCCCTCGGGCGCGATGGCGCCAAGGTGTACGTCGCCCAGGTCTCTGCCACCGCCAGCTCGGCACTGCGTGGCGAGCAGTTGCTGGCACAGGTTCAGCAAGTACTGGCAGTGACCGGGGCCGACAAGGTGAATCTCATCGGTCATTCGCACGGTGGTCCCACCATTCGCTACGTGGCCTCGGTCGCCCCCGAACTGGTCGCCTCGGCCACCAGCGTCGGTGGCGTCAACTTCGGCTCAGAGATTGCTGACAAGGTACGGATGCAGGTCATTCCCGGCTCGGCGGGAGAGGCACTTGCGGCCTCCGCCGCCTCCGCGCTGTCCGGGGTTATCTCCCTGCTGTCCGGCGGCAGCAACCTGCCTCAGGACCCGCTCAAGGCCCTGGATGCCCTAACCAGTGCCGGGGCGGCCCGCTTCAACGCCGCCTACCCTGAGGGGCTGCCGCATCAATATTGTGGCGAGGGACCACTGCAAGCCGAGAACGGTGTCTACTACTTCTCCTGGAGTGGGCGCGGCAACCTGACCAATATCCTGGATCCCGTGGATCCAGCTCTGGTGCTCACCGGCACCTTCTTCAGCGAGGCCAATGATGGTCTGGTGGGAGTCTGCAGCAGTCACCTCGGCAAGGTGATTGGCACCCACTACCGGATGAATCATCTCGATGAGGTGAACCAGTCCTTTGGGATCCATCACCTGTTTGAGACTGACCCGGTCAGCCTCTACCGTCAGCACGCCAACCGCCTCAAGGAGATGGGACTGTGAAAACCAATACCGGCGTGCTGACTCTGGCGGTGGTCAGCCTGTTGCTCGGCCTGCTCGGTTATTGGCTGAACCAGCGGCAGGATAAGCCAGACGCCCCGGTGCTCGACCCATCCAGCATGCGCCAACAGCTGGTCGATCGCCTCGCCAGCGGCCAGCCCATCGAGGATCTCCTGCTGAGGCGCTATCAGGGCTTTCTCCAGCAAGAGGCAAGGCTGGCGCTGCCCCAGGCCCCGGATCTCGCCAGCCTGATCCAGCTATTCGACTCCCGCGAACAGCTGCGCCAACGCAACTTCGATGCCCAGGAGCAGTCCGGCTTGTTTGGTGAAGAGCGATTGATGGAGCAGTGGACCCTCAGACGCAAGGAGTTGGCCGAAGCCAGCCCCGGCGAGCAGCTGGCCCTTGGCGAGGCCCTCGACAACTGGCTTGCCGAGCAGCCGGGCTGGTTTCAGGAGGCTGAGGCCAATGGCCGACTGATAAGCGACCTGCAGCGCATGGCGCGCCTTACCCCCGAGGCCCGGCGCCTCGCCATGCTGGAGCGGGTCGGTCCTGAGGCACAGGGCCGATTGCAGCAACTGGCCCAGGATACGCAGCACTTCGAACATCAACTCGATGGTTATCTGGCTGAGCTGGCGACCATGACGAGCCAGGATCCCCAGGCGCATCAGCAGTTGCTGGCATTATGGTTTCCCGAGACCCAGTGGCGCCGGGTCGCTGCTCTCACCCGGCTGCGCCAAGAGCAGCTACCCGCGCAATAACGAAGGGGCCCTTGGGCCCCTTCGTTATTGCGCTACCGGTGCGAAACAGGGCACCACCACTGCTGGGAGGCAGCCACCATCATTGCGGCTTGTTGGCACCGGGCAAGGGCTGCCAGGTAAGGCGTGTGACTCGCTGAGCCTGCAGATCACAGCGCAGGGAAAGCGGCTGCCAGCCCGTGTCGAGACGCAGATTGACAGCCCCCTCCACCCGCTCTTCGCTCACCTTGAGTTCCGCTTTCTCCGAGGTCACCTTGTCCCCACCGGTCAGGGCCATCAGCTTGTCGTTGCACAGCCAGTGAGCGAGTTCCGCCCCCTTGAGCTTGATGCCGGCATCCCCTTTGGCCAGGCGCTGCTCCCCTGGACTCAAGGCAAAGAGAGCAGCCAACTCGGCGGCACGTTTGCCCAACCAGGCCTCACGCTGCTGCATGCTCATCTTGCTGACGAACTCGGCCGGTTCACCTTTGGCGTCCAGCCACTGGGTCAGAGCACCTTGTTCATCAAAGCCAAATTGGGCCTCGGGCTCCTTGACCCCAAACAGCTTGCCGCCCTTGAAGTAGTAGCGGCTCTCGCCGACCGACTTGCCTTGCTCGTTGCGAATGGGCACGGCGATGATGACGGGAGGACCATCAATCCAGGCTTGGATCTCGACCCCATCGTGACTGAACAATCGGGTATCCAGGGCACTTTGTGCTCCTTGGTCCATCAGGGCGAACTGTTGTGCGAGAGAAGCCGCCAGAGCGGGCAGTGAACCTAACCCCAAGGTCAGGGCGATGAGGATCTTGCGCATAGATTTCCTGTGATTGGCCAAAGGCCAAGGTTAACGCTCGAGTAACCAGCCTCTGAGCCCATCCCGCTGCGCTTCGCTAAGCACCACGGACTGGCGAGTCTGGTAGTCAAAATGGATCAGGGTCGTCTCCCCGGTCACCGCTAGTTCGCCCCCCTGCCAAGCTTCTTGCCAGAGGGTGAAAGAGCTGCTGCCGATGCGGCTTACCCCCGTCTTGACAAGCACTGGCTGACCGTAGAACAGCTCCCGTTTGAACTGCACCGTATAGCCCGCGATGATCAGGTGCCAGTCATGGACATCCAGTTCGGGGGAGAAAAGGCGAAACAGGGGATCCCGCGCCGATTCGAACCAGACCGCCGGCACCGTATTATTGATATGCCCCAGGGCATCCGTCTCCTGAAAACGGGGGAGGATCTGCATTTCCAGCATGGGTGACTCCTTGTCGGTGGATGAGCTGGCGGCTGGCCAGGATCGGCTGACAGAATGTTACCCGATATCCCCCCCCAAAGGACAGGGATGCCCCTGGCCAGAGGAGGTCGCTGTACCATATCCAGGTTATCTGGCAGACAAAAAAATGCCCCGCACAGGGTGGTGTGCGGGGCATCGAGGTCGAATCTAGCTCATCAGGTCGAAGCGATCCGCATTCATCACCTTGTTCCAGGCCGCGACGAAATCACCCACAAACTTCTCTCTACCGTCGTGCTGGGCATATACCTCGGCATAGGCACGCAGCACCGAATTGGAGCCAAACACCAGATCTATCCGGGTCGCCGTCCACTTCACCTTGCCGCTCTTGCGATCGCGCACCTCGTAGAACTGCTTGCTGGTGGGGTGCCAGAGATTGGCCATGTCGGTCAGGTTGACGAAGTAGTCGTTGGTCAAGCTCCCTTCACGCTCGGTAAAGACCCCGTGCTTGGTACCGCCATGGTTGGTGCCAAGCACCCGCATCCCCCCGACTAGCACCGTCATCTCATGAGCAGTCAGCCCCATCAGCTGGGTACGGTCCAGCATCAGCTCCTCGGCACTGACGAGGTAGTCCTGCTTCAGCCAGTTGCGATAACCATCATGGAGGGGTTCAAGGGGTTCGAAGGAATCGACGTCCGTCATCTGCTCACTGGCATCGCCGCGACCAGGGTAGAAGGGCACCGTCACCGGCACCCCGGCCGCCTTGGCCGCCAACTCGATGCCCACATTGCCCGCCAGCACTATCACATCGGCCAGACTCACCTTGCTGGCTGCGGCGATGGGCTCCAGCACCTTGAGCACCTTGGCCAGCCGGGCGGGCTCGTTGCCCTCCCACTCGTTCTGGGGCGCCAGGCGGATGCGGGCACCGTTGGCACCACCGCGCAGATCCGAGCCACGGAAAGTGCGGGCACTGTCCCAGGCGGTGGCGACCATCTCGCCGATGGTGAGGCCACTGTTGCGGATCGTTTCCTTGAGGGCCGACACATCGTAACCACTGCGGCCTGCAGGCACAGGATCCTGCCAGATGAGATCCTCTGTCGGTACATCAGGCCCCAAATAGCGCGCCTTCGGCCCCAGGTCTCTGTGAGTCAGCTTGAACCAGGCACGGGCAAAGGTGTCCGAGAAGTAGGCCGGGTCATCGCGAAAACGCTCGGCTATCTTGCGATACTCGGGATCCACCTTCATGGCCATGTCGGCGTCAGTCATGATGGGCATGCAGCGGATCGAGGGATCCTCCACATCGACCGGCTTGTCCTCTTCCTTGATGTCGATAGGTATCCACTGCCAGGCCCCTGCCGGGCTCTTGGTCAGGGTCCATTCGTGACCAAACAGCATGTCGAAGTAACCATTGTCCCAGCGCGTCGGCTGCGTCGTCCAGGCCCCCTCTATGCCGCTGGTGACCGTATCGCGGCCGATGCCTCTGCTGGTCTTGTTGAGCCAGCCGAGCCCCTGATCCTCAAGCTCTGCGCCTTCCGGCTCCGGACCAAGCAGCTTGGCACTGCCATTGCCGTGGGTCTTGCCGACGGTGTGCCCCCCCGCCGTCAGGGCCACCGTCTCCTCATCATTCATCGCCATGCGGGCGAAGGTGACGCGGATATCCTGGGCGGTTTTCTGCGGATCCGGGTTGCCATCCACCCCTTCGGGGTTGACGTAAATGAGCCCCATCATTACCGCCGCCAGCGGGTTATCGAGGTCTCGTACCCCCGAGTAGCGGCTGTTGGGATTGTCGCTGGGCGCCAGCCACTCCTTTTCAGCCCCCCAATAGATATCCTTCTCCGGATGCCAGATATCCTGGCGACCAAAACCGAAACCGAATGTCTTGAGCCCCATGGACTCATAGGCAATAGTGCCAGCCAGCAAGATGAGATCGGCCCAGCTTATCTTGTTGCCATATTTCTGCTTGATAGGCCACAGCAGGCGCCGCGCCTTGTCCAGGTTGGCGTTATCGGGCCAGGAGTTGAGGGGAGCGAAGCGCTGATTGCCGGTGCCGCCACCACCACGACCATCGGCGATGCGATAGGTGCCTGCGGCATGCCAGGCCATGCGGATCATCAGGCCGCCATAGTGCCCCCAGTCTGCCGGCCACCACTCCTGACTGTCGGTCATCAGAGCCAGCAGATCCTGCTTGAGGGCGTCCACGTCCAGGGTCTTCAGCTCTTCCCGATAATCAAAGTCGGGCCCGAGGGGGTTGGTCTTGGTATCGTGCTGATGGAGGATGTCGAAGTTAAGGCTCTTCGGCCACCACTCCATGTTGGCCGTCTCGGTCGTCGTGCTGCCTCCGTGCATGACCGGACATTTTCCTCGGGAATTTTCTGAATTGTTGCTCATCATTTTCCTCACTTGCGCTGCGTTCCATAACCAGAATCAGCATGGCACATGAGAATGATCCCTTCTGTGATCCCCTCACCCCTTCCTGGCTTTTTGCGCCACAGCGTCGTAGCCAGGAGAGGGCTGCGTCAAAAGCAGGCTCTTTTGACTAGGGAGCAATCTCCCCCTCGGCGGGTGAATTCGCCAGCTCGGGCCGCAGCCAGGCGCTGCGAAAATCGAACCAGCCGAGCGCCGTCATGCGCACCCCGTGCACGCCGACCCGGCTCTCCAACTCCAGCCAGTGGTGGAACAGGGGCACAAACCAGCCCTGGCGCTGCACCCGGGCCAGCAGGGCGCGCGGGCCTGGTTCCTCACCGCTGGCGCGCCATTGCATCAGGCCCTGCCACAGGGGCTCCTGACATGCCCACACCTGGCGCAGCAAGGGGGTGCCCAGCAACCAGGCGTAGGGGGCGAAGGCGTGCTCATGCTCCAGGTTCAAGGTGCCGAGCCAAAGATCCACATCCTCATCCACCCCGCTCACCCAGCGGCCGTAATCCAGGGTGCGCACCTCCAGCCGGATCCCCTGCTCTGCCAGCAGGCTGGCCATGGCATTGGCGCACTCGTTGAACTCCAGATGCTGGTTGAAACAGGCCAGCACCAGCCGCGTCGGCAGTTGCTCCGGCGTTGGCAATGACGCAGGCAACGCCTCGCGCCAGTGGGGCAAGAGGCCCAGTGCGCTGGTCCAGCCTCGCTGCAACTCGGGGGCGACCCGCGCCATCAGGGCGATGGGGTTGAGCAGGTGGGCCAGCCACTGGCGCAGGGCGGGATCCTGCAAGGATCCGGATCTGTCGTCCTGCAGCAGGAAGTAGCAGCCGGATTCGAGCTCGGACTCGCCGCGCATGGTGCCCAGCTCCGGGCTGTCGCGCCCCAATTGCAGATGGCTCTCCAGTCGCGCCGCCAGCTCCGGCAGCATCCAGATGTCGATCTCGTCGAGCAGGGCGCGCAGCCCGAAATAGTCGTCGAAGGCTTCCAGACAAAGATGCAGGGGATCGTTGGCGGTCACCTTGTAGGGGCCGGTACCGACCGGCTGCAGGGCAAAACCCGCCTCCCCCTTGAGCTCGCGGGGCAAGATGGCCGCCACCGGCTCCGCCAGCAGATGAGGCAGCAGAGGATCCGGGCTGTCGAGATGCAAGTCCAGGGTGCGCGGCCAGGGGCTCTCCAGCCTTGCCAGATGGGCGAACAGCGGGCGATCGCGCAGGGCCAGCAGGCTCTCCATCACATCTTCCACCCCCAGCTCGCGGCCGTGGTGAAAGCGCACCGCCGGCCTCAGATAGAAGCGCCAGTGGCAGGGGCCCAGACACTCCCAGTGGTGGGCGAGATCTCCCTCGATTTCCCCATTTTCCTCATTTCGCCGGGTCAGGCCGTTGAAGATCTGCCGACTCAGGTGAATTTCGGAGCGGCGCAGCGGATCCGTGGGCAGCAGCTGGGGCAGCGGACGATAGTAGGGCACCCGCAGGATCTGGCGTCCCTCCCGGGTGGCCTGACCAAGGTGTTCGATAAGCAGCGGGGTGAGCAAATCCAGCCGCCCCTCCGCCAGCCGTACCGCCTGGGCGAGCTGGCCCTGACTCAGCAGATCCCGCAGCCGACGGCGGGTCAGGCTCTCCTGGCTGTCGAGCAGCACCAGCCGGGAGCGGTGTCCCCTGCCCGCCTCGGCCGACCAGCTCAGCCAGCCCTGATCCTGCATCCGCCGCAGCAGCAGGCGGGCGTTGCGCGGGGTGCAGCAGAGCAGCTCCGCTATCTCGGCGAGACTGGCCTCCCGCTCATCGCAGCCAAGCTGCTGGGCGAGCCGTTGAAATTGTTGATAGAGGCGACTGGTCGGCATAAAAGAGGAAATCCTGTTGCTATGATTCATCAGTTTTTACTTCCGTATTTTAGCTCAATACTGCTGATGAACATGAGAGCCACAGCACAGGAGCATCATCATGAATCAGCAAAGCGCCCCCAAACCGAACCGGATCCAGCAAACCCTGCGTCGTTACTTCAAGCGGATCCTGCCCCGCCCGCTGCCACTGATCGAGGCTCCCATGAGCCAGCTCAACCGCCTGATGCAGTGGGACATGCACCAGATCGACGATCGGGAGTATCGTCGCCGCCTCTGAGTGCAGCCCCGGTTGCTCAAGGGCAAGGGAGTGCGCAGTTCGCCAGCGGGCGCAATTGCTTTGCCGGATTGGGTGGTTTACATCGGCGCCGGCCCTGTTAGATTGGACGTCTATCCATCTATAGCCTTCCATCCAGAACGGCGACAGACGACGTCCAACAAGGAGTGTGTGATGAAAGATGCGACCCTGGCCCTGCACCATGGCTTTTCCAGCGACCCCACCACCAAAGCGGTGGCCGTACCTATCTACCAGACGGTGGCCTACGAGTTCGACAGCGCCCAGCACGGGGCGGATCTGTTCAATCTGGCGGTACCAGGCAACATCTACACCCGCATCATGAACCCCACCAACGACGTGCTGGAGCAGCGGATGGCCGCGCTGGAAGGGGGCATCGCCGGTCTGGTGGTCTCGGCGGGTTCCGCCGCCATCACCTACGCCATCCAGGCGCTGACCGCCGCCGGTGACAACATCGTCTCCACGCCCCAGCTCTATGGCGGCACCTATACCCTGTTCGCCCATATGCTGCCGAGCTTCGGGGTCGAGGTGCGCTTCGCCAGGGATGACAGCGCCGAGGCCATCGCCGCCCTTATCGACGACAGAACCAAGGCGGTCTACTGCGAGAGCATTGGCAATCCGGCGGGCAACATCGTCGATCTGGCGGCGTTTGCCAAGGTGGCCCACGCCCGTGGCGTGCCGCTCATCGTCGACAACACGGTCGCCACCCCTGTGCTGTGCAAACCCATAGAGCACGGCGCCGACATAGTGGTGCACAGCCTCACCAAGTACGTGGGCGGTCATGGCAACTCCCTGGGCGGCGTCATCGTCGATTCGGGCAAGTTCCCCTGGGCGGATCACGCCGCGCGCTTCCCCCAGCTCACCCAGCCAGAGCCCTCCTATCACGGGGTGGTCTATACGGACGCCTTTGGCCCGGCCGCCTTTATCGGCCGGGTGCGCACCGTGCCGCTGCGTAACACGGGCGCGGCGCTGGCCCCCATGAACGCCTTCCTGCTGCTGCAGGGGCTGGAGACCCTGAGCCTGCGCATGGAGCGCCATGTAGAGAACGCCCTGCGGGTTGCCCACCACCTCAAGCATCACCCCAAGGTGGCCTGGGTCAGCTACGCCGGTCTGCCCGACCACCCCCACTACCCCCTCGCCGAGCAGTATATGGGCGGTAAACCGTCCGCCATCCTCTCGTTCGGCTTGAAGGAGGGCTATGAGGCAGGGGTTCGCTTCTACGATGCGCTCAAGATCTTCAAGCGGCTGGTCAACATCGGCGATGCCAAGTCCCTGGCCTGCCACCCGGCCTCCACCACCCATCGCCAGTTGAGCGAAACCGAACAGGCAAAGGCCGGGGTCAAGCCGGAGATGATCCGGCTGTCGGTGGGGATCGAAGCCATCGAGGACATACTGGCGGATCTGGATCAGGCGCTGGAGGCCTGAATCAATCAACGAGAGAGCGGGCACTGCCCGCGCTCTTATTTCTTCATGCCGGTGAACCAGTCGCCATGCCGACGCGTATACCGACTCCTGCCACCGAATCGAGGTTCCCATGATAGTCCTGCATCACCTGAATAAATCCCGCTCGAAACGCATCATCTGGCTGCTTGAAGAGCTGGGGCTGCCCTATGAGATCAAGGCCTACCAGCGCGATGCCGCCAGCTTTCTGGCACCGCCCGAGCTCAAGGCCATCCACCCCCTCGGCAAGTCGCCGGTCATCGAGTTTGATGGCCGAGTACTGGCCGAATCCGGCGCCATCACCGAATACCTGATAGCCCGCCACGCCCCTCATTCCCTGGCTCCCGCCCCTGAGAGCCCGGAGTACGCCGACTACCTGCAGTGGATCCACTTTGCCGAGAGCTCCGGCATCTTGCCGCTGCTGCTCGACATGTTCGTGCGCAAGGATGGCAGCCCGATGCGCTTCCTGCCGGGCTACGCCCAGGCGGAGTGCGCCAAGGTGCTGGGCTATCTAAATGCGGTCTTGAGCACTCGCCGCTATCTGGTGGAAGAGCGGCTCACCGGCGCCGACATCATGAACTCCTTCCTGGTGGATCTGCTGGCCCAGAGTGGCCAATTGCCCCACTTCCCCCACCTGTTGGCTTACCATCAACGCCTGATGGAGCACCCAGGCTGCCGCAAGGCTGAAGCCCTGGAGCGCGAGCTGGACTCGGCATGCTGATACTGGCTCTGCCCATATGAAAAACGCCCCTGAACAGGGGCGTTTTTCATATCAATGACAAGGTGTCGAGGGTTCCACGTAGGATCTGGATGCCCCGACCCGGTGCCATGACCCGATCTTCCCTGGGGAGTCGCGACTCAGAGGGCGTGGGAGAGGATCCTGGCCACCTTGTCCGGGTCTATGTCCTGGTGCTCCCCCAGCGCCGTCAGCTCAAAGCGCTTGAGATTGGAACAGATGGCCGGAATGCAGCTCTCGTTGAGACTGTAATCCGACAAGCGGGTGCCGACGCCCATCTGCTGGAAGAACTGCTCGGTGCGGATGATGGCCTCCTCGATACGCAGCGCCTTGTCCTCCCGACTTGCCTGCCAGACCCGCTTGGCATATTGGCACAACTTCTCCTGCTTCTGGGCCGATTGCTCGCGCAGCAGGGAGGGCAACACCACAGCCAGGCTCTGGGCATGATCCAGGCCATACAGGGCGGTAAGCTGATGACCAATTGCATGGCTGGACCAGTCATGGGGCACACCGCGGCCAATCAGGCCATTGAGCGCCAAACTGGCCGCCCACATGATGTTGGCACGCACCTGATAGTTCTGCGGCTCGGACAGCGCCAGAGGGCCATTGTCGATCAGCACCTGCAACAGGCCTTCGGCCAGTCGGTCCTGCACATCCCCTCCCACCGGGAAGGTGAGGTACTGCTCCAGAATATGCACAAAGGCATCCACCACACCGTTGCCGACCTGACGAGGAGGCAGGCTGTAAGTCGTGGTGGGATCCAGCACCGCAAATTGCGGCAGCACCAGCGGATTGTAGAAGGAGAGCTTGGCATCGCCCCGGCTCACCACGGCGGCGGGATTACTCTCCGAGCCGGTGGCGGGCAGAGTCAGCACGCAGCCAAGGGGCAAGGCGCGCTCGAATGGTGCACCGCTTTTCAATATGTCCCAGGGATCCTCGCCCTGGTAACAGGCGGCGGCAGCCACAAATTTGGTGCCATCCACCACTGAACCACCACCGACGGCCAGCAGGAAATCGATCCCCTCACGTTTGACCAGGGCGACCGCCTCCATCAGCTGATCGTACTGGGGGTTGGCCCCTATGCCCGAGAACTCCTGCCAGTCGCGCCCTGCGAGGGCTGCCACCAGCTGGTCATAAACGCCATTGTGTTTGATGCTGCCGCCGCCATAGAGCACCAGCACGCGACTGTCTGCCGGAATGAGTTCGGGCAGGCTGGCAATCTGGCCTTCGCCGAAGCAGACGCGGGTCGGATTCGAGTATTGAAAATTGTGCACGGCAGGATCCTCAAAGATGGTCACGCGGGGAGCATTGTTGTGGTCATTGTGCCCCTGGCGCCCCATGAGGTCAAAAAACGGGAGCTGACCATCAACATGAAAATTGTCGTCAATCTTGATAAGGTAGCCAAGCGCGACTCTGTTATGGTCGTTCAGAGCAGATAGTCCGCTAAACAACACCATGATCATGCCGCGCCATCATTCAGATGTCCGCTTTGCCACGACGTCCCAGCTATGAGGTTTTAAACATGAAATTGAAGCACGCATGGATTGCCGCCCTCTTCACCCTCTCGACCGGCCTGGCACAGGCAACCGAGCTCGCCACCCAAGTATTGAGTGCACCAGGCAAGGCCAACTTGATTGAAGTAATGACCGCCTCGGCGACCGTCACCGCCATCGACATGGCCAGCCGCAAGGTCAGCCTGAAGGGTGCCGCTGGCGATGTATTCGACATAGTGGCCGGTGACAAGGTTACCAACCTGCAGAACCTGAAAGTCGGTGACACCGTCACGCTGGAGTACCTGCAGATGCTGGATCTGGAACTGCTCAAAGGCACCGCCGGGGTGAGAAAGCGCATCGTGGAGGTTGCTGCGGATAAAGCCGCCGCAGGTCAGGCCCCAGAAGCCGGCATTGGCGCCAAGGTCACCCTCTTTGGGGACATCATAGGTCTCGACAAACAGCAGCAAACGGTCACCGTCAAAGGGGTGGATCACACCATGGTCGTGAAGGTGCAAAACCCGGATCAGTTTGCCCTGATGGCCAAAGGCGATCAGATCAAGGCCGTGCAAACCCAGGCAGTGGGCATCAGCATAGCCCCCGAGAAAAAATAGTACCCGGGTAAAAAGTAACTAATCCAGGGACAACCCCCGCAAGCGCTGGCGGGCTCAACACGATCAAACAGGGAGTGGCGTTCGCCCTCCCTTTTTTGCTGTACCGGTGTCGGCCAGCCCACTCATTGCCAGGCCATCAACCCGGCCATTGCCCCCAGACAGAGGCAAGTGCCTGCCCTCGATGACAGCAGATTGTCGCTTGAGTCGCACCAACCATTACTCAGCCGCACTTGGTCTCTTTTGTTGACTCACTCTTCTTGCTGACAGTGAGATCCATATACCCCCCATTTGGTTCGCCTATCCGGCAGGGCCCGTCAGCCGACCCAGTGACATAGATGCCCAATAAATTACAATAAAATCATATGGTTATAACCAAGCATGCCGGATAGACCGAGCTCCCCGTGCAGGCTGGCGCCATGCATCCTCCTCGTCGAGCGGGGCATCATTTTTATGATTTATGTACTGCAAAATCATAATTAAATGGTTCATATATCTACCTAAATGAGTAATAACCAAATAAAAAACAGGATTGACGCGCAGATCACAAAGCAAACAACTGCAGAAGAATACAATCTCCACGCACGATAGAACCAGCAAGCAGTGTTATGGATGAAATGTTTGCGATATCAATGATCGGCAGACCAATCCACCGGCATACTTCCATGCCGCCTTCGGCCTGCGGCAGAGCGCATCCCATCCCACCGCCTGACTTTCACTCACAGTTACACTTCGGGCAAACCAATGAAAAAACACACCTTGAGTCTCCTCTCCGCCACCCTGCTCACCCTGCTTGGCACCAGTGCCGACGCCTGTACCGGCCTTGTCGTCGGCAAGGGCGCCAGCGCGGATGGCAGCGTAATGATCGCCAGGAACGAGGATTTTGGCGTCAACAACTGGAACAAATTCCTGGCTTTCCGGCCTGCCCAGCAGAACGAGGGCAAGACCTGGACGCTGGGCAACGGGCTGGAAGTGCCCATGCCCAAGGCCTTCCTCGCCTACTCCGCCATCCGTGACTGGGATGCCACCACCAGCGATCCCGCCGGCAAATATTATGAGGAGCGTGGCATCAACGAGTTCAACGTCGCCCTCTCGGCCACCACCAGTGCCGAGGTCAACGACAAGGCCCAGAAAGCGGATCCACTGATCGAAAAAGGGGTCATAGAAGCCATCATCCCCACCCTGATCCTGCCGCAGGCCAAGACGGCCAAGGAGGGGGTCGCGCTGCTCGGCCATTATGTGGAGACCTATGGCGCCGGTGAGGGCAACAGCCTCTATCTGGCGGATGTGAACGAGGCCTGGCTGATGGAAATTGGCTCCGGCCACCACTGGATTGCGGTGCGGGTACCCGATGACAGCTACGCCATGGTGGCCAACGGCCTGCGTATCCACGGCGTCAATCTCGACAGCGCCGATGTACTGCACTCGCCCAAGCTGCTGGAGTTCGTGCGCGAGCACAAACTGCTCGACCAGGCAGATCCGAAAGATTTCAACTTCGCCAAGGCATTCGGGGTCATTGCCGACCCCTACAACGTGGACAGGGAATGGCTCGGCCAGCAAATGCTGACCGCCTCCCACCAACAAGCCACCCGGCAGGCGCAATACCCGCTGTTCATGAAGCCCGATGCCCCCATCGCCGTGCCGGATGTGGCCAAAGTGCTGAGCGCCACCTATGAGGGAACACCGCTCGCTGGCAAGGCGGAGCGACCGATCCGCATCGACAGGCAGCTCGAATCCCACGTGATCCAGCTGCGCAAGGAGATGCCCAAGGAGCTGCAGGGGATCATCTGGCAGAGCTACGGCGTGCTGGCCGAATCCGTGATGGTGCCGATCTACAGCCCGCTGGAATCCTACCCTTTGCCCTATCGCACTGGCAGCGACAGCTACTCCGATGACTCCGCCTACTGGCAGTTCCGCAGCCTGACCGCGCTGGCCAACACCAACCCGGACAAGTATCTGCCGCTGCTGCGCAGCGTCTGGAGCAAGGAGAGCGCCAAGCTCTACAAGGAGGTGACCATGCTCGACAAAACCCTCAAACAGAGTTATGCCAGCGACAAGGCCACGGCGCTTGGGCTGGCGGCAGATTAGTCCTACGGCCAGCT
>NZ_AQGQ01000053.1 GCF_000388115.1 Aeromonas molluscorum 848
CCGCCGCCTCTGAACTCAAGGTGAATGGATGCCACTGCCGCGCCTCGTGCTGCTGACCCTGCTGACGCTAATGGCGTTTGCCGCCAATTCTGTGCTGTGTCGTCTCGCTCTGTTCGAAGAGCGGATGGATCCGGCACTCTTCACTCTGCTGCGCCTGACCAGCGGTGCCTTGGTATTGCTGCTGCTCTGTGCCCGTCGCCATGCCCCGCGCCAAGGCGACTGGGGCGGCGCCCTGGCCCTCATCGTCTACGCGGCCGCCTTCTCGTTTGCCTACCTGACCCTGACCACGGGCACGGGGGCCCTGCTGCTGTTTGCCGCTGTCCAGCTCAGCATGCTGGCTCCGCCCCTGCTGCGGGGAGAACGGCTGCCGCCGCGCCAGTGGGCTGGCCTGCTGCTCGCCATGGCGGGTCTGGTTCTGCTGTTGCTGCCCGGCATTACGGCGCCGGACCCCATGGGGGCGGCATTGATGATGACTGCGGGCATTGGCTGGGCCTGCTATACCCTGCGGGCGCCGCACTTTAGCGATCCCCTCGCTGCCAACGCCGGTCATTTTCTGCGCGCCAGCCTGCCCGCAGCCCTCATTTACCTCCTACTGGGCCAGCTGCAGGCCAGCCCAGTCGCCATCGGCTATGCCCTGGCCTCGGGGGCGCTCGCCTCCGGGCTCGGCTATGCGCTCTGGTACAAGGTATTGCCCCAGCTTGGCCGCACCCTGGCCGCCAGCGTCCAGCTGCTGGTCCCCCTGCTGGCCGCCCTGGCCGGGCTCATCTGGTTGGATGAGTCATGGTCGCTGCGGCTGTTATTGTCATCCCTGGGCATCTTGGGGGGCATAGCACTGGTCATCTGGGGTCGCCCCCCAGTCAGAGAGACGCCATGAAAAAACACTGGATGAAAGTTGTCACACTGCTGCTCAGTTGCAGTATTTCGATCGGCCTGTCGGCCGCTCTGGAAGATAGGGAGGCTCGTCAACAGACGCTGGATCAGGCCTGCCTCAGCGCCCAGCAGACCTTGATAGATGCAGGCAAGGCCCAGCGTATCAAGGCCTGTGAGGATGAGGGCGGCAGCCAGGCCAAGTGCCAGCAAACCTTTGCCCGCTTCGGCCAGCGCGAGGGCAACAAGCGCCCGGATTTTAGCCAGGTCCCCGCCTGTTCGCAGGCCGAGCAGTATCGACAAGGCTATCGCCAGTGATGGCGTCCATATCGCGCCGCGATCCCCTGCCCGATGCCCGCGCTTTTCTACCCCAAACCTCATAAGGAAGTACCATGAGTGCCCGTGAACTGACCCTGCAATTTCTCGCCGAACCCGCCGATGTCAACTTCGGAGGCAAGGTCCATGGCGGCATGGTGATGAAGTGGATCGATCAGGCCGGTTACGCCTGCGCCGCCGGCTGGTGCGGCGGCTACGCCGTCACCGTCTATGTGGGAGGCATCCGCTTCCTGCGCCCCATCCAGATAGGCCAGCTGGTCGAGGTTCACGCCAAGGTGATCCACACGGGCACCACCAGCATGCACCTGGCGGTGGATGTCTACAGCCGTCATCCGACCGATCCGGCTCGCCACAAGACCACTCACTGCATCATCATCTTCGTGGCCATGGACGAGCACGGCAAACCGAGCCCCGTCCCCCAGTGGCAACCGGTGAGCGAGCAGGATTTGCAGTTGCAGCAGTACGCCAAGAAGCTGATGGCCCTGCGCGAAGAGCTCGACAAAGAGATGCGCCAGCACATGTGACCGCATTCGCCCCGGCCAGCGGGGCGTGTCTTCGCAGCCCTGGGCGCTATAATGGCGCCCACTCTTTCGCGTGAGAAACCACAATGTCCCTGGAAAATGCCCCCGCAGAAGTGCAGCTCGCCGTCGATCTCATCGAGCTGCTGGAAACCAACAAGATAGCCCCAGCCCTGGCCCTGGCGGCACTTGCCATCGTCCGTCAGGACTATGAGCGCAAGCTGGCCGCTGGCGCCGAGCACTGAGCTCTCTGTCAAGTCAACGTTACCGGAGAAACCCTATGCAGCCACCGCAACGCATCGAACAGGGCCCCGCCATGCTGCTCGGCGGTCTGCGCCGTCACCATGAGTTTCAGCTTGCCGATTTTGGCGGCCAGTGGCGTGACTTCATGGCCATGGGCCCGCTGCCGGGTCAGTTGGGGGAACATGGCTACGGCGTCATCTGCGGCGCCAACGAAACCGGTTGCGAATACATGTGCGCCGTTGAAGTAGCTGCGCTTGAAGCCATATCAGCGCCCCTCGGCCGGATGCGCATCATGCCCCAGACCTACGCCGTCTTTGTACATCGGGGCCATGTGTCTGCCATGCCGAAAACCTGGCAACAAGCACTGGACTGGCTGGCCCAGTCCGATTACCAATCGGCCCACAAGCCCGATTTCGAGCGTTATGGCGCCGACTTTGATCCCCGCACAGGCAGTGGCGAGGTCGAGATCTGGCTCGCCGTGGTGCCGCGCCAGACCATCGCCTGACCGCTGCTGATGGCCAGGGGGACAAGCTGCTTGAGCAAGCATAACAATGAGTTGCCTCAAACAAGGGGATGACGCCACCTCAAGGCAGTGCGAAGATTGCTCCCCAATTTACCTTGCCTGAGTGTTGTGATGGACAACCCGCCTAGTACGGCGCCGACGGGGCTCTGGAGCCTCTCTGCCCGCCTCATGACCCTGGCCTGCCTCATCGTGTTCATGGCCCAGATGGCCACCACGGTTTACCTCCCCTCCCTGCCCGTGGTGATGACGGATCTCGCCATGGCCAGAAAAAGATGCAGAGCTCTCCATCTCCCCTGTTTGTGATTGGCGCCGCACTGCCGCTGCTGTTCTGGGGGAGCCGCCGCCGATCGCTATGGCCGCCGGATCCCCCTGGCCCTGTCACTGCTGTTGTTTGTCGGGATCAGCATGCTGCTCTCCATCACCAGCCAAGGGAGCTTGTTGCTCATCTTGCGCACCCTGCAAGGGGTGGCGGCAGGCGGCGCCACCATCATAGCTCGCATCCTGATACGGGATCACTGGCAGGGCGATGAGCTGGCTCGCCGCCTCTCCGTGCTCTCCATCGCCTTCATCACCGCACTCGGTGGCGGCCAATGGATAGGTGGGCTAATCAGTCGCTATGCCCATTGGCAACAGGGGTTCATCCTGGTGGCAGGTGTCGGCATCCTGGCCCTGGTGCTCATGATCCGCCTGCCGCTCCATGGTCCCCGTCCCGCCGCGCAGACCACTGGCATGTGGCAACGCTACGGGCGCCTGCTGCAACGTCCCGGCTTTCTCTGGCCCGCCTGCGCCGGAGGCTTGGGATTCGCTATAACAGTGACCCTGCAAGAGATCAGCCCCTTCGTATTGCAGCAGGGCTTCCAACTGGAGGTGACCACCTTTGGCGCCCTGGGGCTACTTATCGGGGTTGCCTATTTCGCGGGCGCCATGGCTGTCAACAGGCAGGTCGCCAGAGTCGGCGGCAAGCAGTTGATGAAGCAGGGAGCGGGGATCATCCTGCTGGCCTCTGCTGGCATGGTGTTACTGTCGATATTGGCCGAGTTGCAGGGCGCAGGCGCTCTGGTGGTCATGATGGGGTTCTACTGCCTCATCATCTTCGGGCAGGCGGTGCTCTTTCCCAACAGCATGGCGCTGGCGGTCAGCGATGCCAGGGAGCATGGCGCCTATGCCATGGCGTTGTGCGGTTTCTTGCAACAAGGGCTGGCAGGCATCGCCGCGGCGGGTGCCACACTGCTGAGCCATCATGGCGCCTGGGCAGAGGCCATCTTCATCCTGGCATTGATGACGGCGATGATAGTGCGCTTCAAGGTGCGCTGATCCGCGGCTTGCTGCGCGGTCAAGGGAATCGCCTCAGGATGGCCCCATCACCTGGTCACACAGCATGGTGAGAGCCTCGGCGAGGCGGGCCAGTGGCTCTCCCCGCTCAGCGCTCACATGCAGGGCCAGCTCGATCGGAGCGAGCGCGGGCCAATGGCTCAGGTTAATCTGCCCCTCCTGCAACAACCGTTGGGGCAGCAGGCTGACCCCGATCCCGGCGCTCACCGCCCCCTGCAAACTCGCCAGGCTGGCACTGACATAGGCGATGCGCCAGCGCACTCCCCTGGCGTCCAGCGCCGCCGTCATCTCATCGCGATAGAGCCCTGCGCTTGGAAATGCCACCAGCGGCAGGGGATCCCGTCCCGCCGCGGGCCAGTCGCGGCTATCTACCCACCCGATGGGTTCGGGCCAGACTGCCCTGGGTTGGCCCTGGCCCCGCCGCTGCTTGACCAGCGCCAGATCCAGCTCCCCTGCGGCAAAGCGCTGCCAGAGATCGTGACTGAGCCCGCTCATCACCTCGAGCCGAACCTGGGGATAGTCCCGGGCAAAACGGGCCAGCGCCCGGGTCATGGCGCCGGCGGCGAAATCCTCCGGCACCCCGAGGCAGAGCTGCTGGCTCGCCTCGGCCACCTGCTGTTCGGCCTGGGCAAGCAGGTTGAGAATGCGCCGAGCCGTGCCAAGCAGCGTCTCCCCCTGCGCCGTCGCCGTCACCCGACCACCCTGCCTGTCCAACAAGGTGCAACCGAGCTGAGTCTCAAGCCGCCTCATCTGCTGGCTGATGGTGGATTGGGTGAGATGTACCCGCTCGCCGGCGCGGGTGAAGCTGCCGGTATCGACGATGGCAACGAAGCTGCGCAGCAACAGGGGATCAAGCATGGTCTCTCCATTTACAAAATTACTGATAGACATTAAATCATTTAATTTTCCCATGATAGTGCAAGGGGCTAACCTGTTACCAGACTCCACAAGCGGCCACTTCATATGACAGACGCTTCAACACCGGACATCTCCCTGCCGACCCATCAAGCATGGCTGGTAAAAACGGTCGAACTCGCCCTTAATCACCGACGCCGGGGCGGACGCCCCTTCGCGGCGCTGCTGGTTCGCGATGGTCAACTGCTGGCCAGCGCCGTCAATCTGATGCACCTGGCCGGGGACCCCACCCGCCATGCCGAGCTCGAGGCGCTGCGCACCGCCAGCCAACATGGCCCGCTCAAGGGCGCCGTGGTTTACGCCAGCGGTCACCCTTGCCCCATGTGTCTGAGTGCCCTGGTGATGAACGACATCAGTGCCGTCTACTATGCCTTCGACAATCAGGATGCCGCGCCCTACGGCTTTGATAGCTCGATGAGCTATGCCCGTCTGGGGCTCTCACTGGCACCGCCTCCTCTGCCACTCATCAAGCTGGCAAGCCCCATCAGCGCCGCCACGCTCTATGGGAACATGGATGGCTGCGACCACCATGAGTAGACAGGGCGCCAATGCCCTGCTGGTACTGGTGGTGCTGGCAGGCCTCAACCTGCGGCCCTTTCTCACCGCCATAGGCCCCTTGAGTCTGCGCATCCAGAGCGATCTGGCCATGCCCCTGGCCAGCCTCGCCTGGCTGACCCTGTTGCCGCTCTGGCTCATCGGTATCGGGGTTTTGCTCACCCCGGGCCTGCTGCGCCTGACCAGCCCTCGCATCCTGCTGGCGACGGCCTTGCTGCTGCTTGGCCTTGGCAGTGCATTGCGTTTCGATGTGACCAGCTGCGCCCTGCTCATCGCCAGTGCCGCCCTGTGCGGCCTGGGTTCGGCCCTGGTGCAAGGGGTCTTGCCTGGCCTCATCAAGGGCAGGTTTCACAATCGTGTACCGCTGGTGATGGGGATCTTCTCCGCCTGCTTGATGGGGGGCGGCGCCCTGGGCGCACTGGTCACCCCTACCTTGAGCAACCTGATCCCTTGGTCTCACGCCCTGGCGCTATGGAGCCTTCCCCTGCTCCTGGCCCTGCTCTGGCTATGGCGGCGGGTGCAACTCCCCCAGGCTGCCGCCATGGCAACCCATCCGGGAGAAGCCAGTCTCATCCGGCAGCCACGCACCTGGCTGCTGATCGGCTGCTTTGGCATCATCAACGGCGGCTATGGCCTGGTGATCGCCTGGCTGGCCCCCGCCTACCTGGCCCTGGGCTGGAATGCAGAGCAGAGCGGCACCCTGGTGGCCTGGCTGGCGCTGGCCCAGACCCTCAGCGGCCTTGGTCTCCCCTTGCTGGCCGCGCATCGCCTGGATCGCCGCCCCTGGATGGGACTCGCCGTTCTTATGCAGATAGTCGGGTTCAGCGGGCTCTGGCTTGCCCCCACCCTGGCCCCGCTGCTCTGGTGCCTGCTATGCGGCGCAGGGCTCGGCGGCAGCTTCTCACTCATCATGGTGATAGCCCTCGATCACCTGCCCGATCCCAGGCGCGCGGGGACACTCAGTTCCCTGATGCAAGGGGTTGGCTTCATGCTGGCGGCAACCGGCCCCTGGGTCGCGGCACGGCTGCATGAGGAGACCGGGAACTTCGGCGCCGCCTGGCTGTGGCAGCTGGGGGGACTGGCGATCATGAGCCTGTTGGTGCTGCGCCTCAATCCCGCCGGTTATCCCCGCGCCATGGGGCAGAGCCCTCCTCTCACGCCTCAGCCCGTAAACGGCTGAGCCAAGATGACAAAACACCGGCCTGGGCCGGTGTTTTGAGGGAGATAGCGAGGGGCTGGAACGGGATCAACGCCCCTTCTTCTGCCGTCCGGAGTGATTGCTACGCGGTTTGCCTGCGACCGGTTTGCCCCCCTTGGGGGCTCCCTTGCCAGCGGCGCCCTTGCCCGCCGCCTTGGCAACAACCTTGTTCTCAAACGCCATGGGGCCCGGCACGTTGGGACGCCCGCCAATCTCATGGTCATCCTTGCGGGTCGCTTTGCCCTGGGCGGACTTGCTGCCTTGAGCCTTCGACGGATGGCTGGCCTTGGCAGCCTTGGTCTGCTTGTCTTCGGAAGAGGAGTCCTCAATCAGCTTGAACAGCTCGATCAGTTCATCATCAGTCAGATCGCGCCACTCACCCACCGGCAGCCCCTTGAGGCTGACGTTCATGATGCGCACCCGCTCCAGCTTGGTGACCTCGAAACCGAAGTGCTCGCACATGCGGCGGATCTGGCGATTCAGCCCCTGCACCAGGGTGATGCGAAACACGAAGGGTGCCTCTTTTTTCACCTTGCACTTCTTGGTGACGGCGCCGAGGATCGGCACCCCGGCCCCCATGCCCTTGATGAACTCGTCGGTCACCGGCTTGTCCACGGTCACCAGATACTCTTTCTCATGATCGTTGCCAGCCCGCAGGATCTTGTTGACCAGATCGCCATGGTTGGTCAGAAAGATGAGTCCCTGGGAATCCTTGTCGAGTCGCCCGATGGGGAAGATGCGGGTACTGTGGTTGACAAAATCAACGATGTTGTCCTTCTCGCCCCCCTCGGTGGTACTGACGATGCCCACCGGCTTGTTGAGCACGATAAAAATCAGGCTGTCGGCCTCGCGCGGCTCGATGATCTGACCGTTGACCTTGACCAGATCGCCAGCCACCACCTGATCCCCCACCTCGGCTCTTTTGCCGTTGAGAAAGACGCAGCCCTGCTCGATGAAGCGATCGGCTTCACGGCGCGAGCAGATGCCGCTCTCGCTGATGTATTTGTTCAAGCGCATGGATTCATCAGCCAGCATGAGTCACCTGCCAGAGTGTTGGATTGAAGAGGGTCTGCGGCTGGGTCAGCCTGGTCATCGTCGGGTTAGTCTGCATACTGTTCCATCTACAAAAAAGCATCTGCAAAAAAGCATTTTCAAACAGGTCAGGGCCTGCGCATTCTTCGAAAAAACGCCGCTACAGTAGCATATTGCCCCCCGTCTTACCCCGGATACTTCTCGCCCGCCCCACCGAATGGCGCGATGGCAGGCCCAATACCTGGCCCATGAGGGCACAAGTCCCACTGACAGATGGAGCCGAACAAAAAGTACAGAGCATCAGGGCGCAATGAAGGCCGCCGCCCCCCGTCTTTCCCGCAAGAAACATTCACTGGTATGTCACCGATTCAATCCTGCGTCATTTGGCGCCAATAAGAACTTGCTATTTATTAATCAAAAATGCATAAAAAGATTTTAGGTCGCGCGAATTATCTTACTGTGGCGCCATGTGAAAACCACCTTTTTCGATAAAAATGGAACATTGTTTTGTAAAAAAAATAAAAACGAATATCCACCCCCATTCATCACAACATAAAAAATATTCTTGGATGCCTGGCCTGGCTCGCTTGCTGGCAAGCGCCTATTTCATCATCCCATACAGGAGTTATCGATGAGTCATTCACTATCCCAGACGGACTTCCTGGCCAATGTGGCCAAACGCAACCCTCACCAGCCCGAGTTCATTCAGGCGGTGAGTGAAGTGATCGCCTCCATCTGGCCTTTCATCGAGCGTCATCCCCGCTACCTGACGCACGGACTGCTGGAGCGGCTGGTTGAGCCGGAGCGCCTCATTCAGTTCCGGGTGAGCTGGGTTGATGACCAGGGGCAGGTGCGGGTCAACCGCGGCTATCGCATCCAACACAACAGCGCCATAGGTCCCTTCAAGGGCGGCATGCGCTTCCACCCCTCGGTGGATCTCTCCGTACTCAAATTCCTCGCCTTCGAGCAGACCTTCAAAAACTGCGCTCACCACCCTGCCCATGGGCGGTGGCAAGGGCGGCAGTGATTTCGATCCCAAGGGCAAGAGCGAGGGGGAAGTGATGCGTTTTTGCCAGGCGCTGATGCTGGAGCTCTATCGCCACCTTGGGGCCAACACCGATGTCCCCGCCGGTGACATCGGCGTCGGCGGGCGTGAAGTGAGCTACATGGCGGGCATGATGAAGAAGCTCACCAACAGCGCCGAATGCGTCTTCACCGGCAAGGGGCTCTCCTTTGGCGGCAGTTTGATCCGCCCGGAAGCCACCGGCTACGGCCTGCTCTATTTCGCCCAGGCCATGCTGGCCCACCGCGGCCAGTCGCTCGACGGCATGCGGGTCTCGGTGTCGGGATCGGGCAACGTCGCCCAGTACGCCATCGAGAAAGCGATGGCACTCGGCGCCCGGGTCATCACCGCCTCCGACTCCGGTGGCACCGTCTACGATCCGGACGGCTTCACCCCCGAAAAACTGGCCCGCCTGATGACGCTCAAGAACGAGCAGCGTAAACGGGTCGCGGATTACGCCCATGAGCTGGGGCTGGAGTTCTTCACTGGCCGCTCCCCTTGGCACTTGCCGACTCAGGTCGCCCTGCCCTGCGCCACCCAGAACGAGCTAGGGGAAGAGGATGCCGCGGCGCTCATCGCGGGCGGTGTGCAGCTAGTGGTGGAAGGGGCCAACAT
This sequence comes from Aeromonas molluscorum 848, assembly GCF_000388115.1. Taxonomy (GTDB): domain Bacteria; phylum Pseudomonadota; class Gammaproteobacteria; order Enterobacterales; family Aeromonadaceae; genus Aeromonas; species Aeromonas molluscorum. Next base: position 9,198 of record NZ_AQGQ01000053.1, read on the forward strand.
GCCGAGCAGCGCCGCCGCCATTCACGCTTTCCACGCAGCCCGGGTGTTGTTTGCCCCGGGCAAGGCGGCCAACGCAGGGGGCGTTGCCACCTCGGGGCTCGAAATGAGCCAGAATGCCCAGCGCCTCGGCTGGAGCCGGGATGAAGTCGATGCCCGTCTCAAGGAGATCATGGCCAGCATTCACAGCACCTGTGTTAGATACGGACAGGATGAGGAGGGCCATGTGAACTACGAGAGCGGCGCCAATATCGCCGGGTTCGTCAAGGTGGCCGACGCCATGCTGGCCCAAGGGGTCTGCTGACAGACCCATGGCCGGATAAAATGAACAACGCGGCAGCCCAAGGGCTGCCGCGCTGGCTTGTCGCAATATCCTGCCTCAAGAGTGTCGACTCTCTCTTTCTCATTCCACCGATGGGCGATGACGAACCGGATCTTTCACAGCCAGAGCAGATTCCATTCCATCCATCTCGGTAGTTCTGCCCAACGTATTCCTCCGCCTGCGGCGACAAACCAGGGCCCCCAAGTAGTCTCTATCCTTGCTTGGCGCAGCCAGCGGCCTTGAGCACTCGCAGGCTGGAAGCAGGATCGTTAAGCAGTCGTGCCGCCGGGCGGATCGGACGCGCCACCAGATTGCCACCACAGTTGGGGCAGAGCCCCCCCAGATGCTGTGCGGCACAATCGATGCAAAAGGTACATTCATAGCTGCAAATAAGCGCCTGCTCCGACTCAGGGGGCAGATCCCGATCACAGCACTCGCAGTTGGGTCTCAGTTCCAGCATCTCGACTCCGCCCCCATTGAGGTTCATTGGATATAAAGACTGGCCTCTCCCTGTTCCATCGCAGGACATGGCGCAGAAGAGGGTACCTTGAATTGGCGATGGCATGCCCTCAGAACAGGCTGCTTGCAAATGCTTCAAGGGGAGCAGGCAAGAGATCCTGGGGATGCTCGGCCCCCGGGGTGGCGAGGCCGCTCTGCCCCTCAATCGAAGCGAAACGCAGCGCCTTGGCACTGGCCACCTCGATCAGGGTCAGCTTGACGGTCACCTTGTCGGGACTCGTCTCTTCCGCGCTGCCCCTGTCTTCCCAGTGAAGGATCTCAGGATAACAGATCAGCTCATACCCTCCCTGACGAGCAGTGACCAGGGCCTCATTCACGCTCTCTGGCTGACTGGCCAAGTCGACCCGAGCCAGTCGCCTGCGCAGCGGCGCCGCTATGGCCTGACTTAGCATCAGACCCGAGCCCGGATAGTGGTACTCGCCATAGGCAGCGTCCGTGGCGAGCGCGATATAGAGGCTCTGCCCGGCCTGGAGCTTGGGCGACGACTGCGCCGGGGCGAGCCGAAGCTCATGACTCGCACACCCGGCAAGCAGCGCGGCACCCCATACTAGGGCCAACCAGCCCCCTAACTTGCGGGTTATCGGTTTCATCGGCACTCCTTGCCATCACTATGGCGATGCCCCCCTTCCTGGAGATGCGGATAGACGCTCACCTCGATCAGGTTGGCATCGGGGTCGAGGAAATAGACAGAGCTTATCTCTCCCATGGCGCCGGACTTGACAACCGGTCCCTCGATCAGCGGGATCCCCTGCTCACGCAGATGGCGCATCACCTCATCAAGGGGCCAGTGGCTGATGAGACAGAGATCCCCCGCCCCACCTGCGCCCGGTTACGCGGCTCCTGCCCCAGCAGTTGCAAGTTGATCTTCTGGTTGCCAAAACGCAGCGCCCGTCGCCCGGCACCAAAGGTGATGGCCTCCATATTGAGCACAGCGCGGTAAAACGCGACGGACCGCTCTATGTCACTCACCGTCAATACCAGATGGTCTATGTGGCTGATCATCGCTTCGTCTCGCTTCTGTAGTGAGCCATTCCCTTACCCTTGCCATTATCAAAAGCAACTGTGCCATAGCACCTGTTGTCAGAGTGTTGCTTCAGTATGGCACCCTAGTTCCACTCACCGAATGGAGGAACAAGTCTGATCACGCCGAGCAAGTAAGGTTTCATCCTCACTGTCCATGGCTGCCAGAATGGCCTGATTGCAGGCGCGCTCCGCCAGCTTGGCCGGGCTCTGTTTGGCATCCCCAATCTCGGCAATCATCGGCCGATAACTGACGGCCGCCGAGCAGTACATGGTGCGAAATTTGGGCAGTTGCCAACTGCTGTCATCCTGCCGGGTCAAGTCATCACACAGCTTGTGAAACAGGGCGGACGCCTTGACCGTGCACTGGCTAAAACGCCGCATATCCTGCTCGTAGGGACGGCAGACGCTTTTGGGTTGGATCTGCCAGAACTGGAAGGTAAAGGGCACCTGCTCTCTCTCATATTCCACCACCAGCGTCTTGGCCTCGGTGCCATAGATATCCGTCACCTGCTGCTGCACCAAGTTGAGATAAGCCGAAAAAAGATAGGAAACCGGATCCATCACCACCTCCCTGTGGTTGCTACTGCCGAGCTGTATCACGAAAACCGGGGCGATTTTCAAACGAGTAACAGGTGATAACAGCTTACTGATTTGGTTGGAAAAAATGATACTCTTCTCGCCCCCCTCATGTACAACGTTCAAGGCCAGTGTGCGATGCAACAATGCGGTATTTATGAACAACTCATTACTCAACTGCTGACATCTCGACTCGACCGCGAGCGCTTTTACGTAGGGGAACGCCAGCTTGAACCTGCCGAAGCGGCAGTCTGGTTATCACGATTTCTGAGTCGTGTTTTGGAATATGCGGTGGGTTCGGTCACTGGAGAAGATCAGCTGCAACGGCAGATTGAGCTGGCCAACCAGTTATTGCTTTGGCTAAAGGATCGCACCCAAGACCCAGACTTTATTGGCGAGAACCTCATCGATAGTCAAGGGAGAATTCTGACTGCGCTCTACCAGTTGGATAACCCCATCTCCGCCAATTTAAAGCAATATACCGAGGATATTTTCCCTCTGACCGGTCTGACGCAAAGTGAGCTGTTCTGCGGCAGCAATGCGGGTTTGTCGATGGAGTCGGAGATTAAACGGGAGATATTATCGGCAGATAGCATCTGCTGGCTGGTCTCATTTATCAAATGGGCAGGTATCCGTATTTTCCGCCATGAGCTGGAAGAGTTCACTCGCAGCGGCCGCCAATTAAAAGTGATTACCACTTCTTATATGGGGGCTACCGACGCCAAGGCGGTCGAATTTTTAGCCAGCCTGCCCAACACTGAAGTCAAACTCAGCTATAACACCCAGCGCGAGCGGTTGCATGCTAAAAGCTATCTCTTTTGCCGAAATACTGGCTTTCATACCGGCTATATAGGTTCATCCAACCTCTCTCATTCTGCCCTCACCAGTGGCTTGGAGTGGAACCTAAAAATCACCTCGCAAGAGATCCCTCATATTATCGAGAAATCCCTGAGTACCTTTGAAACCTATTGGGAGTCCGATGATTTTGAGCTGTTTGATGGCAAGCTCGAAAGCCGTACAAAATTGCAGCATGCGCTGCAAGAGGCCCGTGGGGATGGGGACAAAAATAGCCCTGCCTATTTCTTTGATATCACGCCGTTTCCCCATCAACAGGAGATCCTTGAGCAATTGGCGATGGAACGCGCTTTACATCAGCGCTTTCGTAACTTGGTGGTTGCGGCCACCGGTACAGGGAAAACCCTGATATCCGCCTTTGATTTTGCACGTTTTCTGAAAACAAAACCCGACGCCAAGTTTCTGTTTGCCGCCCACAAAGAGGAGATCTTGCGCCAAGCATTGGCCTCGTACCGCGGTGTGCTCAAGCAATCCAATTTTGGCGAACTCTTGGTCGGCGGCGCCGTGCCAACCCACTACCGTCAGCTATTTGCCTCGGTGCAATCCTTGAATAACCAGCTGGCTACGTTGCGCCTTAGCCCTGACTATTTCGATTACATCGTCATCGATGAGGTTCACCATATTGCGGCGGCCAGTTATCGTGGTTTGCTCGCAGCCTTTGAACCTCACATTTTGTTGGGATTGACCGCAACGCCAGAGCGCCATGATGGCGGTGATATTCTTGCGGACTTTTGTGGTGTGATCGCAGCAGAAATCCGCTTGCCCGAGGCCATCAATCGTCGCCATCTCTGTCCGTTCCAATATTTTGGTATCGATGATGATACTGACTTGCGCCAAGTCGCTTGGAAAAATGGTCGTTATGACATCACTGAGCTCACCAATATCTATACCCACAATCAGCAGCGGGTACAGAAGATAGTCCAGAACCTCTATGAGATCGTCACTGATATTACCAAGATCAAAGCGCTGGCATTTTGTGTGAGCCGCGAACACGCTGATTTTATGTGCAAGGCATTTTTATTGAAGGGCATCAAGGCTGACATCCTCACCAGCGATAACCGAGACGAGCGCCATAGCAAACAACAAGATTTGCGTACCGGCGTTATCAATATTCTCTGCGTGGTGGACATCTTCAACGAAGGTGTTGATATCCCGGAAGTCGATACCTTGCTGTTTTTAAGACCAACGGAAAGCCTCACCATCTTCTTGCAGCAATTAGGGCGGGGCCTGCGGCTGGCGCACGATAAAGAGTGCTGCACCGTGTTGGATTTTGTTGGCAATGCTCGCGCAGAGTATGATTTTGCCCAGAAATTCCGGGCTCTGGTGGGTAAAACCAATAAGGCGATCAACCACGAAATCAAACAGGGCTTTCCCCATGCCCCATTGGGTTGCCGCATCGAACTCTCAAAACAGACCCAAGAGTTAATTCTGAGCAATATCAAGAAGGCGACTCTCAATACCGCGCGCCTCATGGGCCTGATCCGCCGTTTCTCACAGGATTGCGATTTACCGCTGACACTGGCGAACTTCTTGAAGTTCTACCCTCACATCAGCCTTGAGGAGATCTACAAGCGCGGCAATTGGAGCGCCTTGGTCAAACAGGCCCACAACCATACCGTTTCTGAAATGAGCGATGAGAAGCTGTCGACCCTCTACACCCGGGCTATCAGAACCCGCCTGTTGGGCTGCGATGCTCTCCATTACTTGAACTTCCTACAAACCTTGGTGGCAAACGCATTTACCTTAACGGCCGAACACGATGAACGCATGGCCTTGATGTGCCATTACGACTTCTGGCAACAGAGCGGCCCCAACGCAGGTTTTAGCTCCTTGGCACAAGGCCTGAAACAACTCAATCAACCAGCGTTAAGGGCCGAGCTGGCAGATCTGTTGCCCATGCTTATCAACCGGGTGCAACACGAGCAACGGTCCATGCCTCACCTTCCCGGCAACCCGCTACAACTGCATGCCCGATATGCCAGAGAGCAGGTGCTAGTTGGCTTTGGCGCGACCACCTTCGCGCAACAACCGACTGCTCGCGAAGGGGTGTATGTCATCGCAGAGCAAAATATCGAGTTGTTGTTTGTGACTCTGAATAAAACTGAGCAGCACTTCTCCCCCACCACCCGTTATCACGACTACGCCATCAACGAGTCGCTGTTTCATTGGCAAAGCCAAAACAGCGCTCGCCCCGAGCGGGGTAAGGGTCTGAGTTACATAAACCACAGAGCAGAAGGTAAGCGCTTGTTTCTGTTCGTCCGCGAGCAGAGCAAAGATGAATTTGGCCGTACCCTTGGCTTCGTGAACTTTGGCGAGGTGGAGTACGTGTCTTATAGTGGCAGCCAACCGATGAATATTAAATGGCGTCTCACTACCCCGATGCCGCCCTTTATGTGGAAAGACGCTGCCAAATTGGCGGTTGGCTAGAGAGTGTCATTTCGTTATGCCCCACAGATGACATGGAGGATATAGGCATAACTTCGAACTGGTCATTCCCTGATTTTCAAGTGGGGGCAATGTGGAACCCAAGTCCGGATAAAGTGCAGGGGGAAGCTGAGAAAATGGATAAATTCAGTCTCGACAAGCAGATCTAAGACCTATTTTGGCACTTATATCAGACCGACTTATGACGGCTCTGGTGTACAATCGCCGGCCAATTTTGCCAGATTACCTTTGCCGTGGCTCAGGCCGGCGATTCATCCCAGGGTTATTAGAAGTGCTTATGACGCCTCCCATGCTCAGCAGTTATTACAGCCAGGATCTGGTGTTCTTCTCCATCCTGGTTGCCGTACTCGCCTCTTATACCGCCTTGAACATGACGAGCCGGGTCAGCCAGAGCCAGGGGCGGGCGGCGGCCCTCTGGCTCACGGGGGGAGCCTTCGCCATGGGTTTTGGCATCTGGTCCATGCATTTCATCGGCATGCTGGCCTTCAAACTGCCCATCGCCCTCGGTTACGATCTCACCCTGACCGGCCTCTCCTTCATTGCGGCCGTGGGTTCCTCCGCCTTCGCACTCTGGCTGGTGAGCCGCGCCACCCTGCCCTTGAGCCATATCGCAGGCGGCGCCTTGCTGATGGGAGTGGGCATCGCGGCCATGCACTATATCGGCATGGCGGCCATGATGATTACGCCCGGCATTCACTATCTGCCGGGTCTCTTTGCGCTCTCCATCCTCATCGCCGTACTGGCCTCCGGCGCCGCGCTCTGGATAGCCTTTCGCCTGCGCGATCGCACCCAGCGCGCCTTCTTCAGCAAGGCACTGGCCTCTCTGGTGATGGGCGTCGCCATCATCGGCATGCACTACACCGGCATGGCGGCGGCCGAGTTCCCAATCGGCAGCCTCTGTGGCGCCCTCTATACCGGGCTGGATGCCCAGTGGCTGGCCCTGGTGGTCATAGTCGTGACCTTGACGGTGTTTGCCGTCGCCCTCATTCTCTCCATGCTGGATGTGCAAAATGCCCGCCTCTCCTCCTCCTTGCACCAGGCTCACGACGAGCTGGTCAAGCTGGCGCTCCATGACAGCTTGACCCGCCTGCCAAACCGCTTGCTGTTTGCCGACCGGCTGGAGCAGAGCATCAAGCGCTGCCAGCACAGTCGGCAGCGCTTCGCCCTGCTGTTCCTCGACCTGGACGGCTTCAAGATCATCAATGATGCCCACGGCCACCACACCGGCGATCTGCTGCTGCTCGAGGTGACTGAGCGCATCAAGGGGTTGCTCGGCAGCAGCGACACCGCCTCGCGCTTTGGAGGGGACGAGTTCTTGCTGGCTCTGGCGCCGGGGGACATGGCCCAGACCCGCTTGTTTGCCGAACGTCTGCTGGCCGAGATAGCCAGACCCTATCAGCTCGAGCATCACAGCCTCCATATCACGGTCAGCATCGGCATCGCCATCTACCCCGATGATGGTACCAGCCTGCACGAGCTGACCCTCAACGCCGATGCGGCCATGTATTACGCCAAAGAGCGGGGGCGCAACGACTACTACTTCTTCGACAGCGCCATGAACGCCAATGCCCACCAGCAGTTCCTGTTGCAACAGGATCTGGGCTACGCCCTGGAGCGGGGCGAGCTGGCGCTCCATTATCAACCCAAATACGGAGCCCAGGATGGCCAGGTGGTCGGAGTCGAGGCACTGCTGCGCTGGCAACACCCGGTCCATGGCGCCATCTCCCCCGCCAGCTTTTTGCCGCTGGCGGAGAAGACCCGGCTCATCATTCCCATCGGCAACTGGGTCATCGATGAAGCCTGTCGCCAGATGCGTATCTGGCTGGCGGCGGGCCATGATCAGTGGAGTCTGGCGGTAAACCTCTCCACCATACAGCTGGCCAGCCCGGGATTGCTGGGGGTGGTCGAAGAGGCCCTGCACCGTCATCGGCTGGAGGCTCATCACCTGACCCTGGAGATCACCGAGTCCACCGCCATGGAGAATGCCGAGGAGAGTCTGCTCATTCTCAACCGGTTGGCGGAGCTGGGGGTCAAAATATCCATCGATGACTTCGGCACCGGTTACTCCAGCCTGCTCTACCTCAAACGCTTCCCGGCCAATGAGCTCAAAATTGACAAGGGGTTTGTTACCTCCCTCGGCCAGACGGGAGAGGATGCCGCCATCGTCAGCGCCATCATCGCCCTGGGCCACACCCTGGGGATGCGCATAGTGGCGGAAGGGGTAGAGACGGCGCAGCAACGGGCCCTGCTGGTCCGGCTTGGCTGCGACACCCTGCAGGGCTATCTGCTCGGTCGCCCCATGCCTGCCGATAACTTGCTGGCCCACTGCACCGGCCACGAAGCCTTGCCGGCCTGAGGCTGGCCCCTTGTCCAGACTCGCAACCACTGATCCGCTGCTTGCAGCTTGCTTTGCCATGAGCCAAGTGTTCTGATCATAAAAAACGGCGCCCGAAGGCGCCGCTTTTTCATTCCCGTCTTTTTGTTTCCACCGACGGGGCGAACAAACCAGAGGCTTATTCGTCTTCCAGGTAGGCATAACCTTGCAGACCCAGATCCAGCTCGTCGAGCAGGGCCTTGCGGGTCTCGTCATCCAGGGCTGGATGAGAGGCGATGCGCTGATAGCTCTCGCGAATGACGGAAGGATCTATGTTGACGTAACGCAACAGCTGCTCGACGGTATCGCCGCGCACCACGTTGCGGATGTCCATCTTGCCTTCGTCGTCCAGCCAGACTTCCGCGCAGTGGGTATCACCGAACAGGTTGTGCAGATCCCCCAGGATCTCCTGGTAGGCACCGACCAGGAAGAAGCCGACATGGCACTCTTCATGCTCGCCATATTCCGGCATCGGCAGCGTGCTCTCCACCCCCAGGCCATCCACATAGTGTTCAACCTGACCGTCGGAATCGCAGGTGATATCCATCAGGATACCGCGGCGGCTCAATGGGCGATCCAGGCCAGCCAGCGGCATCACCGGGAACACCTGACCAATCCCCCAGGCATCGGGCAACGACTGGAACAGGGAGAAGTTGGCGAAACACTTGTCGGCCAGTTTCTCGTTCAGGTCATCGGCCAGGGCACGGTGGCTGCGGTTTACCGGATTGAGCTTCTCTTTGAGCTTGAGGCAGGTGTTCTGATGCAAGGTTTCGGCCCAGGCGCGCTGCTCCAGATTGAGCATACCCATGGTGTACTGGGCGTTGACGTCGGTCAGATCAGCAAGGGAGTCATGGAACAGCTCCAGCAGCGAGGGATCTTCCTCGTGGTTGAGCTCCTGCCACCCTTTCCACATGTTCTGCAGCAGGGTTGGTGCATCCGCATCAGGCGCATGAACCTCGCTCATCTCGGCCCCTTCGGCGCCAATGATGTTGGTGACCAGCACGGCATGGTGGGCGGTCAGTGCCCGGCCAGATTCGCTGATGATGGTAGGATGCGGCAGGTCGAACTCACGACAGACATCGCCTATGCCCCACACCACGTTGTTGGCGTACTCGGACAGGCTGTAGTTGGCGGAGCAGTGGCTCTGGGAGCGCGTGCCCTCGTAATCCACACCCAGACCACCGCCCACATCGACCACGTCGATATCGGCGCCCAGACGACGCAGCTCGGCGTAGAAACGGCCGCACTCGCGGATGCCGCCCTGGATGTCACGGATATTGGCAATCTGCGAGCCCAGGTGGAAGTGCAGCAGCTGCAAGCAGTCAAGCTGGCCCAGGCCGCGCAGACGCTCGACCAATGCCAGGATCTGGGAGGCGGAGAGACCGAACTTGGACATGGCGCCGCCGCTCGATTCCCACATGCCGGAACCGGTGGAGGCCAGACGGGCACGCACACCTATGTTCGGCTTGATGTTGAGGCGCTTGGCTTCATCGAGCACCAACTCCAGCTCGGAGGGCTTCTCGACCACTATGTAGACCTTGTGGCCCATCAGGTTGCCAAGCAAGGCGTGGCGCACGTATTCACGGTCTTTGTAACCGTTGCAGACGATGACGGAACCGCGATCGTGGTGATGAGACAGGACGGCCAGCAACTCGGGCTTGGAGCCCGCTTCCAGACCCAGACGCGGTTTGTCGCTGTAAGATTGGCTGATGGTTTCGATGACGCGGCGCTGCTGGTTTACCTTGATCGGGTAAACACAGAGGTAGTCGCCCTCATAGCCGGACTTCTCGATGGCCTGACCAAAGGCGTTGAACAGGGCATCGACCCGGCTCTTGAGAATGTCGGGGAAACGCAGCAGCACAGGGGTGGTCAAGCCGGATTGACGCAGCTGTTCGATGGCGTCAGACAACACTATCTGCGCCTCTGGGCGAGTCTTGTCGGGCGAAACGGTCACGTGACCGGCGTCGTTGATATTGAAGAAACCCGCCCCCCAGTAGGGAACGTTGTAAACCTTCAAGGAGTCCTTGCTGGACCAGTTAGTCATGGGCTATGCCTCGCAAATGAGCGGCGTGAAGCCGCCTTCGTTACCCTCAATCACATCCAGACCATTTGCGGCGAGCCAAGGCTGCCTGGTGGATTTTGGGAAGTAACGAGTCTTGATGTGGGGCTTGTGGCTTTACATCAAGCTCAACGGTATGCGGCGCTGGGTTTCAGCTCCGCGGTACTTTGATGGCGCGCAGCATCAGCCACGCCGCGGCTCATCATGGCCTGGCAGTCACAACACCTTGGGAGGAGGATTTCAAGGAAGAGAGGAACGAGGCGTCATCGCAAACGCGAGCACATGACGACAAGATACCGCAGCACACATTTCCATCCACGACCGCCCATGACAAGGGGATGATGATGAGCCCAAGGGCCCACTCGGTCGCCTGAATGGCCAAAATGCCTGCTGTTCTCCCTGATATCGGAACCTAACCGATATAAAAGAAATCCAATCCCTGCAGTGTCTGTCGTGTCTGCATGCCTCGCCCTATAGGCGGTCGAACTCAAGGGGGATGGGCGGCCTAGCCTGCCCTGGGTTACCCCTTGGATCGGCGCGGAGTTTACACACTTCTGCGCCGGGCTGACAATAAAAAATCTTGTTAAATTTTCGCTTTTTTGAGGCGATCTCGATCTCGCTGCCAGCCAAGCCAGCTCTGGGGTTGGCCTCTGTTGCCCTCCCCCCGTGCCCTGGGGCTTTTTCAACCCCGCACCCCCGGTACTTTCTCCCGTTTTTAGCACAGGGGTTGCAGGCGGTTTCGCACGACAACCCCTGACCCCTGCTCGATGACCAGGAGCCCATGACGGGGTTAGTCACCAAAAAACTGCGCTGACGCAAGGTGAGGCATCAGGGCTCGGCAGACAATGGGGATTCATCTTCTGTCGAGGCCGTCCCATGGACCAGCTGCTGTCCCGCTTTCTGCACTATCTGAGCTTTCATACCCGATCCAACGCCAACAGCCCCCTTTGCCCGAGCAGCCCGGGCCAACGGCAGTTCGCCCTCGCCTTGCAGCGTGAATTGCAGGCCATGGGCCTGAGCCAGGTGATCCTGGATGAGAACGGCTACCTCACCGCCTGCCTGCCCGGCAATCAACCAGGCGCCCCCGCCATCGGCCTTATCGCCCATATGGACACCGCCGATTTCGAGGCCGAGCGGGTCAATCCCCAGCTCATCGAAAACTACCAGGGCGGTGATATCTGCCTGGGTAAGGGGGACGAGGTGCTGAGCACTCGCGAGCACCCCTGCCTCAAGCGTTATCTGGGGCAGGATCTCATCACCACGGATGGCACTACCCTGCTGGGCGCCGATGACAAGGCCGGCATCGCCGAAATCATCACGGCGGTGGCGCGGCTGAGGACAGACCCGGTCTCGCGCCGAGGAGATCTCTGGCTGGGGTTCACGCCGGACGAAGAGATAGGCCGTGGCGCCGATCTGTTCCCCCTTGCCCGCTTTCCCGCTCGTTGGGCCTACACGGTAGATGGTGGCGAGGTGGGGGAGCTCGAATACGAGAACTTCAATGCCGCCAGCGCCACGGTGCGATTCACCGGCAACAACGTCCATCCGGGCACCGCCAAGGACCAGCTCATCAACAGTCAAACCCTGGCTGCGCGCTTTCACGCCGCCATGCCCCCCGAGCAAACGCCGGAGGCCACCGACGGTTATCAGGGTTTCTTCCACCTGGCACAAATGAGCGGCACCGTGGAGCAGAGCGAGCTGCACTATCTCATTCGCGACTTTGATGATGAGGGCTTTGCCGCTCGCAAGGCCCTGCTCGCCGAGCGCGTCGCAGCCCTGCAGATAGCGGCGCCGGGGGCGCGCATCGACCTCGCTATGCGGGACAGTTATCGCAACATGAAGCAACAGATAGCGCCGCACATGCACATCGTCGAGCTGGCCAGGGCCGCCATGCAGGCGGTGGAGGTGACCCCCAAGATAAAACCCATTCGCGGTGGCACCGATGGCGCCCGTCTCTCCTTCATGGGCTTGCCCTGCCCCAACCTCTTTACCGGCGGCCACAACTTCCACGGCAAACATGAGTTCATCCCGCTGCAATCCATGGAAAAAGCGGTGCAGACCCTGGTCGCCCTGGTGCATCTGAGCGCCAAGTACCAGGACTGACGTCACGGGAGTGGCCTGGTGCCGGAATCTGCCCAGCCGCCAGGCTCTCCCATCGCCTGCCGCCCCTTGCCATCAAACTGTCACGGGGCTGCCACGGGGCGGGAACAGAGCGGCGCCATGCTGGGGAAGAACCACAGCCGGAGCCGCCCCATGTTCAGCGTCGATGCCATTCTCAGCCAGCACTTTCCCCGCCTCAATCTGCCGGGGCCGGCTCGCCGCGCCCTCAAGTGGTTGTTGCGCGAGCGCGACTTTCAGCAATTCGCCGCCCAGTACCCCCATCTCAAGGGGCTGGATTTCGTCGAACAGGCGCTCTGCCAGCTCGATTTCGATTATCACGTCAGCGAGGCCCAGCTCGAGAACATCCCGGCCGAGGGCCGGGTCATACTGGTGGCCAATCACCCCATCGGCTCCCTCGATGGTCTGGCGCTGCTACGCCTGCTCGGCCGCATTCGCCCGGACGTGAAGATAGTGGCCAACCGCTTGCTGGCCAGCCTCCCCCCCCTGCAATCCCTGCTGCTGCCGGTAGACAACCTGGGGGGCAAGACCGATCGCAGGGCCATACTCGCCATGGGGGAGCATCTGGCCAAGGGGGGCGCCATCATCATATTCCCGGCCGGTGAGGTGTCGCGTCTCGGCCTCAGGGGCATCAAGGATGGTCCCTGGCAGGGGGGATTTATCAAGTTGGCCAAGCGCACCCAGAGCCCGCTGGTGCCCATCCATCTGGGAGCGCGCAACGGCTTGGGCTTTTACCTCGGCTCCTGGCTCAACAAATCCTGGGCAGGCCTGTTGCTGGCCGCCCAGCTATTTCGCCAGCAAGGGGGGCGCATGACCATCACCATAGGGCAACGCATCCCACCCCACGCCTTCGAGGCGCTGCCAGCCAAGCCTGGGGCCAAACTGGTACGCGAGCATCTCTATCGCATCGGCCTTGGCAAGCAGGGTCGCCTCGCCACCGAGGCGCCGATAGCGCTGCCGGGAGACAGGGCAAGACTCAAGCAGGCGATAGAGGCTTGTGAGCCCCTCGGCCAGACCCCGGATGGGCAGCGGATCTATCTCTATCGCCGCCGTGAGCAGAGCCACTCCGAGATACTGCGCGAACTCGGCCGATTGCGGGAGATCGCCTTTCGGGCCGTGGGG
>NZ_AQGQ01000054.1 GCF_000388115.1 Aeromonas molluscorum 848
CAACGCTGCTGTTGCTTGATTGAGCGAGCGCACGAGTTGCCTGATGAGGTGAGCAGCGAGCTTTGGACCCTGTGTCGCCACAATGACACCCTGAGCAAACCTCATCAGATGGCCATCCTGTTGACCGGCGATGACGTCTGGTGTCGCACTATGCGCGCGGGCCTCAAGGGACGCGCCATGCCGCCCCTTGAGCTGGAGGTCGCGCCGCTGAGCGCACCTGAGCAACGCATCTTCCTGTATGAGAAAGCAAAAGAGCAGAAGATACCGGCGACCCTCTTGCCCAAAACCAGGGTAGAGGAGATCCTGAGCCAGTCGAAAGGACAGCCGTCCATCATCATGCAGGCCCTGGAGGATATCATGACCGACAGAAGACCCAAGAAGTCGCAACCCAAGCTGCCCATCAAGCAGGTCGTCCTGGGTTTTGTTGCCGTTATCGGCATCTTGTTGGTGCTCACTTACCTGCTGCCTTCGCTGTTTTCAGACAAGCAGGACGGTCAGGAGACGGCTAAGCCGATGAGCACAGAACTGCCCGCACCCATTGCGGGGGAGAGTCCGGAAGGGGTTAGCCAGGAGGCTGCGCAACCTGGTGCGGCAGGTAATGATACCGACGCCTTGGTGCGCGATTGGAAACCAGAAAGCAAGGTCTTGCCCAAGAAAGTGGAGAGCGAGACAGTGACTGCCGAGTCAGGCAATTACGAGGGCCGTCGAATCGTGATCTCCGACGACGTGGTCGAGAAGCTGATGACGCAACCCACCGCCAGCGGCGCCCTGCCCAGCGAAGTGGTCAAAGAGCTGACCGGTGAAGAGTCAAACACGGTCGGTCAGCCCCGGCCCAATCTACAGGCTGGTACGCAGGCCAAACAGACGACAGGCAGTCAGAGTGTGGCGGCCCCCCCGGCGACCAACATCGTAAAGGATGTCGAGCAGGCAGTGCCCGCCCCCCGGGTTGCCCTGACCCCGATAGCCACCTTGCAAAAGAAAGCCAAGACCCATTACAGCGTGCAGTTGATGGGGGCGAGCAACCGGCCGGCGGTCGACAGCTTCGTAGCTGAGAACAAGCTGGCGGGCAAGGTCTGGGTCTATCAGACCCAATTCCGTGGTAGTCCCTGGTTTGTGGTGCTGCAGGGAGATCATGCCAATCTCCAGCAGGCGAAGGCGGCCATCCGCCAGTTGCCACCCGCCCTCGTCAAAGGGCAACCCTGGCCCAAGTCGTTCGCCCAGGTACAAAAAGAGCTGAAGCCATAGCAGCAGGTCGGATAAGGGGGTAGAATCGCCCCCCTTTTTGGGTTGTTGCCTTCTTAACGCCGGATTTCCATGAAGAAAACACGCGCTTTTTTAAAATGGGCCGGGGGAAAGTATTCCCTGGTTGAAGAGATTGCCGAGCGCCTGCCAGCAGGACGTGTGTTGCTGGAACCTTTCGTCGGCGCAGGATCGGTATTTCTCAACACAGATTACGATGCCTATGTACTCAACGACATCAACCCGGATCTGATTGCGCTCTATAACCACCTCAAGCTCACACCTGAGCGGCTGATTGCCGAGGCGCGCAAGCTGTTTGTGGCTGAGAACAATCACAAGGCGGCTTATTATCGATTGCGGACCCAGTTCAACCAGACGGAGGGCAGCTTCGACCGCGCTCTTCTGTTCCTGTTCCTCAATCGCCATGGGTTCAACGGTCTGTGCCGTTACAACAAGAAGGGTGGCTTCAACGTCCCCTTTGGCTCTTATAAAAAGCCCTATTTCCCGGAAAAAGAGCTGTGGTTCTTTGCGGAGAAGGCGCAGAAGGCGACCTTCATCTGCGAGAGTTATGCCGATGCCATCAGGCGGGCGCAGGCCGACTGGGTCATCTATTGCGATCCCCCTTATGCCCCCCTCTCTACCACGGCCAGTTTTACCAGCTATTCGGCCGGCGGCTTTACCCTGGATGATCAGGCGGTACTGGCCCGGTTGGCTCGTCACACGGCTGCCGAGAAAGGAGTGCCCGTGCTCATCAGCAACCATGATATTGAACTGACCCGTGAACTCTACCGTGGTGCCCGGCTCGATGAGATTCTGGTCAAACGCACCATCAGCCGCAATGGCGGCACCCGCAACAAGGTGGCCGAGTTGCTGGCGCTCTATCCCCCCGGTATCGCGCCGGAGCAGGGGTGGTATCCAGGTGATCTGGTCGAGACAGGAGCCAGCGTCTAGGGGGAGGGGATGGTTTAGCCGAGTATCCAGCTAACCAGTAGCCACAGAGAGCCGACCATCAGAGCGATCAGTACGACTCCCATCAGGATGAACGCCAATGGCGAGCCGTTGGCAAAATCGCGTTGGCGATTGCGTTGGGATTGCACCCCGAACAGGGCGGCGAGGGTGCTGGTGAGCGTGTGCCACAGGGTGAGTCGTTGGTTCATTTGTGCCTCCTGGCTCCCTAGAGCCTAGCCAGTTTTCGTCAAGGTATCCCCTTTCGCCCCAGAACCCGCCGAGACATCCTGCCGCTGACCCGCTCATGAAAGGCGATCCCTCCCGTTTTTCTGCTCTGATCACGGCGATATGCATCAGGCTTGGCTGCGCCAGACAGCCTGACCTGCATCACCTTCCCGGCCTGGGTGGCGCGACATCTCTGCTTGTATCGCTTCCTTGACCGGGAAAATAGGCCTCCTGTGTGGCATGAGGCGCGGTAAGCGGCAATCAGTCTCGTTTCCTGAGCCAGTTTGGGGTAAAATTGCGCCGTTTTTTCGCCTAGCTGCCAATGGATGACGTGATGAAAGACTTTCTGATAGCTCCCTCGATCCTCTCCGCCGATTTTGCCCGTCTGGGTGACGATGTTGCCAAGGTATTAGCAGCGGGTGCCGACGTGGTGCACTTCGATGTGATGGACAATCACTATGTGCCCAATCTGACCATAGGCCCCATGGTCTGCCAGGCCCTGCGTGACTTCGGTATCAAGGCGATGATCGATGTTCACCTCATGGTCAAGCCGGTGGACAGGATAGTCCCTGATTTTGCCAAGGCGGGTGCCAATCTCATCACCTTCCACCCGGAAGCGTCGGATCATGTGGACCGCACTCTTGGGCTCATCAAGGAGCAGGGTTGCCAGGCCGGTCTGGTGCTGAATCCGGCTACCCCCCTCTCCTGTCTCGAATATGTGATGGACAAGCTGGACGTGATCCTGCTGATGTCAGTCAACCCCGGTTTCGGCGGTCAGAGCTTTATTCCCGGCACCCTCGACAAGCTGCGCCAGGTGCGCCGCCTGATCGACGAGAGTGGCCGTGACATCCGTCTCGAGATCGACGGCGGCGTCAAGGTAGACAATATTCGCGAGATCGCGCAAGCCGGTGCCGACATGTTCGTGGCAGGTTCCGCCATCTTCAGTCAGCCGGACTACAAGGCAGTGATCGACCAGATGCGTGCGGAGCTTGCCCATGTCCAGCGTTAATCGTCCCTTCGATCTGGTGTTGTTCGACTTGGACGGCACCTTGATCGACAGCGCCTCCCAGCTGGCACTGGCGGTCAATCGCACCCTTGCCGACCTGGGACTGGCCGAGGCCGACGAGGCCGTGGTACGCACCTGGGTCGGCAATGGCGCCGATAAGCTCATCTCCCGCGCCTTGGATTATCGCGGCGCTGGCGAGCAGTTCAGCCAGGCCCGCGGCCTGTTCGATCGGCACTACCAGGCTTGCCTGCTCGAAGGTCTGGCTATGTATGATGGCGTCGAGCAGAGTCTGCGACGTTTGCAAAAACTGGGTTACCGCCAAGCCGTGGTGACCAACAAGCCGAGTCACTTCGTGCAGCCAATCCTCGATGCTCTCGGCATTGCCGATTGCTTCGCGCTCTGGCTGGGCGGTAACTGTGTGGAACCAAAGAAGCCGAGCCCGACACCGCTGCTGCATGCCTGCCATGAGCTGGGTGTCAGCCCGGCGCGCACCCTGATGGTGGGTGACTCCGAAAATGATGTGCTGGCCGCTCAGGCTGCCAGCATGAAGGTGGTGGGGCTCACCTATGGCTATAACTATGGCCGCCCCATTGCCGACTCCAATCCGGACTGGGTATGCGAGCATTTCAGTGAGCTCGATGCCTTGCTGGTCGAATAAGAACAAGGACTCCTCTCCATGGCTAAACCAATAGTACTGAGCGGTGCCCAGCCCTCCGGGCAGCTCACCATAGGCAACTACATGGGCGCCCTGCGTCAGTGGGTCAAGATGCAGGATGACTTCGATTGCCTCTATTGCATCGTCGATCTCCATGCCATCACCACCCGTCAGGATCCGGCTTCTTTGCGCAAAGCCTGCCTGGACGCTGCCGCCCTCTATCTGGCCGTCGGGATAGATCCCGCCAAGAGCACCGTCTTTATCCAGTCCCATGTGCCCCAGCACGCCGAGCTTGGCTGGATCCTCAACTGCTACACCCAGATGGGCGAGCTGTCGCGCATGACCCAGTTCAAGGACAAATCGGCGCGCTTTGAGAACAACGTCAACGTCGGCCTGTTCGGTTACCCGGTGCTGATGGCGGCGGACATCTTGCTCTATCAAGCCAATCAGGTACCGGTCGGCAACGATCAGAAGCAGCATCTGGAGCTGACTCGCGACATCTGCACCCGCTTCAACAATCTGCACGGCGAGGTGTTCACCCTGCCCGAGCCCTTCATTCCCGAAGAGGGTGCCCGGGTGATGAGCCTGCAGGACCCGACCAAGAAGATGTCCAAGTCGGATGACAACGAGGCCAACTTCATCGGTCTGCTGGAAGATCCCAAGCAGATAGTGAAGAAGATCAAGCGGGCCGTCACCGATTCGGACGAGCCTGCCGTGGTGCGCTTTGATCCGGTCAACAAGCCTGGGGTATCCAACCTGCTGACCCTGATGTCTGGCGTGACGGGCCGCACCATTCCGGAGCTGGAACAGCACTTCGAAGACAAGATGTATGGCCATCTGAAAGGTGAGTGCGCCGAGGCCGTGGTCGCCCTGCTCGAGCCGCTGCAAGCCCGTTTCCACGCCCTGCGTCAAGATGAGACTCATCTGCAGGCCATCCTCGCTGCCGGTGCACAAAAGGCCCGGGAAAGGGCTGAAAAAACCCTGGCCAGCGTATATGATGTGGTTGGCTTCGTTCCCAGAGCCTGATATATCGGATTGTGGTGTAACCGTAGGAAGCCGGGTCTCAACCTGGCTTTCTTTGTTTCCCCCTCGGTATCTGTGATCCCCGGATCTTGAATTTATGTGGACCCCGAGTCCCAAGAGTGAGCATGTCCATCCAAGAAAAAATCTCCATAGACGAGCTGGGCGACAAGGGTCACTGGCTGCGCAAGTTTCGCAAGGCCAAGAACCTTAATACCCTGCAACTGATGGTTTCCAATGCCATCGACAGGCACCATGCCGTCCCTGCCATCGTCGCCGCCATCTACCTCGCCGAGTGCCAACGTGAGCGTGAAATGGAACAGGGCCGTTATCTGGATCGCTGACGCCATTGGCTCGGCCTGCTGTTGTGTTGCGATAGGTTCCTTCCCTTGTCGGTGACGCCTGTTTCGTCTCCTCTTTGATTTGCCTTCCGTGCGTATTGTTCATACCGTAAACCGCCCGGCGGTATCCTCTATCTGCCCGTTTTCTGACGGTGCGGCGCAGCCATGAAAAACCCCGGGCGTGCTGATCACCCGGGGCTGGCTCATTGGCTGTCTTCAACGACGGCTTCTTGCCGCAACGCTCGGCGAAGTTGTCTCAGTTGACCAGCCCCATCGCCTGGGGCAGCGCCATCGAGATGGCCGGCACATAGGTCACCAGCATCAGGATCAGAGCGATCACCACGAAGAAGGGCAACAGTGGCTTGATGACCCCCTCAATCTTTATCTCGCCTATCTTGCAGCCGGTAAACAGGATGGGGCCCACCGGCGGCGTAATGGTTCCGAGGGAGAGGTTGAAGATCATCATGATGCCGAACTGCACCGGGTCCATGCCGAACTGGGTACAGATGGGCAGGAAGATAGGGGTAAAGATCAGCACCGCCGGGGTGGGGTCCATGAAGGTGCCCACCAGCAACAGCACCAGGTTCATGACCAGCAGAATGATCAGGAAACTGTCGGTGAAGGAGAGCAAGCCCGATGCGATCAGTGCCGGGATCTTGGTGAACGCCATCACCCAGGACATGATGGATGAGGCGGCCAGCATCAGGATCACGATGGCCGTCATCTTGGCGGTGGCCAGGAAGATGGCGGGCAGGTCGGCAGCTTTGATGTTCCGGTAGCAGACACCGAGGACAAGCGAATAGACCACGGCGATGGCGGAGGCTTCGGTCGCGGTGAAGATGCCGCCGAGGATGCCGCCGATGACCACCACGATCATCAGCAGGCTGGGGATGGCATCCAGCAGCAACTTGAGGCGCAGACCCTTGAGGGAGTCGGGCTCGGCCATATAACCACGGCGCTTGGCAATGAAGCCGGCTACCAGCATGACCCCCAGCCCCCACAGGATGCCGGGCACGTAGCCACCCATGAACAGTGCTGTGATGGAGACGCTGCCGGCGACAGTGGCATAGACGATCAGGGAGTTGCTTGGGGGGATCAGCATGCCGGTCGGGGCCGAGGCGATGTTGACCGCGGCGCTGAAGGCGGGATCGTATTTATCTTTCTTCTGGATCGGGGACATGATGCCGCCGATGGCCGCCGCCGAGGCGACGCCGGAGCCGCTGATGGAGCCAAACAGCATGTTGGCAACCACGTTGGTCTGGGCCAGCGGACCCGGCAGGAAGTTGCTGACGATCTTGGCGCAGTTGATCAAGCGAATGGCGATGCCGCCATTGTTCATCAGATTGCCGGCCAGAATGAAGAAGGGAATGGCCAGCAGGGCAAAGGAGTCCAGGCCGACGAAGACCCGCTGGGCAGAGGTCAGGATGGCGCCATCAAAGGGCAGGATCATCGCCATGGCCAGGAAGGAGGAGAGCCCGATGCTGATACTGATGGGGGTGCCGATAAACAGCAGGACAAAGGCACCGATGAACATCACCAGCGCGACAACAACCGCAATATCCATGGTTATACCTTGTGCTCGAAGGAGAGTTGTCTGGCCAACCCGTATTGGTTGTACAGGCAATAGAAGACGGTCAGTACGCCGCAAAGGGGAATGGCGGCATAGATGACGCCGATGGGGATCTGCAACGCCGAGTCGAGTTGCCCCATCTGGCGGCTCATCCCGATGTAACCTCCCACACTCAGTACCAGCAAGGCAAAGAGGGTGGTCGCCAGCTCACCGAGCATCTCCAGCAGGATGCGAACATTGTGTGGCATGCGATCGCGCATGAAGGTGATCGCCATGTGCTCGCGCAGTCCAAAGACATAGGCACTCCCGATCAAGACCAGCCAGATAAAGAGGTAGCGGGAGAGCACCTCACTCACGGCGCTTGGGTCATTGAGCAGGTAGCGGGTCGCCACCTGATAGGTGACCAGCAGTGTCATCAACGCTACGATGGCGATACAGAAATAAGAGACCAGCAGATCCACTCTTTGCTTGAACCCGGTCAGCGAGGCATAGAAGCCTTGTTGAACGAGGGTGCCGGGAGGGGCGGAGAGCATTGTGGGTTGTTGAGCGGGTTTCATAGAGGAACCTCATAGAAAGGGCCGCCATGGCAGCCCTTAGCAACAGCAGCCATTAGTTGGCCAGTGCGCGGATCTTGTTGAAAATATCTTTCTGCTCCGGGGTGACCAGCAGCGTCTCTTGCAGCGGCTTGCAGCGCGCCTGGAAGGGCGCGATATCCACTTCGGTGAAGGTGGCTCCCTGGCTGGTAGCCGTCTGCTTGGCGGTTTCCAGCGCCTGACTGAAGAGGTCGAACTCGGTCTCGGTGCTCTCTTTGGCCAGTTTGCGGAAGGTTGCCTGATCGGCGGCATCCATCTTTGCCAGGAAGGACTCGTTGGCCACCAGCAGGTCAGCCACCATCACATGGCGGGTGTAGGAGAAATGCGGCGCAACTTCATACTGCTTCAGGTCGGCGTAGGTGATCTCGTTGTTCTCGGCGCCATCTAGCACCCCCTGCTGGATGGCGGAGTAGACCTCTCCCTGGCCCATGGGTACGCCGGTTCCCCCCATGCAGGTCAGCATCTTGACCATGGTGTCGGACTGCATCACCCGGATCTTCTGTCCTTTCATATCTTCCGGGGTCTTGATGGGAGCCCCCTTGACGTACATGCTGCGCGCCCCGGCGGTATAGGCGGTCAGCACCTCAAAGCCATTGCCCTTGGTAGAGCTGAACAGGGCATCCAGGGTGCCACTGGTGAACACTTTGCGCTGGTGAGCCGGGTTGTCGTAGATGTACGGCATGGCCAGCACGGAGAAGTTCTTGTTGAAGTTCTCGACCAAGGGATTGGCGACGACAGCCAGCTGAATGGCGCCGGACTGCACTAGCTCCAGGGCCGCACGTTGATCCCCAAGCAGCTCGTTGGGATGAATTTCCAACTTGTATTTACCACCGGTGGCGGCTTCGAGCTTCTGGCTGAAATCTTGAAGCGCCTTGAACTGGGGATTGTGTTCAGACTGGTTAAACGCTGTCTTCAGGATCACGGGGCCAGCAGCCTTGCTGTCTTCACCACATCCAGTCAGAAACAGACCCGCGGCGACAACTGTGCCAATCAGAGACAGCTTGGGCAGAGCATTGATGGTACGCATGTGTGTTATCCCTTGGTTATTTTGATGTCGTTCATGCTACGCGAATCCGGCCGCATTTCAGTGATCAAACTCAAGTTAATGAAATGGCGTTCCATATTTGAAGGAATGCTGAGTCAAGTTTTGTGTTTGCTGCATGTGGCATTGTCACAGTGAAGCTGAAGAGGGATTTCAATCGAGGTTTTCTATCGCGAAAAGGGGGAGCATCAGCTCCCAAAGGGCCACGAGAAGAGGAGCCGCCAGTGATGACATGGTGTCATGCGCGGAGCTGGCCTCCTGCCTCTCAATACGGCTGGAGGCAGGGGCATTCATGCAAGAGAGAGGAACGAATGGTTGCGGCCAGTGGCCATTACTGGGCGGACAGCCAGGTTTTGCAGATCTTGAACACGACTTTTTTTATCTGGGCCGAAGAGCCGACCTGGCAGGTGGGTCTGTGTACCTCGCCGGGATAGAAGATGGCGAAGTCGCCGACATTGAGCAGCAGCCGGGTGGTGATCGCCGGGTTGTCCAGGAAGATAAGATCCGGCTTGGTTTCCCGGCGGTCATGGGGGGAAGTGACAGTGGGGCTGAGGGCTATCATCTCTTGCCCGAGCAGCACTATCTGGATATCTAGGTAGCGATCGTGAAATTCGCTCTTCAGATCCGCTTCCTGAGCGGTGGTGGGGCAGGAAACGATGTAGAAGAGGGTATCCTCGATGAGATCATATTTTCCCTCTTCCCGTTGCTGCAGCTTGTGCAAGGAGAGATCGGGCCGGCTCAGAAGGCGCAACAGCGGGGGCGGCAGCATGGCGATGGCGAGTTGCTGCAGGTTACCAACGATCATGGGATGGATCCTTTCATTGAACCGGCGGCGCAGGGCTATGGCAAACCGGTCGGGGCTGGAATGATGGGCCCGTGGGACAGGCCCATGCAGGCTCAGAGCGCGGCCATGGCTTCCTTGGCAAGGACGCCGATTTTGTCCCACTCGCGATTGTCGATGAGGTTGGCGGGAACCATCCAGGTGCCGCCACAGGCAAAGACTGCGGGCAGGGCAAGGTACGCCTTCACATTGCTTGGACTGACGCCGCCGGTGGGCATGAAGGCGAGCGGATAGACGGCGCTCATGGCCTTGAGCATGGCCAGCCCACCGGACGGTTCTGCCGGGAAGAACTTGAGAGTCTTTAAACCCAGCTCCATGGCCTGCTCGACCTGGCTGGGATTGTTGACGCCGGGAATGATGGGCACCCCGCGGGCCTGGCAGTACTGCACTATGCGTGGGTTGAGCCCCGGGCTCACGATGAAATCCACACCGGCGGCGATGGCCTGATCGACCTGGGCCGTGGTCAAGACGGTACCTGCACCGATGATCATCTCGGGGAAGGCGTCCCTCAGTCGGCGTATGGATTCTGCTGCTGCCGGGGTGCGGAAGGTGATTTCGGCACTGGGCATGCCGTTTTCCAACAGGGCGCGACCGAGGGCCACGGCATCGTCGGCATCCTGGATGGCAATGACGGGAATGATCTTCAGGGTCGATAGTGTTTCAAGCAATGGGGACATGGGAAGCCTCGTGGGATGGGTGGTCAGGGGTGATGGGATGTGGCATTGCAGTCAGGGGGATGATGGCGCCTCGATGTTGAATGACGGTGCTTGCCAGCCGATGGGCATAGCGGGCCGAGTCGGCCATGGAGTGCCCCGCCAGCCGGGTGGCGAGGTAACCCGCACTGAAGGAGTCCCCCGCCGCAGTGGTGTCGATGACCTGTTCGCTCGTCAGGGGGATGGCCTGCACTTCGCAGCGGTACTCTGGCTGCACGATGAGACAGGGCGCGGCCCCGCGCTTGATGACGATCTCGTTCACGCCCAGTGCACGGGTACGGGTCAGGCACTGGGACTCATCACTGTCCCCCCAGAGGGCGACCTCGTCATCCAGGGTCAGGAAGGCGAGATCGGTCAGCGCCAGCATGGCGGCATAGGTTTGCCGGGCGGCTTCCTGGCTCTCCCACAAGCGGGGGCGGTAGTTGTTGTCAAAGGCAATTCTGGCTCCGCCAGCCCGGCAGTCGGCCAGTAGGTGCAGCAGGGTCAGCCGGTCAGCTTGTGACAGGATGGCGAGGCTGATCCCGCTCAGATAGAGATAATCAAATTCATGCAGCCGCTCACCGATCCGCTTCGCTTGCGGGGTTTGCAGCCAATAACGGGCCGCCGCGTCGCTGCGCCAGTAGTGGAAGGTGCGCTCCCCGCGCTCGTCGGTCTCGATGAGGTAGAGGCCGGGCAGCTTGTGACTGAGACGCTGCACCAGCTCGATGTCTATCCCCTCCTGCTGCCACTGCGCCAGCATGGCGCTGCTCATGGGGTCAGTGCCAAGGGCACTCACGTAATGCACCGAGATGTCAGGGTTGGCGCGGGTCAGGTAAACGGCCGTGTTGAGGGTATCCCCTCCAAAATGGCGCACTATGTTGGCCTTGTTTTCGGACAACTCGATCATGCATTCGCCAATGACGGCGACCTTGATAGACATAGATCCTCCCGCGTGTTCCGCGTTGATGATGGCGTCATTCTATTTAATTGACAGGGAAGAAAAAACAATTGAAACATCATTTCATTAAAAATGTGACAATGGTCTTGTGTTGATGGGAGGAAGCAAGCAGGCAAGGAAGGGTGGCCGTGCGTCGGCCGCTAGGGATGCTCTCATGGTCAGCGCGTTCGGCGAGGCTCTGGCCGATACCTGCGTGAGCGAGACCACATTCTCTATCTATTAGTAGATGATTTGACTGGATAATCGGCTCTGTCACTATGATGGTCATTTCATTTCAAATACAATGAAACAATCAATCATTTTTTTTGGAAGTGAACAATGTCGATGATAGACAACTCGCCAGAATCGGTATCATCGGTACTCAAGGTGTTCGGCATACTGCAGGCATTGGGGGAGCAGAAAGAGATCGGAGTGACCGAGCTGTCCCAGCGGATCATGATGTCCAAGAGCACCGTCTACCGTTTTTTGCAGACCATGAAGACCCTGGGCTATGTCTCCCAGGAGGGCGAGACTGACAAGTATGCACTCAGTCTCAAGCTATTCGAGCTGGGCGCGAAAGCGCTGGAGCACCAGGATCTGGTGCAGATTGCCGACGAGCAGATGCATCGGCTCGGCAAGCTGACCAAAGAGACCCTGCACCTGGGGATGCTGGATGAAGACAGCATCGTCTATCTGCACAAGATCGACTCCGAATACAACCTGCGGATGTACTCTCGCATCGGCCGCCGTCGCCCGCTCTACAGCACCGGCCTTGGCAAAGTCATTATGGCTTGGCTGCCCGAAACGGAAGTGCGCGCCATGCTGGCCGGTGTGACCTTCGAGCGCTTTACCGAGCATACCCTCGCCGATGTCGATGCGCTGCTGGTGGAGCTGGCTCAGGTGCGCGAGCAAGGCTACGCCGAAGATCGGGAAGAGATGGAACACGGTCTGCGCTGCTTCGCCGTGCCCATTTACAGCCGTATGGGGCGGATCATTGCGGGACTCTCCCTGTCGTTGCCCCTGGTGCGCTTCCATGAAGAGAACAAGGCCACCCTGGTGGCCCAGTTGCATGAGGCGGCGGCCAATATCTCCGCCGGGCTGGGCTTCCACGACTACCCCTTTGGTGTTCATCGCCAACGCTGATTTAGCATCTCGTATCAAGAAGAGCAGGCCTGAGCCTGCTCTTTTTCATTTAAGCTCCGTGTCGATAAGGGCCCTGCGCCGAGTGGTGGAGCCCGGTGCCGGAGCCGCTCATTCCCCGATATGTTGCGGGGCTGCCTTGTAGAGCTTGAAGATGGTGTGGCTGTTGATGACGAAGAAGATGCTCTCTTGCAGGATGCCGCCTATGGAGCCTGCCCATAGGTTGTGGGTCAGCCAGCAGAGGGTGCTGCTCAGCATGCACAGTCGCAGCGCAATGCCGTTGAGGCGAAACAAGGCGACGGTGCTGAGGGTGGTGCCGAACAGAGTCAGCATCTGCACCGGATGCTCGATGCGGGGGATGACCAGCAGCCAGGCCAGCGTCAGAAACAGCAGCATCACGCCGGGCCCGCGATAGTAACCGGACACCCAGTTGCGCATCGCGCACAGCAGGCAGTTGATGGCGCCGACCGAGGATCCCAGCAGCAGGAAGTGCAGGCCCATCAGGGAGCCATTGAGGGTGAGGTGGAGTCTGAGTTTGTTGTCTTGGCGTTGCATGAACGCCGTGGCGCCAACGAGACAAGCCAGCAGGCCAATGGATTGGGCAAACCAGAGATTATCGAGGAACATATTGCTTTCCTGTCCGCGGACAACGACAAAAGGCGCCTCGCGGCGCCTCGTCAAACAGGGGGAAATTAACGCGCCAGCCAGCCGCCATCGACAGCGATGGTATAGCCATTGATGTAGTCGGAGGCGGCAGAAGCCAAGAATACGACCGGGCCCATCATGTCGTCCGGCACACCCCAGCGACCCGCCGGGATCCGCTCAAGGATGGCGGCATTGCGGTCATCATCGGCGCGCAGTGCCGCGGTGTTGTTGGTGGCCATGTAACCGGGGGCGATGGCGTTGACATTGATCCCCTGGTTGGCCCACTCGTTGGCCAGCAGGCGGGTGATGCCCATGACGCCGCTCTTGGAGGCGGTGTAAGAGGGCACCCTGATGCCGCCTTGATAGGAGAGCATGGAGGCGATGTTGACTATCTTGCCGCCCTCGCCCTGGGCCATGAACTGCCTGGCCACGGCCTGAGACATGAAGAACACGCTCTTGATGTTGATGTTCATCACATCATCCCAGTCCTTCTCGCTGAAGTTGATGGCGTCGTCCCGGCGAATGATGCCCGCGTTGTTCACCAGCACATCGACGCGACCGAAGTGGGAGACCGCCTGATCGACCAGGGCCGGCAGGGTGTCTACCTTGCTGACATCCGCCTTCAGGCTCAGGAAGCGACGGCCGATGGCCTCGACTTTGGCGATGGTGTCGCTGGGTTCGACAATGTTGATGCCGACGATGTCACAGCCCGCTTCGGCAAGGCCCAGTGCCATACCCTGACCCAGACCGGTATCGCAACCGGTGACGATGGCGACCTTACCTTTCAGATCGAATGCATTAAGAATCATGTTGTTACCTCTAGCCACGGGAAGGTGTGGAATTAAGTGTCAGGAGCCGCCGCCCTGGCTGCTCGCGATGGGGGCTTAGCGCAGATCCTGGACCGCGACATGGTCCATATCACCGAATACCTGGTTCTCGCCCACCATGCCCCAGATGAAGGTGTAGGCCTGGGTGCCGACGCCGGAGTGAATGGACCAGCTCGGGGAGATGACGGCCTGCTCGTTGTGCACCAGCAGGTGACGGGTCTCGTCCGGTTTGCCCATCATGTGGAACACGGCGGCGTCCTCCTTCATGTTGAAGTAGAAATAGACCTCCATGCGGCGCTCGTGGGTGTGGCAGGGCATGGTGTTCCACAGGCTGCCCTCTTCCAGCTGGGTCATGCCCATCACCAGTTGGCAGGTCGGCAGCACGTCCGGTACCAGATACTTGTAGATGGTGCGGCGGTTGCTGGTGGATGGGTCCCCCAGGGTCGCCGGAGACGCTTGATCCTGGGTGACCTTGCGGGTCGGGTAGCTGGTATGGGCCGGAGCGCTGTTGTAGTAGAACTTGGCTGGCTGCTCGGCGTTGACGCTGGCAAAGCTCAGGGCACGGGCCCCCTGGCCGACATAGAGCGCCTCGGCCTTGCCCACTTCATAGGGGCTGCCATCGACAATTACCAAGCCCGGGCCGCCGATGTTGATGAGGCCCAGTTCGCGCCGCTCGAGGAAATAGGTGACCCCGAATGCCTTGCCGAGCGCATCGGAAAAGGTCAATGGCGCATCAACCGGCATGATGCCACCGAACACGATGCGGTCGATGTGGCTGTAAGTCATGGTCAGCTTGTTCGGGGTGAAGATCTCTTCTACCAGAAACTCACGGCGCAGGCCCTGGGTGTCCAGTTGCTTGGCATGATCGCTGTGGATGCTTTGACGAGTTTGCATAATGAACCTCAATTCCGGGCCGCACGCGGCATCAATGACAATGTGTCGGGAACTCCTGTCGTTGAAGGCACGATAGCAAAATAAAAAATAGCGATCAAATTAAAATGAAACATCGTTTTGAGTTTTGCGATTGAGATTGCACATTTTGATTTTCAGGGGGCTAAGCGAGCGATGCCGCAGGAGAGCGTTCGCGGTGATCTGTCGACGAGGCGTCCGGTCAATGTCGAGGGTCTCGGGGGAATGCGCCCGGCAAGAGAGGGGTAGCCAAGGTGATAGAGAGGAGGAGCAGAGCGGGCGGGCTCCTGGCTGCGGGTTCCGGGCCCCTGTGGAATGATCCACCAGGAGGGCATTGATGGGCGGGCCCTCGCCCCGCGGCATCCATTGGCAGGCGTTTATTAACCAGGACAGACGTGCCAGAATGCGCGACTCGCCAGCCGACGGCGGGTTACCATCGCCTCGATTTCAATCCCTGGGTTTATTGCATGCTGTTACTGATCGACAACTACGACTCTTTTACCTGGAACCTGGTGCAGTATTTTGGTGCGCTGGGGCAGGAGGTGGTGGTTAAACGCAACGACGAGTTGACCCTGGCCGACATTGAGGCCATGGCCCCCGAGCGCCTGGTGATCTCCCCCGGACCCTGTACACCGAATGAGGCTGGCATCTCCCTGGCCGCCATCAAGCACTTCGCCGGTCAATTGCCCATTCTCGGGGTCTGTCTCGGCCACCAGTCCCTGGCCCAGGCGTTTGGCGCCGAGGTGGTGCGTGCCCGCCGGGTGATGCATGGCAAGACGTCCCTTATCCGTCATCAGGGGGAGGGGGTATTCGCGGGGCTCAATGATCCGCTGCGGGTGACCCGTTACCACTCACTCGTGGTCAAGGCGCAGACACTGCCTGATTGCCTGGCCGTGACGGCCTGGAGCGAGCATGAGGATGGCAGCGTTGACGAGATCATGGGGCTGCGCCACAAGACGCTGGCCCTGGAAGGGGTGCAGTTTCATCCCGAAAGCATCCTGAGCGAACAGGGCCATGGGTTGCTGGCCAACTTCCTGGCTCACCGCTGAGTCCATCCTGCCCTATATTGCACTGCTTTATCTCCTTTACCCGCATCATCTGCTGATGGGCTGCCTCGGCTCCCATCCATCGCCCAGGCTGTTCGTTCGACAGGATAAATACCTGCCTCAGCAGCCATCCTGGGTTTCGTTCGACTAGATTGATTCATCTTTCCCCCCCAAAATCTTGGGGGATTTCACCCTGTTTCGGCTATAAGATGTGACTTGAGTCTCATTTTTACGCTATGGGTAAAATTTTTTTCTCTGACGGTTTATTCACCCCTATGC
The DNA here is from genome assembly GCF_000388115.1 of Aeromonas molluscorum 848. GTDB lineage: Bacteria > Pseudomonadota > Gammaproteobacteria > Enterobacterales > Aeromonadaceae > Aeromonas > Aeromonas molluscorum. The sequence goes on from NZ_AQGQ01000054.1 coordinate 15,956, forward strand.
CAGTCGAAATTATCTCTTGCCAACAGCCTCTGAGCCGTTATGCAATGGGGCTGCCTAAAATCTCACGGGCAATCGAAGATTGTTCCTTGTAGGCCGTCAAGTTACAGACTTTTTACTTTTTTTCTGTGACAATACCGTCACGTTTACACGGATTTAACTTTTAGGCGGTGGATTATTCTGTCGCCATCTGGAAGGAGAGCAAGTATGTCAGAGTTGTTGGCAGTGACACGTGAAGTGTTCGATGAAGTGATGGTTCCCAACTATGCGCCCGCCAATGTCATCCCGGTGCGTGGTGAAGGTTCACGTGTCTGGGATCAGGCTGGACGTGAGTATGTGGATTTCGCCGGCGGTATTGCGGTCAATGGCCTGGGTCATTGTCATCCCAAGCTGGTCGAAGCCCTGAAAACTCAGGGCGAGAAGCTGTGGCATCTCTCCAACGTCATGACCAATGAGCCGGCCCTGCGTCTGGCCAAGAAGCTGGTCGCCGCCACCTTCGCCGACAAGGTCTATTTCTGCAACTCGGGCGCCGAAGCGAACGAAGCCGCGCTCAAGCTGGCCCGTCGCTACGCTATCGATAAATTCGGTGCGCACAAGACCCAGATCATCGCCTTCCATCAGGGTTTCCACGGTCGCACCTTCTTCACTGTGAGCGTGGGTGGCCAGGCCGCCTACTCCGACGGTTTCGGCCCCAAGCCTGCCGACATCACCCATGTCACCTACAACAACCTGGCCGAGCTGGCTGCTGTCATCTCCGACAACACTTGCGCCGTGGTGATGGAGCCCTTGCAGGGTGAGGGTGGCATCATTCGTCCCACCGACGAGTTCGCCAAGGGTGTGCGCGAGCTGTGCGACAAGCACAATGCCTTGCTGGTCTATGACGAAGTGCAATCCGGGGTTGGCCGCACCGGCGAACTGTTTGCCTACATGGGTCTGGGCGTCACGCCGGATATCCTCACCAGCGCCAAGGCGCTCGGCGGCGGTTTCCCCATCGGCGCCATGCTGACCACTACAGAGATAGCCGCTCACCTGAAAGTGGGTACTCACGGCTCGACTTACGGCGGTAACCCGCTGGCGTGTGCCGTGGCCGAGGCGGTGATCGATGTGATCAACACTCCGCAAGTGCTGGCAGGGGTCAAGCAGCGCGAAGCCCTGTTCCGCGCCGGCATCGAAGCCATCAACGCCAAGTACCACTGCTTTAGCGAAGTGCGTGGCCAGGGCTTGCTGCTCGGCGCCGTACTGAACGATGACTTCAAGGGGCGCTCTCGCGACTTCCTGCTGGCCTCCATCGATCAGGGGCTGATGGCCCTGGTGGCCGGCACCAACGTAGTGCGTTTTGCCCCCTCCCTGGTGATCCCGGAAGCGGACATCAAGGAAGGTCTGGCTCGCTTCGAGCTGGCCGTGGCTCAGGTTGTTAACGCCTGATCCCGAATTGAGGTGGGGAGCCCTCCCGGCAGGAGCCGGGACCCCACCTGTCGTCAATGAAAGGGAGTTGTCATCTATGTTGTTAATCCGTCCTATCGAACAGAAAGATTTTGCCGGTCTCAAGACTTGCGCCATCGAATCCGGTACTGGCATGACCTCCTTGCCGGTCAATGATGAGCTGCTGCAGCGCAAAATCGACGCCTCTACCCAGACTTTTTCGGACAAACCTGCGGGAAAGGGCGATTGCCTCTATTTCTTCGTGGCCGAGGATCTGGACACCGGGGACATGGTTGGCACCTGCGCCATCGATGCGGCCGTGGGCCTGTCCCAGCCGTTTTATAACTATCACATCGGCAAGGTCGTGCACTCTTCCCCCAAGCTCGGCATCTACAACGTGGTCGAGACGCTCACCCTATCAAATGACTACACCGGCAACTCTGAGCTCTGCACGCTCTTCTTGCGCGAATGTGCTCGCGAGGGACTCAACGGTCGGCTGCTCTCCAAGCACCGTTTCCTGTTCATGGCCGAGCACCCCGAGCTGTTTGATAAGACCGTCTTCGCCGAGATGCGCGGTGTCTCCGACGAAAAGGGTCATAGCCCCTTCTATGAGTGGCTGCAAAAGCACTTCTTCTCGATGGATTTCCCCACCGTCGACTATCTGACCGGGATTGGTAAGAAGCGCTTCATCGCCGAGCTGATGCCCAAGTACCCCATCTACGTCAATCTGCTCAGCAATGAGGCGCGGGCCGTGATCGGCAAAACCCACGACAAGACCCGCCCTGCCATCAAGATGCTGCAGGACGAAGGTTTCGTGAACCGCGGCTATGTCGACATCTTCGATGCCGGCCCCACCGTCGAGTGCGATGTGAACAACATTCGCAGCATACGCCGCAGCAAACGGCTGACCGTGGTGGTGGGCGAGCCCCTGGGTGGTCACACCTATCTGCTGTGCAACACCCGCTTCGAACAATACCGTGCCTGCCTTGGCAATATCCGGGTCGATCTGGACAAGCAGGAGGCCATAGTGCCGCCCAAGATGGCGGCGGCCCTCAAGGTGGAGAATGGCGATCAGGTCCGGGTCGTGGATCTGGACTGACAACATGGGGACAGTGCGATGCATTGTCCCGCTGAACACGATGAGCTGGCGGCCCGCACTGGGTGGCCTGGCAGGCGAGAGCCAAGCAACAAGGGATATGAGCAATGAGCGAATTAGTACAGCTGATCAATGGCAACTGGCTGGCGGGTGAGGGCAAGGCGTTCGAGTCAAAAGATCCGGCCAAGAACCTGGTGGTCTGGTGCGGTCAAGCGGCCAGTGCCGCTCAGGTGGATGCCGCCGTCAAGGCTGCCCGCACCGCGTTCTATCACTGGGCGGATCTCCCCCTGGCGGCGCGCAGTGCCATCATCAGTCGCTACGCCGAACTGCTCGGCGAGCACAAGGAAGCATTGGCGCTCACCATAGCCCGCGAAACCGGCAAGCCGCTGTGGGAGACCCGCACCGAGGTCGCCGCCATGCAGGGCAAGATTGCCATCTCCCTGCGCGCCCACGATGAGCGTACCGGCACGGTCGAAAATCCCATGCCGGGTGCCAAGGCGTTCGTGCGCCACAAACCCCACGGTGTGGTTGCGGTGTTCGGCCCCTACAACTTCCCCGGCCACCTGCCCAACGGCCACATAGTGCCGGCACTCATCGCCGGCAATACGGTGGTGTTCAAGCCCTCCGAGCTGACCCCCATGGTGGCCGAGGCCATGCTCAAAATCTGGCAGGAAGCGGGTCTGCCCGCCGGTGTCATCAATCTGGTGCAGGGGGAAGTCGACACCGGCAAAGCCCTGGCAAGTCACAGCGACATCGATGGCCTTTTCTTTACCGGCTCGTCCCGTACCGGTCACTTCCTGCATCAGCAATTTGCCGGTCAACCGGGCAAGATCCTGGCGCTGGAGATGGGTGGCAACAACCCGCTCATCGTAAAAGACGTGAGTGATGTGGACGGCGCCGTGCACGCCATCGTCCAGTCCGCGTTCATCACCTCGGGTCAGCGCTGCACCTGTTCTCGCCGTCTATTCGTGGAACAGGGCCCGGCCGGCGACGCACTGCTGGCGCGCCTCATCGAGGTGGCCGGCAAGATCAAAGTGGGTCACTACGATGATGCGGATCAGCCCTTCATGGGAGCCATGATAAGTGAGCGTGCCGCCATCGGCATGGTGGAGGCCCAAGCCAAGCTGCAGTCCCTGGGGGGCAAGAGCCTGCTCACCCTCAAGCATCTGGAGCCGGGCACGGGATTTGTCTCCCCCGGTATTGTCGACATCACTGCCGCACAAGGATTGCCGGATGAGGAGTACTTCGGCCCACTGCTGCAGGTGACCCGTTACCAGGACTTCGACGCCGCCATCGATCTGGGCAATGCGAGCAGTTTCGGGCTGTCGGCCGGTCTGCTTGGGGATAACGAAGCGGACTGGAACCACTTCTTCAAGCGCATTCGCGCCGGTATCGTCAACTGGAACAAGCCCATCACCGGTGCCTCCAGTGCGGCGCCATTCGGCGGCATTGGTGCCTCCGGCAACCACAGGGCGAGCGCCTACTACGCCGCCGACTACTGCGCCTACCCGGTCGCATCGGTGGAAGACAGCAAGGCTGCCATGCCAGAGCAGCTCTCCCCCGGTTTGAGCTTCTAAGGCAAGGTCCTGTGCACCTCGTCAGCGATTGATAACAAAAGGGCTCTTCGAGGGCCCTTGTCTGTACCCGCAAGCAAAGGAATAAAGTGATGCAAAAGGATATCGAAACCCTGTTCGGTCATCTGTGGGATAACTACATTCAGGTCACCCCGAGTGCCCACAAGGTACATCAGCTGCTTGGTGGCGGTGCCGCCATCGTCAACGACCATGTGGCGTTCCGCACCTTCAATCTGCCCCAGGTGGGCCTCGAAACATTGGCCGCTCATTTTCGGGCGCTGGGTTACGAGGAGAGGGATGAGTATGTCTTCAAGGCCAAGAAGCTCTATGCCAAGCATTTTGAGCACGCAGATCCCGATGCCCCCAAGGTGTTCATCAGCGAGCTGAAGGTCGAGGAGCTATCGGACGCTGCCCAGGCCATCATCTACAAGCTGGTTGCCCAGGTGCCGACGCACCTGACTGACACCAGTGCCTTCCTCTACGCTGGTGCACCCTGGCAGGTATCCGGGGCCGACTACCAGACCCTGCTCGCCGAGAGCGAGTACGCGGCCTGGATGGCGGCCTGGGGCTATCGCGCCAACCACTTCACCGTCAGCATCAATCGCCTGGCAGATTTTGACACCATACAGTTGGTCAACGAGGCGTTGAAGGCGGCGGGTTTCGTACTCAATACCGCCGGTGGCGAGGTGAAGGGGGATCCGCAGGTGATGCTGGAGCAGTCCTCCACCATGGCGGACAAGGCCGATGTGGCCTTCACAGACGGGGTGCGCACCATACCGAGCTGCTTCTACGAGTTTGCCCTGCGTTATCCGCAGGCCAATGGCGTGCTCTACCCGGGCTTCGTCGAAGCCTCCGCCGACAAGATCTTCGAATCCACCAATAGCATGTAGTAGGGTTGGGACCTCGATGTCAGTTGTCGGTCATGTCGTGTTGAAACGCCTCTCAATTGGGAGGCGTTTATCTATCTTATCGGGGAGTGATGATTATCGGCGGGCGGTATTTAGACAGCGTTATCGTTAAGTGTGAATACGTCATGAACGGGGGGTTATTTTCTGAATGGCTTGACTGCTTTCCAAAGAAAAAATACCAGCGCTTTCATGGTGATGTTTTGCTGATTTAATCCTTTTGCCCAGATTTTATCAAACAGAAGCATCCAGTTTTTTGCGACGGCCTCTCTGGAGTATTCACCTAATCTCTGCTTTCCATGGGCTGTCATTGCATGGTACAGATCCGGATTGTTTTTTAGCATGACGGCAGTCTTTATTATTTCAGCTGAGTTATGTGCGACCAAGTAATCCAGTGGGCTGTTTTTGATTGCCTTTACTGCGGGCTCATCATCACAAATTAACACACAACCAGCCAGCCATGCATTAATGAGCTTACTCGCAGGCTTGCGCGACAAGGTATGGTCGTGGTCTTTTCTAAAGCAAAGGACAATGTCTACATCCTGATAGTCAGTCCAGTTATTTAACTCTATTTTTAATAAAAGACCATGCGCGGCCAAATTTTCTCTGAATGCATCGCTTGTCAATTCGGGAGGAAAGCTATCCATACGGCCAAAATAACCAATAGTCGTAATTGCAGTTCGTTGCGCACATCTTGGTTTAAGGCCTGGCTGGGGCCAATGTGAGATGAATAGGCCGCCATTTTTCTCCGCGGACTTTATTTGCTCGACCACATAGTCGGCCCCAAAAACATGCGGTCTGTCTGCACGGCAGACCACAGTCAGCCCACGCCATGGCTTTACTCTCGGGCTAAAGTCATCGTAATGAAGCAAGTTTATTTTATTTGGCAGGCATGTAGTGCCAACGCTGCACGTAATGTCATCCCCATAGTAGTAATTCAAATTAATAAGTGTTTGAAATGTCCAGACGGTACATCCACTCACACTCAGTACTTGAGGAATATCATCAGGGTGAATGCGGGCATTGAGCAGTGCCTGTACGCTCTCACCATATTTATCCATGCTGTCTTCACGACAAACAACATGTATCTCTATTTTATTGTTGTTCAAGTTCGACACTTTCGCTGCCGGGGTGTAACTGAGGTGTTGTTATTGGAATTTATTAAATTGATACAATTGTCATTATCTATCAGATTAATCTGAGATTAATTTTGTGGTGTCCAAATTAAAATGGCAATGTGTGATTCCCGTTGTGGGAACTGATCCGGCATTGCGTCGAAAGCAAGCCACTCATCATGGCGCTTGACCACTCCCTGGGATGAGGCCAGCCGAAGGCATGTTGCAAGTCTGCTGTTTGTCGTCTGACTAGCAGGAGCAGGAGCAGGAGCAGGAAGAGAAGGAGAAGGGCAGGGTGGACGGCACCACAAGGTGCCAAGCGGATTTGCTACCGCTTCGATGAGAGGGGCCTTAACGAAAGTCTCTTGTTGCTAGACGCTCCCCCTTGCTTTACCGCCAGTAGAAGATGGACCCGCTATCGCGTGACGGCATTCACGCGCTGACAGCGGGTCAGTGCGGCTGGCTGGATCATCAGACCCGCTTCAGGACA
>NZ_AQGQ01000055.1 GCF_000388115.1 Aeromonas molluscorum 848
GCCACATGGAAGTGGCACTTCTGCAGCTCGTCATTGGTGAGGCCTGTGCGCTCACGGCCAAATACCAACGCGACCGGATACTGGCTCGCCTCGCTAACCAGTTTCGCTCCCCGCTTCGCGCGGATCCAGCATGGGCCAGCTCAGGGTACGGGAGCGGGCGCTGGTGCCAATCACCAAGGCGCAATCGGCGATCGCCTCATCCAGGGTCGCAACGACCCGGGCATTGGCCAGTATATCGCTGGCGCCAGCCGCCAGGGCGTTGGCATGGCTATCGGGCAGCTCCTGGGGGATCAACCAGTATCATATTGCTCAGGCCCATGGTCTTCATGGCGCGAGCGGCCGACCCCATGTTGCCGGTGTGAGAGGTGTTTACCAAGACGATACGAATCTTATCCAACATGCCCGGTCAATCTTTCGTGAAAAATGGCGCGCAATTGTAACATAGCCAATGCCCCTTTTGGCATCGTAAATGGCATCCATTTCACAGATAAGAGGGAACTAATCCCCAAGGGAGTCGGGACTAACAAGATAGGAAGATCACGTCGAGGTATGTCGGCATGTTGCCACGCAGATTATATGAAAGCTTGCCAAGTGTTTACTTGGGCGGGGGCAGCTTGTTGCTGCTGCTCGGTCATCGCCCCTTGATATGGGGGGCTGGCGCGCTGTTGTTTGGCTGCGGCGCCCTGCTCTGGATGATGCGTTCCAGCTACAGGCGCACCGACCTGGTCGTTTATCCGCTGCACCGCTGGATTAGCCCCGAGTGGCTCTATGAGGCGCAGCCTTTTTCTCCTGCTCGGCTTGGCCATTGCCTTGGGCCAGCTCGAGCAAGGGGTTGGCTGGCGCTGCTGATTGCTGGCTAGGCCCTGCGTTGTCTCTGGGCAAGGCACCGGCATCGTCATCACACCCCGGGGCTGGTGTTACAACTAAAGCGCAGCACCTTGCGCCGTCGCCACCGCTTGCTCTGATGCCGCCCCTTCCCGCTCGATAAAGTAGGCCAGATCCAGCAAGGGGTACTTGAGCAAGGCAGGCAAGGAGGCCAAATCCAGGCTGTCGATCAGGTTCTTGAGCTCGAGGCCGAGTTCAGTATCCCCTTCAATTTTGAGGCGACGCTGGAAGAAGAGCGTATCCGGGTCTTCCCTGCGCGCCGCAATGAGGATCAGATCCTTGCTGCCACCGCTGAAGCAGACATCCACGCGAGGCGCTCCTTCGGCCAATACCAGGTGCCCTTCCCGCAAGCTGATGAACCAGCGCAGTGCCAGATCCGTCACCTCGACCTTCAACCACTTGCCCGTCAGGAAGTCGAGATCCCCGTCAGCGATGGCCTCTCGAAACACCCGAGCCAGCAAGGGCTCCATCAGCCTGCGTTGCAGGGTAAAGGGCACCAATCCCAAAGGGCGGCGCAGCAGTTGGGGGGCCCGTTCGACCAGACGGTGCTGCAGTTGTTGAAACACGGTTCTCTCCTCATGAGGTTTTCGGGCATTCAAACACAGGCCGAAGAGATGGATCCTGTTGAAAATCAAACTTGTGCGCGGTTAACCCTCTATGGGTAAAGCCACCGAAAACTGCCTCAGGTCAAAAAGCGTGACGGCGACCCTGCATACAATCGGGACACTTTTGCGTTATCGGAGCACAACCGATGGAATTACTCTGCCCGGCCGGGAACCTGCCGGCCCTAAAAAGCGCCGTGGACAATGGCGCCGATGCCGTCTATATCGGCTTCAAGGATGACACCAATGCCCGCCACTTCGCCGGCCTCAATTTTGATGGTGGCAAACTGGAAAAAGCGGTCGACTATGTCCATCAGCATGGCCGAAAACTGCATATCGCCATCAACACCTTTGCTCATCCAAACCAGGATGCCAGGTGGCAGCAGGCAGTTGACAAAGGAGTGGCGCTCGGCGCCGACGCCCTCATCATCGCCGATCTGGCCGTGCTCGATTATGCCAGTCGCCGCTACCCCGAGATGGAGCTGCATGTTTCGGTACAGGCCAGTGCCACCAATGCCGCCGCCATCCGTTTCTATCAGCAAGAGTTCAACGCAGCCCGCATAGTGCTGCCCCGGGTACTCTCCATGCATCAGGTCAGGCAGCTGTCGCGCGAGACCGATGTCGGCCTGGAGGTCTTTGCCTTTGGCAGCCTCTGCATCATGGCGGAGGGGCGTTGCTATCTCTCCTCCTACCTGACCGGGGAGAGCCCCAACACGGTCGGTGCCTGCTCACCGGCCAAATTCGTTCGTTGGGAGGAGACCCCAGCCGGCCTCGAATCTCGCCTCAACGAGGTGCTGATCGATCGCTACGGACCCGGAGAAAACGCGGGCTACCCCACCCTGTGCAAGGGGCGCTTCGAGGTGGATGGCCAGACCTACCATGCCCTGGAAGAGCCCACTAGCCTCAACACCCTGGGCCTGCTACCCGAGCTGTTTGGTGCCGGGATCCAGTCAGTCAAGATTGAGGGGCGTCAGCGCAGCCCGGCCTACGTCGAGCAAGTAACCCGGGTGTGGCGCGCGGCCATCGACAGCTACCTGAGCGATCCCGAGCACTACAACGTCAAGCCCGAGTGGGATGCCCAGCTCGCCCGTGTCTCCGAGGGAAGTCAAACGACCCTGGGTGCCTATCATCGCCAGTGGCAGTAAGGCCTTCCTATGATGCAACTCTCTTTCTGGCTCTGTCGCTGTGGCAACAAGGAACTCATATGATGCAATTTTCTCTCGGGCCCCTGCTCTTCTACTGGCCCAAAACCGACACTCAGGCTTTTTATCAGGCCGCCATGGCCAGCGATGCCGACATTATCTATCTGGGAGAGACGGTGTGCAGCAAACGCCGCGAGTTCAAGGTGGATGAGTGGATAGAACTCGCCAGGCTGGTCGCGGCGAGCGGCAAACAGGCGGTGCTCTCCACACTGGCACTCATCTCTGCCCCTTCCGAGCTGAAAGAGGTCAAGCGGCTGGTCGACAATGGCGAACTGATGATAGAGGCCAACGATCTGGGTGCGGTACAGCTCGCCCGGGAGGCGGGCGTGCCTTTCGTCTGCGGCCCCGCCATCAATGCCTACAACGCCGAGGTACTGCGCATGCTGCTAAGGCATGGCATGAAACGCTGGGTCATGCCGGTGGAACTCTCCCGCGACTGGCTAGTCGCCCTCGCGCAGGATTTGGGAAAAGAGCGTCAACAGTTCGAGGTGGAAGTGTTCGGTCATGGTTATCTGCCGCTGGCCTATTCGGCCCGCTGCTTCACCGCGCGCTCCCTAGACAAACCCAAGGATAGTTGTGAGCTGGCCTGCATCCACTACCCGACCGGGCGTCAGGCTTTGAGTCGGGAGGGACAACCGCTGTTCAACCTCAATGGGATCCAGACCCAGTCCGGCTACTGCTACAACCTGGGCAACGAGCTTGCCGGTATGGCGGGTCTGGTGGATGTGGTACGTCTTTCGCCACAAGGCATGGATACCCTGGATACCTTGGCCCAGTTTAGGGCAAACCAGCAAGGTCTGGCCCCCCTGCCCCTCTTCGGAGATCGCGAATGCAACGGCTACTGGCGCCAGATCCCGGGCATCAGCCTGGTTCAATGAGCCGTCAAGCCGAGAGCGACCCCATTCGATAAAAGCAATAAAGGCCTCGCAATGAGGCCTTTATGTTAACAGCACAACTCAGAGTGCAGCGGGTTTGCCGCTTTGCTCGCTCTGGGTCTGACTGCCCGGCGGCGGCGACTTTCTCGCCATCAGCTCCAGCTCCAGTAACGCATATCTGTGCTCGATGAAGTCATAGACGTTGTTGGCCAGCGCCAGCTTGAAGTAGCTGATCGCCTCTTTGCGGTTCCCCTTGAACAGCTCGAACTTGCCAAGGTAGAAGTAGGTCTCGCACAGGCGCTCGGCCAACTCACGGTTGTCCTTGACTCCTTTCACCACGCTGCCCATCAGTTGGGTCGCATTGATCTGACCGGTATAAAGGCGCACCAGATCCCAGTTCCAGGCATCATCACCATGCTTGTTCAAGTGATCCCGCAGGTGACTCATGGCTGTCGACTCGTCGAGCTTGCGCTCGGCCAGATAAAACCAGAGTGCCCGGTAGGGATCTTCGGGCTGGGCCTCATAGAAACGCTTCATGTCCGAAATAGACAGTGATGGTCTGTTGCCGTAATAGAGGGCGATGCCACGATTAAGGTAGGCATAGTCATAATCCGGCGCCAGCTCCAGCGCCGAGTCGAACGCCTCATAGGCCTCGTCATAGTTCTGCTGTTGAACCAGATAGACACCGATGAAGTTGTAGGCCTCGGCAAAGTCCGGCTTTTCGCGCAAAGCGCGGTTGAAGTCGAGCCGGGCCAGGGAGCGCAGTCCCACCCGATCGAACACCACGGCACGCTCGTAGAACAGCTCGGCACGTTGCTCAGGGGTCAGTTCCATCTCACCCAGCATCTGTCCCAGACGGGCCAGTGCCAGTTCGCTCTGATAGGAAACCTGTAACGGCGTCGCCAGCACCAGCGAAGTGGGCTGCGGTTGGGTAACTTTAGGGGGCTCTACCTGACTACTACTGCTGCATCCCCACAGGGGCAGCAACACCAGGACACCGAGCAGGTATCCCATCCCTTTACTGACGCTCAATGAACACTCCGACGCAGACCCTTGACCTGGCATATGGTAAAGAGGAAGCAAGGCTTTGTCATGTGGCTGATCCGCTTCCCGACAAATAAATCAGGATTCGACAGGGTATCCAGCCTCGGACCAGCCCCGAAAGCCTCCATCGACGCTGACCACATGGCGATATCCCATCTTCTGCAGGGCATCGGCCGCCAGTATGGAGCGAAAGCCACCGCCGCAATAGAGGAAGAGTTCAGTGTCAGGGCTCGGATAACGGGCCTCGATATCGCGCTCTATGATGCCCTTGCCGAGGTAACTGGCACCCGGCAGATGACCCTGGGTCCACTCGCTCTCCTCGCGGACATCAATCAGGTGAAAGGTACGCCCCTCATCCTGCCAGCGTTTTATCTGGTGCACATCGGTCTCGGCGATCTGGCCACGGACGGCCTCGACCAAAGCGAGGAAACGGGGACTGTGTTGCATAAAGGCTCCTTGCTGTCAGGAATGGCGAACAACGGCGGGCATGATAGCCAACCTGGAAGATGACAAACCATGACCATACGGGGGATGGGCGCATTTGTCACTCCCCCCTCCCTGCCCCACCAACACCTGGCACTCCAAAAACAAGAGAGCGCCCGAAGGCGCCCTCTTTCGTTAAGGCTGTCGACCAGAAATCAGGGCATGATATCGGGTTGATCTGCCCCTTCTTTATCGACTTGCGTCGGCATCATGTGCTCACGCTTGATGCCAATGAACATGGCAAAGGCGCTCGCCACATAGACCGAGGAGTAGGTACCGAAACCGATACCTATCAGCAGTGCCGTCGCGAAACCATGAATAAGCGTGCCCCCCTTGAGGAACAGCGCCACCACCACCACCAGCGTCGTACCTGAGGTTATCAGGGTACGGCTCAGGGTTTCGGTCATGGAAACATCCAGGATCTCGGCAGTATCGCCACGGCGCAGCTTGCGGAAGTTCTCCCGCACCCGGTCAAACACCACTATGGTGTCGTTCAGGGAGTAGCCGACCACCGTCATCACCGCCGCCAGTACCGTCAGGTCAAACTCCCACTGGAAGAAGGAGAAGAAACCCAGAGTAACGATGACGTCGTGAGCCAGCGCCAGTACGGCACCGGCCGACAGTCGCCATTCGAACCGGAAGCTGATGTAGGCCAGGATACAGAGCAGCGCTGCCAGGATGGCGAGGCCGCCCTGTTCCGCCAGCTCTTGCCCGACCGCGGGGCCGACAAACTCGACGCGCTTGATCTGGGCATCGCCCAAGGTCTTGACCGCAGTCAGCACCTTGTCACCCTGCTGCTGGGCTTGCAGCCCCTCTTCCGGCGCCAGACGGATGAGCACGTCGCGGCTGGAACCGAAGTTCTGCACGGTCGCGCCCTCTATCCCCTTGCTTTCCAGCACATTGCGCACCTTGGGCAGCTCAATGGTCTGCTCGAAGGCCACTTCGATGATGGTGCCGCCGGTAAAGTCCAGTCCCCAGTTCAAGCCCTTGGTGAACAGGCTGGCAAAGGCCAGCACCACGAAGAGAATGGAGAGGGCAGAGGCCGGTTTGGCAAAGCGCATGAAGGGTATGGCTTTGTCGGTTTTCAATAACTCATGCATGGCTCTTTCCTCAGATCGGCAGCTTATCGAGACGCTTGCCGCCCCAGGCCAGGTTCACGATGGCACGAGTTCCCGTGATGGCGGTAAACATCGAGGCCAGGATACCGATGGCCAGGGTCAGGGCGAAGCCCTTGATGGCGCCGGTACCGACCGCAAACAGTATGATGCAGGTGATCAGGGTGGTGATGTTGGAGTCGGCAATGGTGCCAAACGCCTTCTCATAACCCAGATTGATGGCCTGTTGCACACCGCGACCGGCTCGGAGCTCTTCACGAATACGCTCGAAGATCAGCACGTTCGCATCCACCGCCATGCCCATGGTCAACACTATGCCGGCAATCCCCGGCAGCGTCATGGTGGCACCGGGGATCATGGACATCAGCCCGATGATCAGCACCACGTTGACCACTAGTGCCAGGTTGGCCACCAGGCCAAACTTGCGATAGTAGAGCGCCATGAAGATAACGATGGCGAGCATGCCATAACCCATGGCCTGCAGACCGGAGTCGATGTTCTGCTGCCCCAGGCTCGGGCCTATGGTGCGCTCTTCCACAATCTGGATGGGCGCAATCAAGGCACCGGCACGCAGCAAGAGCGCCAGGTTGTGGGCTTCGTTGGCATTGTCTATTCCGGTAATGCGGAACTGGCTACCCAGTCGTGACTGGATAGTCGCGACGTTGATCACCTCTTCCTGCTTGCGGAACTTACGCTTGCCATCGGGACCCGGCTCACCGACCGGCTTGTACTCGATGAATACGGTGGCCATGCCTTTACCAACGTTGTCCTTGGTAAAGTTGGCCATCTTGTTGCCACCCTGGCCATCAAGCTTGATGTTGACCTGGGGACGGCTGTACTCGTCGAAACCGGACTGGGCACCGACAATATGATCACCGGTCAGAATGATGCGTTTTTGCAGCACCACAGGGCGGCCATTGCGATCGGTATACACCTTGGAGCTCGGCGGTACCCGGCCATCGGCGGCAGCTTGAGGATCGGCAGTCTCATCCACCATGTGGAATTCCAGGGTCGCCGTTGCGCCCAGGATCTCCTTGGCGCGGGCCGTGTCCTGAATACCAGGCAGCTCAACCACGATGCGCTCTGCACCCTGTTGCTGCACCAGCGGCTCGGCGACGCCCAGCTCGTTGACCCGGTTGCGGATGATGGTGATGTTCTGCTCGAGGGCGTACTTCTTCACTTCCTTGATCTTGGCTTCGCTCAGGGAGGCCAGGATCAGGAAATCATTACCCTTCTGCTCGCTGTTAAAGGTCAGATCCGCATTCAGGCGACGCAGATGGGCGATGGCCTTCTCTTGATCCGCTTCATCACGGAACAGGATTTCAACCCGATCGCCTGCCCGGCGCACACCAGAATAACGGATCTTCTGAGTACGCAGCTCGGTGCGAAAATCTTGCACCATCTGATCTTGCTGCTTGACCAGCGCCTCGGCCATGTCCACTTCCATCAGGAAATGCACACCACCGCGCAAGTCGAGACCCAGCTTAAGGGGGTTGGCGCCGATCGCCTCGAGCCAGGCCGGGGTAGAGGGTGCCAGGTTCAGCGCGGTGACAAAATTGTCACCCAGCTTGGATGCAACCAGATCACGGGCCTTGAGTTGATCTTCGGTATTGGTAAAACGCACCAGGATCTGGTCGTGTTCGAAGGCGGCATGTTTGACCGGAATAGCGGCCTCATCCAGGATCGCTTTAACCTGGTCCAGCGTCTTGAGCTGAACCTCGGCACCGCGACTGGCGGAGACTTGCAGAGCCGGATCCTCACCGTACAGGTTGGGGGCTGCATATAGAAAACCGATGGCGATCACGATGATCACCATCAGGTATTTCCACAGCGGATAGCGGTTTAACACGCTGTGCTCCTTGGGAGATTAAAGGGACTGGATAGAACCTTTGGGCAGAACGGCGGTGACGAAATCACGCTTGATGGTGACCTGGGTCTGATCGTTCAGGGCCAGTACCAGATAGTCGTTCTCGGTGGAGACTTTGGCGATTTTACCGACCAGGCCGCCGGAGGTGAGCACTTCGTCACCCTTGGCCAGTGAGCTCATCAGATTTTTATGTTCCTTCACGCGCTTGGCTTGCGGACGATAGATCATGAAGTAGAAGATCAGGCCAAACACGGCCAGCATGATGATCATTTCCATGCCGCCACCCTGGGGACCGGCACCGACGTCTGCATAGGCCTTGGAGATAATGCTCATTTAACAACCTCTTATTGATATGGATTTAAGACACAACGCGCTGCTACGTTGTTGTTATTGCACGTTTTCTTCAGCTAATGGAGGCACGGCCTTCCCTTGCCGACGATAAAACTCAGTCACAAAGTCGTCTAATTTACCCTGCTCGATCGCGTCCCGCAAACCCTGCATCACTCGCTGGTAATAACGCAGGTTGTGAATAGTATTCAAACGGGCACCCAATATCTCGTTGCACTTGTCCAGATGGTACAAATAGCTGCGAGTGTAATTCTTGCAGGTGTAGCAATCACAATCGGCATCCAGGGTACTGGTATCCTCGCGATACTTGGCATTGCGGATCTTGACCACGCCGTCGGTGGTAAACAGATGACCGTTGCGGGCGTTGCGGGTCGGCATCACGCAGTCGAACATGTCGACGCCACGGCGTACCCCTTCCACCAGATCTTCCGGCTTGCCCACGCCCATCAGGTAGCGTGGCTTGTCGGCCGGAATTTTCGGGCAGACATGCTCGAGGATCCTGTGCATGTCTTCCTTGGGCTCGCCCACCGCCAGACCGCCGACCGCATAACCATCGAAGCCGATCTCCAGCAGGCCGTTGAGGGACACGTCCCGCAACTCTTCATACACGGAGCCCTGGATGATACCGAACAGGGCATTTTTGTTGCCCAGGGCATCAAACTTGTCGCGGGAGCGCTTGCCCCAGCGCAGGGACATCTCCATGGACTTGCGCGCTTCTTCGTAAGTGGCCGGATAGGGGGTGCACTCGTCGAAGATCATGACGATGTCGGAGCCCAGATCGTACTGGATCTCCATGGATTTCTCGGGGTCGAGGAAGATCTTCTCGCCATTGATGGGGTGACGGAAGTGCACACCCGCCTCGGTGATCTTGCGAATGTGCCCCAGGCTGAATACCTGGAAACCACCGGAATCGGTCAGGATGGGACCCTGCCAGTTCATGAAATCGTGCAGATCACCGTGGGCGCGCATCACCGCCTGGCCCGGCCGCAGCCAGAGGTGGAAAGTGTTGCCCAGCAGGATCTCGGCGCCGGTCTCGCGTACTTCTTCCGGGGTCATCCCCTTGACGGTGCCGTAGGTGCCGACCGGCATGAAGGCCGGGGTCTGGACCACGCCACGTTCAAACACCAGCTGGCCGCGACGGGCCCGGCCGTCGGTGGTTTTCAGTTCAAATTTCATTGCTACCTCGATTCAGTCAGAGAAACAGTCTGACAGCAGGGGACCCGATGGGCCCGATACAACAAGAAGCCGGCCAAGATCCTGCCAAACAGTCCCTGAACGGCTTCTGAAGGGCGAGGTTTATACCTTCGCCCGGCGACGGGTGACGAACATGGCGTCCCCGTAGCTAAAGAAACGGTACTGCTCGGCCACGGCCGCCTGATAGGCCGCCATCACGTTATCATACCCGGCGAAGGCACTGACCAGCATGATCAGGGTCGACTCGGGCAGATGGAAGTTGGTGACCATGGCATCGACCACCTGGAACTGGTAGCCGGGGAAGATAAAGATGTCGGTGTCGCTGAAGAAGGGCGCCAGCGGCTGACCCTGGGCCAGGGTCGCCTTGGCGGCGCTCTCCAGCGAACGTACCGAAGTGGTACCCACGGCAATGACTCGGCCGCCACGGGCACGGGTCGCCGCGATGGCGTCGACCACCTCTTGTGGCACCTCGGCATACTCCGAGTGCATGTGGTGATCTTCAATCTTGTCCACCCGCACCGGCTGGAAGGTTCCCGCCCCCACATGCAGAGTGACAAAGGCGGTCTCCACCCCTTTGGCCCTGATCCGCTCGAGCAGCGGCTCGTCAAAGTGCAGACCCGCGGTCGGCGCCGCCACGGCACCCGGCTTCTGGTTGTAAACGGTCTGGTAGCGCTCCTTGTCGGCATCCTCATCGGGCCTGTCGATATAAGGCGGCAGCGGCATATGGCCGATGGCGTCGAGGATGTCGAGCACGGGGCGGGGATCCAGGAAGTGGATCTCGAACAGGGCGTCATGACGGGCGCGCATCTCGGCTTCAACACCCCCATCGAGTATGAGGCGGGTGCCTGGCTTGGGCGCCTTGGAGGCGCGCACATGGGCCAATACGCTCTTCTCATCCAGAATACGCTCTACCAGCACCTCCAGCTTGCCGCCGCTGGCCTTCTGGCCAAACATGCGAGCAGGAATGACCCGGGTGTTATTGAACACCAGCAGATCGCCGGGATTGAGCAGGTCGAGTACGTCGACAAATTGGCCGTGGCGCAGGGCGCCGCTGTCGCCATCAAGTTGAAGCAGACGGCTGGCAGTACGTTCGCTCATGGGATAGCGGGCGATCAGCTCATCGGGCAACTCAAAGGAAAAATCGGATACTTGCATCGTGACTACTTGGCTTGGCAATAGGATCGGCGGCTAGTCTAGTTATCCCCCACAGGCATGGCAACCGAAAAGGCCAAAAACACAAGGGATACAAGGGGTACAGACCCGCTTTGTGAACCAGGATCAGTTAATTTGGCTATTGCCTTCCCCCTTGACTCCGATCATGTTTTGCCCCTCGCCACTGGGCTAGGGTGAAGTGAGCCACACAAGGTTGGTCCCAAGGAGGTTCGCATGATGACCCTGAGCGAGATAATGACAGAGCAGCCCTTCACCCTGGGGCCGGACAACAGCGTCAAGCAGGCGATGGACCTGATGCAGCAGGAGCGGATCCGCCATATTCCCATCGTCGATGAACAGCGGCAGCTACTCGGCCTGGTTACGCTCACCGACATACTGGCAACGCGCGAATCCAAGCTATTGCTAATTGACCCTGAACGGGAGGCCGAATTTACCGACAGCGTGCGTCTCGAGGAGATCATGACCCGCAAAGTCGCCACCGTCAGCCCCCATGCCGGTATCAAAGAAGCCGCCCTGTATCTGCAACGGCATCGCTATGGCTGCCTGCCGGTACAAGACAAGGGACAGCTGGTCGGCATAGTCACCGAGTCGGATATGATCACGGTGGCGATCAACTTGCTGGAGCTGATGGAAGACAGTGACCCCTCACCCATCACTGACTAATGCTGTAGTGAACAGATCTACATTTGGTAATTAAATTACAAAAACAAGTTTATTTAGGCGGTATTTTCGCCATTAATCTTTTTTAATGACCAATTTTGACTTTAAAAGAACATAAAGCCATTGCAATGTGATATTGATCACACTATTATTCCCCCATGCAATGTTTGCCGAGAAGATGCCTGTGGCGCGTGCAACCACCCTAGCGTCTTCTCATTCTCTGCAAGTTTGCACACCCCGTAGTGAGTCTTTATTTTTATTGCCATTCCTTTGTTTTGATACCCCGGCCCTGGCGCCGGGATTTTTTTATCTGTCATTTTCGCGCAGATACCCCCCAGGAAACCAAAGACCCAGGGCCTGCGCAGATCTCCCTTGCTGGGGCGACCTTTCCGGATCAAGCCGCCCATCACTGCCCCTCCAGCGCCGATTCCCGGCGCTACACCACCTTCGCCTCACACTTCCCCTCCAACATGGGGTAAAGCTGGATTTAACATCTCCCTTATCTTTAGAAAACATATGTTTATTCTAAATTGATCGGTATATTCATCCTGGGTACAGGCAAGATGGTTAATCTAAAAAACAGATTTGTCCGATTCATAATTGCCGCTTTAACCGATTGGGAAATGGCCCTATCATCATCCCAGTCAACTAACCCAGGGTCGCAAATCGTTGCCCCAGGGACACACAGGAGCAAATAGATGTCTACCTATATCAATACCGAGATCAAGCCGTTCAACGCTACCGCCTACCACAATGGCAAATTCGTTCAGGTCTCCGACGCTGACTTGAAAGGCAAGTGGTCCGTGGTGTTCTTCTACCCGGCTGACTTCACCTTCGTTTGCCCGACCGAGCTGGGTGACCTGGCTGACAACTACGCCGAATTCCAGAAGCTGGGCGTCGAGATCTACTCTGTCTCCACTGACACCCACTTCACTCACAAAGCGTGGCATGACACTTCCGACACCATCCAGAAGATCCAGTATCCGATGATTGGTGACCCGACTGGTGCCATCACCCGCAACTTCGGCGTGATGATTGAAGAAGCTGGCCTGGCTGACCGTGGCACCTTCGTCATCGACCCGCAGGGCATCATCCAGATCGTTGAAATCAACGCTGGTGGCATTGGTCGTGACGCTCTGGAACTGCTGCGCAAAGTCAAAGCTGCCCAGTACGTTGCCTCCCACCCGGGTGAAGTGTGCCCGGCCAAGTGGAAAGAGGGTGATGCCACTCTGGCGCCGTCCCTGGATCTGGTAGGCAAAATCTAAGCCTCCCTCCTCCAAGACCGGCCCATTCAAGGGCCGGTCTGCTTTCTGGCCCAGTGCTTTCTGAATCCAGTAATGCGCCGACCCGCAATAACAAGAAGGAATTCGACCATGTTAGATACCAACCTCAAACAGCAGCTCAACGGTTACTTGCAGTACATCGTCAATCCTATCGAGATCAGCGTGTCCGGCAATGACAGCGACAAGTCCGCAGAGCTGCTGGCCCTGGCCCGCGAAATCAGCGACATGTCCCCCAAAATTTCCATGACTGATAGCAGTAATACCCGCAAGCCTTCCATGAGCATCGCGCCCCAGGGCCAGGCCCCGCGTGTTCATTTTGCCGGCATCCCCATGGGTCATGAATTTACCTCCCTGGTGCTCGCCCTGCTGCAAAGCGGCGGCCACCCCTCCAAGGCCGATCCGGCCGTGCTGGAGCAGGTCAAGAACCTGAAGGGCGAGTTCCACTTTGAGACTTATATCTCTCTGTCCTGCCATAACTGCCCGGACGTGGTGCAGGCGCTGAACCTGATGGCGACCCTGAACCCCGGCATCACCCACACCATGATCGACGGTGCCCTGTTCCAGGATGAAGTGAATGAGCGTCAGATCATGGCCGTGCCAAACGTCTATATGAATGGTCAGCCGTTCAGTCAGGGCCGCATAACCCTGGAGGAGATCGTTGCCAAGCTCGATACCGGCGCCGCAGAACGCAAGGCCGCCGAGCTGAGCGAGAAAGCGCCCTACGACGTCCTGGTCGTGGGGGGGGGCCGGCGGGGGCAGCCGCTGCCATCTATGCCGCCCGCAAAGGGATCCGTACCGCCATCGTCGCCGAGCGTTTCGGTGGCCAGGTGATGGACACCGTCGGCATCGAGAACTTCATCTCCGTGACCTACACCGAAGGTCCCAAGCTGGCCGCCAGCCTGGAGCAGCACGTCAAGCAGTACGGGGTGGAAGTGATCACCGAACAGCGTGCCGCCGCCATCAGCAAGGATGGTTATGTCAATGTGGAGCTGGCCTCTGGTGCCACCTTGAAGAGCCGCGCCGTGATCCTGGCGACCGGTGCCCGCTGGCGCGATCTGAACGTACCGGGTGAGGTCAAATACCGCACCAAGGGCGTGGCCTACTGCCCGCACTGCGACGGCCCCTTCTTCAAGGGCAAGCGCGTGGCGGTGATCGGTGGTGGTAACTCAGGTATCGAAGCCGCCATCGACCTGGCTGGCATCGTCGAGCACGTCACTGTGGTGGAGTTCGCCGATACCCTGCGTGCCGACGACGTATTGCAGAAGAAGGCCCGCTCCATGGGCAACATCGACATCATCATGAGCGCCCGCACCACCGAAGTGATAGGCGATGGCAGCAAGGTGGTGGGGATGGATTATGAAGATCGCACCACCGGGGAAATCAAGCACCTGGCGGTGGCGGGCATCTTCGTCCAGATAGGTCTGGTACCGAACACCGAGTTCCTCAAGGGGAGCGAGATTGCCCTGACCCGCTTTGGCGAGATAGAAATCGATGCGAGAGGCGCCACTTCCCTGCCCGGTGTTTATGCCGCTGGCGATGCCACTACGGTGCCGTTCAAGCAGATCATCATCTCCATGGGCGCGGGTGCCACCGCAGCATTGGCGGCATTTGATCACCTGATCCGCACCCCTGAGCCTGCTCAGGTTCAACAAGCTGAACCCGCCCTGGCCTAACCTCGACCAACCCGATCGCAAACCGGTGCCAAGGCACCGGTTTTTTTATTCCCGTTTCGGGCATCGCTTCGGGCCACCCAGTCACTCCCGTGGCATGAGCCGCTTGCTCATGGCGATATTGGTCACCTCATAGCCCAACCTGCGATAAAGGGCCAAGGCCGCCGGATTGTTGGCAAACACGTTCAATCCTATGCTGGCAAGCCCCAAGTCGCGGGCCAGGGGCTCGAGCAACTCGAAGGCCCGCTGCCCATGGCCCAGACGCCGGGCATGGGGCAAGATGGTGATGTCAAACACGAAACCGCTGCGCCCCTCATCGGATCCTCGCAGCGCAAACCAGAGCCCACCCACTGTCTGCCCTTCCCCATCACGGATCTCAAACAGTCGATGATCGGCGGTATCCAACCCTTGAGGCAGCAGGGCGTCATATTCGGCCTGGGCTCGCGCGACTGCCCCGGCCAGTGGCCAACGACCGGTCGCCACATTCTCCTCGGCATAGTCACGCCAAGATTGCGCCACATAACTCTCATAATAAGCCTGGCTCATGGCCACCAGCTCGGTCTGCATATGAACTCCTCGGTGATCTGCTGGCCTCTCTTGCGCTCTGGATCTCACCATGGCATCAAGGTCCTTTACGCTATTTTGTCCTGCTCAGCCCGGATCCTGACTCCCGGTCAGTACCCGGCTAACTCGTCTGCCCCTGGGGCTCTGCCAGCTCCACATCGGGTCTGGGTTCAAGCTCAGCACTCATGGGCGTATTGGGAGGCACCGGCATAAACTGCTGGTGTTCGGCCAGGGGGACTGGCGCTCTAACCCGTTGACGCCATACCAGAAACAGCGTCAGCAACACGCCGCACAGGCAGAAGTAGGCAAACAGGCCCTGGGGACCAAACAGGTGGATGGCGGTTGGCGCGAGCACCGGTCCTATCATGGCGCCCAGGCTATAGGAGAGCAACAACCCCTGGTTGGCACTGAGTACCTGATCCGGCTTGAGCTCATCACAGGCATGGCTGAGGCTCAGGGGGTAAATCGAGAACGCCAGGCCGCCAAACAGGAAGATGAGTCCGGTCATCAGCCACTGAGGTTGGGGCGCGGGCAATGCCGCCATTAGCAAGGCAATGACGGAGAGCAGGGCGGCCAGGACGCCAATGATGAGGCGCCGATCGAAACGGTCCGATATGCGCCCGATTGGGTATTGCAGGCACATCCCCCCCAGGATCACCACGGCCATCATGTTGGCTACCCGCTCGATGGGGTAGCCACTGTCGGTGAAAAACAGCGGCAGCAGACCATAGATGGCCCCCAAAATGAGGCCCGAGGTCATGCTGCTCCACATGCCTGCCGGCGTGAGGCGGAACAACTCGAGAAAGCCCACCTTCTGGGGTTGTATCATGGCGGGCATGGCAACCCTGGAGAGAGCTAGCGGGATCACTGAGAGAGAGGCGGCCATGGCGCACAGGGCAAATGGCACCAGCATCATGGGGTCTACTACCTTGAGCAGCAGCTGACCGGCGGCCAAGGCACCGTAGAGCAATATCATGTAGAGGGACATCAGCTTGCCCCTATTGGCCGGGGTGCTGGAGACCAGCATCCAGGATTCGAGCACCACAAACAGGCCGCCTGTGGCAAAGCCCCCCAGCAGCCTGAGCCCGGCCCAGACCCAGGGATCGACAATGAGACCATGCAGTATGGTCAATGTGCAGATGAGAGAGGCATAGGCGGCGTAGGCACGGATATGGCCCACTCTGATGATGAGACGGGCATTGGCAAAGGATCCGAGTACCAGACCGGCAAAGTAGGCGCCAGAAACCAGGCCTATGGCCTGAGCATCTACCTGCTCGGCCGAGAGCCGCATCGTCAGCAGTGTGCTCATCAAGCCATGACCCAGAATGAAGATCACTAAACTTATCAGGGGAGAAATCACCCCTTGCAACCGCGTTGCTGCCATAGGCAAGCCACCCTTTTTTCAAGCCAGAACCACACAGGCTACGGATAAATGACGCGAGCTTCAACCCATATGGCGTCACCATGGCTGACTCAGTTGCCCCCATGCTGCACCAGACCCCCGGATCATCAACTCATAGCCGGAGGCTCCCTCGCCCCCATCCAACCTCCACTGAATTGCCAGCGCAGTCTGCTTCACGAACTTATCGAGGGGTTATCTCCCTGGTCGTTACCCCGTAAAACAAGAGCATCGGGGAGACCTGGATGCCCCTTAACAATATGCCCGCCATACAGGGTCTTGATCCTGCCCCCTCGGCTCTCAGGCTAGATGCCATATATAGATGGGCGATTTCCGCCTCCCGAATCCAGCAAGATAACCCCACCGCCCCTCAAGCAGAGAGAACCATGTCGCAAGCCTTCCCAAGCCCGCAAAACTCCAATGGCTAGGTTGATTGAGTGCAGTCTCATTGGCCGTGATAGCGTCATGGCCGCATCCTGCCCGATAAACGACGCTGAACAGCGTTATCTGCATCTACCGAGCCCATAGAGGCTGATGCCCATCCCAACCACTGGGGCAACAGTGCTTTAGCCACCCATGTGCTGGCCATGAACCTAAAACAGAAAGAGCCATGGTCACCGGTATGGCAGTGGCAAATTCGGTAGCCTCTCGATGCAGGATCCCGCTTGCCTGTCACCTTGAACCAAGGTGGAGCCAAAGGAAATTGCCCGACTACGGGGTGAGCGCATCATCGTTGTGACTACAATTAGCAAGCATAAAAAAGGCCGCTCGATGAGCGGCCTCTTGGCATGGTGTTAGCGCTTAGCTGTCGCGACGCTTACCAGCGAATTTACGATCTTTATTGAAGCCACCTTCACGGCGCTCCCCACCCTTGTTGAACGGGCGGTCACCGCTGGGGCGGCGATCCTTGTTGAAAGGACGATCGCTACGCGGAGGGCGAGGCGCGGTGTTGGTACCGGCAGGCACTTCGGTATAGCGAGTGATCTGCAGAGGACGTTGGCAGACACGGGCCTTCTTGATCACTTCCAGTACGTCGGCAGTCATGCCCTTGGGCAAGTCGACGGTGGAGAAGTCATCGGCGATGTCGATGTTACCGATGAAGCGGCTCTCGATGTTCGCTTCGTTGGCGATGGCGCCAACGATCTGGCCCGGCTTGACGCCGTGATGAGCACCCACGTCTACACGGTAGCGCTCCATCTCCACATCCGGGTTGTCTTTGAGCGGACGCGGCTCGAGGGACGGCATGCGACGAGCAGGACGATCACCACGGTCACCCGCATCACGGCTGCCGAAGTCACGGCCACCGTCACGACGTTCGAAGTCACGACCGCTGCCCGCATTGAACTGCGGCTCAGGGATGGAGTCATCCAGCAACAACGGCTGGTCGCCTTGTACCAGTTTGGCCAGTGCGGCAGCCAGCTCCAGCGGATCGGCAGAATCTTCTTCGATCAGCTCGTTCACCAGGTTCAGGTAGAGCTCCAGCTCTTCGCCCATCATGGTTTCCCGGATGCGCTCCTTGAACTTGGTCATGCGGTGCTGGTTGATGTCTTCGGTGCTCGGCATCTTCATCGGCTCGATGGCCTGACGAGTGGCGTGCTCGATGGCGCGCAACATGCGGCGCTCACGGGGAGCAACAAACAGGATGGCCTCACCCTTGCGACCGGCACGACCGGTACGGCCGATACGGTGTACGTAGGATTCGGTGTCGTAAGGGATGTCGTAGTTCACCACGTGGGTGATACGCTCAACGTCCAGACCACGAGCGACCACGTCGGTGGCGATCAGGATGTCCAACTGGCCCTGACGCAGCTTGTCGACGGTACGCTCACGCAACTTCTGCGGAATATCACCGTGCAGGGCTTCACAGGCGTGACCGCGAGCGGCCAGTTTACCAGCCAGCTCTTCGGCGGCGTTCTTGGTACGAACAAACACCAGTACGGCTTCGTAGGGCTCGACTTCCAGCAAACGGGTCATGGCGTCCAGCTTGTGCAGACCTGTTACCTGCCAGTAGCGCTGGCGGATGGTCGGTGCAGTGGACGTCTTGGTGATGATCTTGATCTCTTTGGGCTGCTTCAGGTGTTTCTGGGCAACACGACGGATCTGGTCCGGCATGGTGGCAGAGAACAGCGCGACCTGACGAGTGCTCGGGCACTGATCCATGATCCAGTCCACGTCGTCGATGAAGCCCATACGCAGCATTTCATCGGCTTCGTCCAGTACCAGAGCTCTCAGACCGGAGAGGTCCAGGTTCTTGCGACGGATAAGATCCATCACACGGCCAGGGGTACCCACGACAACCTGGGCACCACGACGCAGGGCGCGGGTCTGGGTTTCGTAAGAGGAGCCGCCGTAGATGGGCAGGACGTGGAAGTCCGGCATGTGCTTGGCATAACGTTGGCAAGCTTCTGCAACCTGCAGCGCCAGTTCACGGGTCGGAGCCAACACCAAAACCTGGGTGTTGCGGTTACCAGCTTCCAGACGAGACAACAGAGGCAAGGCAAAAGCAGCGGTCTTCCCTGTACCGGTTTGCGCCTGCCCCAGCAGATCGTGTCCCGCCATCAGGTGGGGAATTGCTGCGGCCTGGATTGGTGACGGGCGCTCATAGCCCACGTCCTGCAGCGCTTTCAATACGGGCGCGGCCAGTCCAAGCTCACTAAAAAGGGGCAGTTGTTCGGTATCAGACATAGATTCTTCCAGATTAAGGCAGGCGGCTAAACACCGCGGAATAGCAAAAGGCGGCGATTATAGCGCCACTTTGTTCTGCTGTCTTGAAAAATGTGATAAGCCTCTCAAGACGTTGGCAATTATAGAGGGATCTTGCGACTATGGCTTGCTTATTTTTCAGCCATGGTGCGTGATAGCAGATCGCAATGCTCGCTAGCCCTTGTCCCGCTTGTGTTTGAGCACGGCAACGGTCAAACGACTAATACAAAGCAAACGCGCCCTTTCATCCCGAATCTCTATCTGCCACACCTGAGTCGTTGCCCCCAGGTGCAGGGGAGAACAGCGCCCTGTCACCACCCCTTCCCGCTTGGCACGCAGATGATTGGCGTTAATCTCAAGGCCGACGCAATAACTGTCGCTGCCAACCGACATATTGGCCGCCACCGATCCCAGACTCTCCGCCAAGACCACAGAGGCACCGCCGTGCAACATGCCAAAAGGCTGATGGGTGCGCGCGTCCACTGGCATGGTCGCCTCGAGCCAATCGGGCCCAAAGTCGGAGTAGCTGATACCGAGATGGGCCATCAGAGTGTTGGCCGATGTCGCGTTTAGCTGCGCCAAGCTCAGAGGTTGTTGCCAGATAGCCTGTCTATCGTCGCTCATGAACTGCAGATCTCCTGAAATGGGGTGAACATCATGGGGAACAAGCTGGCAGATGCCGCCTGCCTGAGCAGGTCGGCATCCGGTTTACCAGGGATAGCT
This sequence comes from Aeromonas molluscorum 848, assembly GCF_000388115.1. Lineage (GTDB taxonomy): Bacteria > Pseudomonadota > Gammaproteobacteria > Enterobacterales > Aeromonadaceae > Aeromonas > Aeromonas molluscorum. Next base: position 19,791 of record NZ_AQGQ01000055.1, read on the forward strand.
GATGCCGGGCCACTCGGCCCAGGGCACTTCCCGCCCCGGCAAGCAGGGTTCGGGCCAGTGCCAGACCTTGCCGAGCCAGACCCGCAACTCGGTTTCAAGCTCGGCATCGCCAAGCGGGGCATCGGCCACCTTCCAGAAGAAGAGCTCCACCGCCACCTCCGGCAGAACCGAGGGATAGAGATAGACCCCGCCCCAAAATTGCGGCTCCCGATCCGGGCTCCAGAGGCCATAAGCAAAAGATCGCTTGGCCAGAAACTCGGATCGTTGCCAGGCCAGATCCTCCTCATGCTGGCTCAGGCTGAACTGGGCGGAAGGCCAGACATCCTCGGGGCGAAACAGCTGATGCAACTGTTCCCGCTCGCGCAACATGGCCACAAACTCCACCACAGCCTGGGTCGGGTTGACCGGCAGCAACAGAAAACTCGGGTGCCGAAAGGCTTGCGGCACCCGAAACCGCTTGGGAAGCGTCAGCATCAGAGCAGTTCCAGCAGGGCCTGCAGCGGATGCTTGAGCTTCTCCCCCTCCATCCGTTTGACCTGGCTGCGGCACGAATAGCCGGTGGCCAGACAGCGCGCCTTGGGCAGACGGGAAAGCGGCTCGGCCCAGCTCAGGGCATAGATCCCCTTGGAATTGTCCACCTGTTTGGCGTCGTGACCATAAGTGCCCGCCATGCCGCAACAGCCCACCGACACAGGCTGCAAACGAGCGCCGAAACGGCCAAACAAAGTGCCCCAGTCACCATGAGTCGACGGTTTGGCCGTCTTCTCGGTGCAGTGGGCAAACAGATACCAGGGTTCCGCCTCCGTCGCCTCATCGGCAATCTTGGGCGACGGCGCCGGAATGGAGAGCAACCACTCCTGGGGCAGCAGTACCTGGAAGTCGCCGCGGGCTGAACCCAGCGCTTTCACATATTCATCGCGATAACAGAGCACCAGGGAGGGGTCGACCCCCACCAACGGCACATCGAGGCGGGCCAGACGGTTAAGAAATTGCGCACTGTTGGCTGCGGTGCGGGCGAAGGCGCGTAAAAAGCCTTTCACATGCTGAGGCTTGCCGTTGGGCTGGAAAGGCAACAGATAGGGCTGATAACCGAGTTTGGTCATCAGTCGGACCAGGTCTCGTACCACGGGGGCATCGTAATAGCTGGTAAAGGGATCTTGCACCAGCAGCACCACCTTGGCTCGCTGCTCGGCGCTCATGGCTTCCAGCCCGGCAAGGTCGAAATAGCGGGCACGATGATCGCGCAGCTCCTCGTTCAGGGTCGGAATACTCAGTAGCGGCACATCCACCATACCGATACTCTTGGCGCTCAGGCGCTGAGCCCACTCCTTTTCCAAGAAGAAGTTGACCAATTTGGGCATCTTGGCAAGCCAGGGGGTATAGCTTTCAACGGTGCCGACGAAGTAATCCTTGGGACCACGCAGGTAGCGGGCGTGATAGAGCTGGATGAAACGAGCCCGAAAACTTGGCACATCCACCTTGATGGGGCACTGGCTGGTGCATGCCTTGCAGGCCAGGCACCCCTCCATCGCCTCCATCACCTCGTGGGAGAAGTCATACTGGCCACGACTGCGGGCCACCGTATTGCGAAACTTGTCGACTATCCCCTTTATCGCTAAGCCACGGCTTTGCAGCGCCACCTCCTCTGCCAGCGGATCGAAGCCCTGCTCGGCGAGTTGACGCAACCATTCGCGCATCAGTCCTGCCCGACCTTTCGGCGAGTGGCGGCGGTCGCGGCTGATCTTGACCGAGGGGCACATGGGGGAGTCGGTCTCGAAGGTGAAGCAGAGGCCGTTGCCATTGCAATCCATGGCGCGGGTGTAACTTTCCCGCACCGCAATGGGGATCTGGCGGTCGAACTTGCCGCGCTTGGGACCATCGACCGACACCAGCTCGGCACCACTGCCATAGGGCATGCAGATTTTGCCGGGATTGAGGCGGTTACCTGGGTCAAAAGCGCCTTTCACCCGTTGCAGTTCCTCCCACAGCTCACCGAAGAAGGCGGGGCTGTATTCGGAGCGAAACCCCTTGCCGTGCTCCCCCCACATCAAGCCGCCATATTTGGCGGTGAGCGCCACCACCTGATCCGAGATGCGCCGCAGCAGTACCTCCTGCTCGGGATCGCACAGGTCCAGCGCGGGACGCACGTGCAATACCCCCGCATCGACGTGGCCGAACATGCCGTAGTCGAGGCCGTGTCCGTCGAGCAGGGCACGAAACTCCATGATGAAGTCAGCCAGGGACTCTGGCGGCACGGCGGTATCTTCGGTGAAGGCCACCGGCTTCTTGCGCCCTTCGGCGTTGCCAAGCAGCCCCACCGACTTTTTGCGCATGCCGTAGATGGTTTCGATACTCGGCAGGTGATTGCACAGCTGATAGCCAATGATGCCCGCTTCCCCGCGCGCCAGCAGCGCATCGATGCGGCGGCGCAATTCAGCCACCTTGGCCTGATGCTCTTGCTCGTCGGTGTCGGCGAATTCGACGATATTGAG
>NZ_AQGQ01000056.1 GCF_000388115.1 Aeromonas molluscorum 848
CGGTTTTGATGTACACAAGTTTGGCGGGGATGGCCCCTGCATGCTGGGCGGTGTTGCCGTGCCCTATGCACAGGGGCTGCTGGCTCATTCGGATGGGGACGTCGTGCTGCATGCGGTGAGCGATGCCCTGCTCGGCGCCATAGGTGCCGGTGACATAGGTCGCCATTTCCCCGATACGGCCGCCCAATTTAAGGGGATAGACAGCCGCATCCTGCTGCGAGATGTCTTTGCGCGGGTGCAGCAAACGGGCTATGCCATCGGTAACCTGGATGTGACCATCATTGCCCAGGCTCCCAAGATGGCCCCCCACATCGAGGCCATGTGCGCCGTGCTGGCCGCCGATCTGCAATGTGAATTGAACAGGGTGAACGTCAAGGCGACCACTACCGAACAACTGGGCTTTACGGGGCGCAAGGAAGGCATAGCCACCGAAGCCGTCGTCTTACTGGTAAAACAATAATGTCGCAACAACTTGCATATCTGCACGGTACCCCAGAGGCCCGTGGCATTCTCAAGGCTCAGGCCAGTGATTTCGTGGTGGTCGAGGATCTCGGCTTCGAACCTTGCGGCGAAGGTGAACATATCTTCGTACGAGTACGCAAGACTGGTGAAAACACCGCTTGGGTTGCGGGCTTGCTGGCGGATGCCGCCGGGGTCAATCGCAATGCAGTGACCTGGGCTGGCCTGAAAGATCGCCACGCCGTGACCGAGCAGTGGTTCGGCATTCACCTGCCGGGCAAAGGTTCGCCGGATTTGTCGGTGATCGAGAGCGACAGCATCCAGATCCTGCAAGCCAATCGTCATAACAAGAAGCTGCGGGTCGGTTACCTCAAGGGCAATCACTTCACCCTGCGTCTGACCGGGCTGGAGCAGGCTGACAATCTGGTCTCTCGCCTGCAGGCCATCGCCGCCCAGGGCGTGCCGAATTATTATGGTGAGCAGCGCTTCGGCCGGGGTGGCAGCAATCTGGACGCGGCCAAGGCGATGTTTGCCGGCAAGCGGATCAAGGATCGCAACAAGCGCTCTCTGTACCTTTCGGCTGCCCGCAGCATGCTGTTCAATGCTATCGTCAGCGCCCGCGTTGAACAGGGGCTGGCCAGCAAGTTGCTGGCCGGCGATTGCGTGATGCTCAAGGGCAGTCACTCCATCTTTAGTGAAGAGAGCGTGACCCCTGAACTGACCGCGCGTCTGGTCTCCGGTGATGTGCAGTTGACCGCCCCCCAGTGGGGGCGTGGCCGATTGGCTAGCCAGGGTGCCGCCGCCGAATTTGAACAGGCCGCATTGGCGCCCTATGGCGAGTGGTGTGAGGGGTTGGAGAAGGCGGGACTGGATCAAGACAGGCGCCCGCTCTTGCTCAAGCCGGAAGCGATGAGTTGGACCCTGGATGCGGAGGCGCTGACCCTCTCTTTCTTCTTGCCAGCCGGTGCCTTCGCAACCAGTGTGGTCCGTGAATTGATGCAGGCTGAAGAGGCCGACCATGGTTTCAGGAACCAGGGCGATGGTCATGATGCGCCCTCTGTGGCATAACGACGTGGCAGCTGTGGCCTCGGTCCCCCTTGTTTGATGGTTTCAGGAAGAGCACAGATGCGCATTCTGGTGAGTAACGATGACGGTGTTCATGCCGAAGGGATCCATGCCCTGAGCGAGGCGCTGCGTAGCTGCGGCGAAGTGATTGTGGTCGCACCGGATCGCAATCGCAGCGGGGCCAGCCACTCCCTGACGCTGGAGACACCCCTGCGGGTCAGCTGCATCCCGCAAACCGGGTATCATGCGGTCAAGGGGACACCGACCGACTGCGTGCACTTGGCAGTCAACGAACTGGTGCGCCCCGAGCCAGACATGGTGGTGGCCGGGATCAACCACGGCGCCAACCTGGGGGATGATGTCATCTATTCGGGGACGGTCGCTGCCGCTACCGAGGGGCGCCATTTAGGCTACCCCTCCCTGGCAATCTCCCTGGTCGGTCGGACGCATTTTGCCTCGGCCGCTCACTATGCCGTTCAGCTGGTCAAAGGCTTGATGCAGTTTCCGCTGCCAGCCAACCAGATCCTCAACGTCAATGTGCCTGATCTGCCCCTTGATGAAATAAGGGGCATCAAGATCACCCGGCTTGGCAATCGCCACAGGGCCGAATCCGTGATCCGCGCCCAGGATCCTCGTGGCCAGACCATCTACTGGATTGGCCCACCCGGCTTGCAGCAGGATGCAGGGGAAGGCACGGATTTTGCGGCGATCGAACAGGGCTATGTCTCTATTACTCCCTTGACCATCGACATGACCGCCCATGGCAGTCTGGCCGGGTTGGGGGCATGGTTGGAACAACAGGGATGAAGGTGTGATAGTACAGCGCCTTTTAAATCAGCTTATTGCGCAAGGCGTCAGCGACTTTCGCGTACTCGCCGCGCTCGCCAAGGTGCCACGCCAGCTGTTTGTGGACGAGGCCATGGCGCATAAGGCCTGGGACAATACCGCCCTGCCCATTGGTCAGGGGCAGACTATTTCCCAGCCTTACATGGTGGCGCGGATGACAGAGTTGCTGATGCAAAATGATCCGGCCCATGTGCTGGAGATTGGTACTGGCTCCGGTTATCAAACCGCCGTGCTCGCCAACCTGGTTGAACAGGTTTATACGGTTGAGCGGATCAAGTCGTTGCAGTTCCAGGCCAGGCGCAGGCTCAGGCAGCTGGACTTGCACAATGTCTCGGCCAAACATGGCAATGGCTGGCTAGGCTGGCCCAGCAAGGGACCGTTTGATGCTATTTTGGTGACGGCCGCCGCAAGTGAAGTACCGACGGCCCTCACTGACCAACTGGCCGATGGCGGTCGCATGGTTTTACCGGTAGGGGACAGTCATCAGACCCTGCAACTTATCGAACGCAACGGCTCCCAGTTGACCAGTCGAGTCCTGGAACCGGTGCGTTTTGTGCCCCTTATTGACGGAGATGTTGAGTGAAGCTGTTTTCTCGCCTGTATGTGTTGGTGATGCAGTGGGCCCGCCATAAATATGCCCCCTATTACCTCTCTATCACCGCCTTCATTGAGTCAGTGTTCTGGCCCATTCCTGTCGACGTGATGCTGGCACCCATGGCGTTGGCCAAGCCCCACAAGGCCTGGCACTACGCGGCACTGGCAACCGTCTTCTCGGTGTTGGGAGCTGTGGTCGGATATGGCCTGGGTTATGCGCTTTGGGATCCCGTGGTGCAGCCTCTGGTGGTCTCCGTCGGTTATCAGGACAAGATTGCCCTGGCCCAGCACTGGTTTGAACAATGGGGTATCTGGGTAATTTTCATTGCCAGCTTCACCCCCATCCCCTACAAGGTGTTTACCGTTACGGCAGGATTGCTCCATATGGCGCTTGTCCCCTTCATCATCACCTCCCTCATCGGGCGCAGTATGCGTTTCTTCCTGGTGGCGGGCTTGATGCGCTGGGGAGGCGAGAGGATGGAGCAAAAGCTGATGCACTATGTCGATGTGCTTGGCTGGATCTGTATCGCCCTGGCCGTAGCGGCCTATTTCTGGTTTAGTCGTTAAGGATGTTTCTATGAATGGGCATATATGGCGAGGGTGCGCCGTTACCCTCTTATCCGGTTTGTTGGCCGCTTGTTCTTCCAGCTCTACCCCGGCGCCGGTACAGGGGTTGTCTAGCGATGGCTCGGTGCGCGCTGTGCCAAGTCGGCAGGGAAACATAAGCAAACCGACTATTTCGGGACGCAGCTACACAGTCAAACGTGGCGATACCCTCTACTCCATTGCATTCAATTCTGGGAGCGACGTGCCCTCTCTGGCCAGTCTTAACGGCATCGGTGCTCCCTATAACATACATCCAGGCCAGGTGATCCGGTTGGATGGGACCGATAATCGCCCGGTGATGGTCAGCAGTGCCAGCAGCGGGAGCGCTGCGCGTACCTATCAGGTGCGCCGTGGTGATACCTTGAGCAGCATAGGCCGCCAGTTTGGTGTTGCTAATCAGACCCTTGCACAGCGTAACAACTTGAGCGCCCCCTACAACCTGAACGTAGGACAGACCCTCAATGTGGGCGGGTCGGCAGCAGCATCCGGCACCACAATGGCAGTGGCAAGCAGTCGTCCCACCAACACTGCGACCACCCCTGTCAGTTCAGGTACGACCAGTGCGTTCGTGACCAATAAAAGCGTTGCCCAGCCTGCCTCAAAAGCATACGCTGGCACTTCAGTACAAAATAACAACAGTGTCACACAAAACAATAACAATACCTCATCATCGCGCCTCGCCTGGCATTGGCCCGCTAAAGGCCGGATAGTCGAAGGCTTCTCTGTTGCTGAGCAGGGAAACAAGGGCATAGACATCGCTGGTCAGAAGGGGCAACCCGTCTACGCAGCCAGTGGCGGTAAGGTGGTCTATGCCGGAAGCGCATTGAGAGGTTATGGCAAGCTTGTCATCCTGAAACATGACGATGATTACCTCTCGGCCTATGCACACAACGATGCGCTGCGAGTCCGGGAAGGGGATGTGGTCAAGGGTGGAGCTGTTATTGCCGATATGGGAAGCACGGATGCGCCGGATGTGCGCTTGCACTTTGAAATCCGGTACCGAGGCAAGTCGATCAATCCAATGGGATACTTGCCAAAGCGTTAACCCCAGAGCGTAGTGCTTACTCTGGTTCAGGTCAGGGAGACACACCATGAGCCAAGAACAACTGGTTATGCAGGATGCAGAGTGCGATGAGGAGCTGGAGGTTGAAGAAGCTGAAGTGACAGAGATGGCGACGGCCGATACCGAGGAGTCTATCTCCGAGGAGTTGCTGGCGCCTGATCTGCACAAGGTGATGGATGCAACCCAGCTCTATCTGGGAGAGATAGGATTCTCTCCCCTGCTCACCGCGGAAGAAGAGGTTTATTACGCCCGTCGCGCCCTGCGCGGCGACAAAGCGGCCCGCAAGCGCATGATTGAGTCCAATCTGCGCCTCGTGGTCAAAATTGCCAGACGCTACAACAATCGTGGCCTGGTACTGCTGGATTTGATTGAAGAGGGGAACCTCGGCCTCATCCGCGCCGTGGAAAAGTTTGACCCAGAACGGGGTTTTCGCTTCTCGACTTATGCCACCTGGTGGATCCGCCAGACCATAGAACGGGCCATCATGAATCAGACCCGTACCATTCGCCTGCCCATTCACGTGGTCAAGGAACTCAACGTTTACCTGCGTACCGCTCGTGAATTGTCCCATCGTCTCGACCATGAACCCACGGCCGAAGATATCGCCTTTGCCTTGGACCGCTCGGTCGCCGACGTCAATCGTATGCTCAAGCTCAACGAGAAGATCACCTCGGTCGACACCCCGATAGGCGGGGATCGTGACAAGGCGCTGCTCGATGTGCTGTCCGATGAGCGTGGCATGGGCCCCGAGCTGGAGTCCCAGGAAGACGACATGCGCAGCAGCATAGTCCACTGGCTGGAGGAGCTGAACCCCAAGCAGCGCGAGGTGTTGGCACGTCGTTTCGGCCTGCTCGGTTACGAGCCTGCCACCCTTGAAGATGTTGGGGCCGAGATAGGTCTGACCCGAGAACGTGTTCGCCAGATCCAGGTCGAGGGATTGCGTCGTCTGAGAGAGATCATGGTGGGGCAGGGGCTGTCTATTGAAGCTCTGTTTCGCAGTAACTGATGCCTGCATTGGATGCCGATGAGGATCCAGCTACCCATCTTCAGATGGGTTATATATTCAAAAGGGGCCCTTGGGGCCCCTTCTTTATATGCAGCAAAAGCTGCCGGTTCAAATCGGTTGCAGCGTATCCAGTGGCCAGCGCGGCACAGCCTTGACTTCCAGTGGCTCGAACACGCCTGCCTTGAGACGCTGCATGCCAGCATAGGCAATCATGGCGCCATTATCGGTACAGTATTCGGGACGGGGGTAGAACACCTCACCATTGAGACTTGCCATCAGCTCGGCCAACTGGGCGCGCAGATGGCGGTTGGCACTGACACCGCCAGCCACGACCAAGCGATTAAGTCCCGTTTCTTTCAGGGCACGACGACACTTGATGGCCAGGGTGTCGACCACAGCATCCTCAAACGCCCGGGCGATATCGGCGCGAGTCTGCTCATCATCCCCTTGCGAGGCGATGGTATTGGCTGCGAAGGTTTTGAGGCCGGAGAAACTCATGTCGAGCCCGGGTCTGTCGGTCATGGGGCGCGGGAATTTGAAGCGCCCGGTGACGCCTTTCTCAGCAAGCCTGGAGAGCAGGGGGCCGCCTGGGTAATCGAGGCCCATCAGCTTGGCCGTCTTGTCGAAGGCTTCGCCGGCGGCATCATCAATGGACTCCCCGAGCAGCTGGTAGCGGCCAATTCCATCGACTCGCACCAGCATGGAGTGACCACCGGAGACCAGCAGCGCCACAAAGGGGAACTCGGGCGCCCTCTCTTCCAGCATGGGGGCCAGCAGATGACCTTCCATATGATGCACGGCGATGGCGGGTTTGCCCCAGGCCATGGCCAGGGAGCGGCCTATGGTAGCACCGACCAGAATGGCCCCGACCAGCCCAGGACCTGCGGTGTAGGCGATGCCGTCTATGTCATCCTTGCCAAGGCCGGCTTCCAGCAACGCGGCCTGGATCAACGGGATCGTCTTGCGGACATGATCCCGGCTGGCAAGTTCGGGAACGACGCCACCGTAGTCCGCATGCAGCTTGACCTGGCTGTATAACTGATGGGAAAGGATCCCTTTTTGATCATCGAAGATCGCGATCCCGGTTTCGTCACAGGATGTCTCTATGCCCAATACACGCATTGCTAAAAAATTTCACTGCTAAAATGAGATGGCTATGGTAACCTTCGCGGGTTTTTTAAACCAGAGCGATCTCTGCGGGTTTACTTTTATTCCCTGTCCAGAGTATAATTTCGCACCATTTTAAGACATGCTGATCGACTGATGATCAGCTAACAATTTATCACTGAGGTGAAAGGCACATGCCAGTAATCAAAGTCCGTGAAAATGAGCCGTTTGACGTTGCTCTGCGTCGCTTCAAGCGTTCTTGCGAAAAGGCCGGTATCCTGTCTGAAGTTCGTAGCCGTGAGTTCTACGAGAAGCCGACTACTATCCGTAAGCGCGCCAAAGCGTCTGCCGTTAAGCGTCACGCCAAGAAGCTGTCTCGCGAAAACGCTCGTCGTATCCGCCTGTACTAATTAGAGTTTCTGCCATGTCTCTGAAAGATCAGCTTAAGGATCAACAAAAACTCGCCATGCTTGCCAGAGATAAGGCTCGCTTGGGGACGATTCGTTTGCTGATGGCCGAGATAAAACAGCGTGAAATTGATTCCCGTGTTGAGCTAAATGATGAGGATATCCTCGCTGTCGTGACCAAGATGGTCAAGCAGCGCCGTGATTCCATCAGCCAATATGAGGCCGCTGGTCGCCAGGATCTCGCCGATGTCGAAGCCGCCGAGATCCAGGTGCTGCAGGAGTTCCTGCCGCAACAGCTGACCGCTGCCGAAATTGAAGCCCTGATAGAGCAAGCCATCGCCCAGAGCGGTGCTGCTGTCATGGCCGATATGGGTAAAGTCATGGCTGTCTTGAAGCCAAAAATTCAGGGACGCGCCGATGTCGGTGCCGTCAGCGCGTTGGTGAAAACCCGCCTGGCGTAATAGGCAGAGCCCTTGTTGGTCGAAAGAAGCCGTGCTTCCTTGGGAATGCGCGGCTTTTTTTATTTTTCTCTCATGAAACAGGATGGTTATGGCAGGCCGGATCCCGCAATCTTTCATCGATGATCTGCTCGCTCGTACCGATATTGTCGAGCTGATCGACTCCCGGGTACGACTGAAAAAGGCCGGCAAGAATTATCAGGCTTGCTGCCCCTTCCATAACGAAAAGAGCCCCTCTTTCACCGTCAGTCAGGAGAAGCAGTTCTATCACTGTTTCGGCTGTGGCGCCCATGGCAATGCCGTCGGCTTTGTCATGGAGTATGACGGCCTCGAATTCCCCGATGCCATCGACGAGCTTGCCAGCATGCAAGGCATGCAGGTACCCCGCGAACAGAGCGGCAGTGGTGCAGCCGGATCCCAACCTGCAGTCAGTAAGGATCTATTCGAACTGATGAACCAGATTGCCCGCTTCTATGAGAGCAACCTCAAGAGTGCCACCCACGCGGTGGAGTACCTCAAAGGACGAGGGCTCAATGGCGAGGTGGTCAAGCGTTTCAACATTGGTTATGCCCCGGGAGATTGGGATCAGGTCAGGCGGCGTTTTGGCGCCAGCCGGGATCATGAACAACTGCTGATCACTGGTGGTATGCTGATCCCCCGCGACAGTGGCCCCGGCAGCTACGATCGCTTCCGCGATCGCATCATGTTTCCTATCAGGGATAAGCGAGGTCGGGTCATCGGTTTTGGTGGCCGGGTGTTGGGAGATGGTACGCCCAAGTACCTCAATTCGCCGGAAACCCCCATTTTCCATAAGGGCCGCGAGCTGTTTGGTCTCTATGAGGTCAAGCAGGCCCATAAAGAAGTGCGCCGCATCCTGGTGGTGGAAGGTTATATGGATGTGGTGGCCCTGGGCCAGTTCGACATCGACTATGCGGTGGCCGCGCTAGGGACCGCCACTACTAGCGACCACATTCATACCCTGTTTCGCACCACAGCCGAGGTGGTTTGCTGCTACGACGGTGACAAGGCCGGACGTGAAGCCGCTTGGCGGGCGCTGGATAACGCCCTCTCTCATCTTCAGGATGGCCGTGAGCTAAAGTTTGTGTTCCTGCCAGATGGCGAGGATCCCGATTCTCTGGTACGCCAGATAGGGAAAGCAGGCTTTGAGCTGTTGCTTGACCAGGCGCAGCCTTTTGCAGACTTCATGTTTGAGCGCCTTGCCCGGGATGCGGCACTCTCCGGCGAAGCGGGCAAGTTCGAGGTGGCCAACAAGGCCGCCGAGTTGATCCGTCGAGTCCCGGAAGGCTTCACCCGCGAGGGACTCATAACCCGACTCTCCAGCATGATGCGCTGGGGGGAAAACCAGCAGCGGATCACCGAACTATTCTCTCGCCATACCCCATCCAAGGTGGAGCAGGCTAAGCCGCAGCGGGGCAAGCTAACCCCTCTGCGCCGGGCACTGGCGCTGATGGTGCAATACCCAGGCATCACCGCCGAGCTACCAGCCATGCCGGAGCTGGCGGGGCTCAGGTTGCAAGGTATAGGCTTTTTGCTCAAGCTGCATCAGCAGATCCTGGCGCAACCTGGCATCACGACAGGCATATTGCTCGAACACTGGCGTGGTACGAAAGAGGGGGAGATCCTTGCCCAGCTCGCCATGCATGACCTGTTCGAGATCCAGCTCGAACGTGAGCCTGATATCCTGGGAGAGTTACAAGACACCTTTGTCGGTTTCATCAACCAGTTCTTGAAGCAGCGGATCGAAGAGCTACAGGCTAAGGTGGCCCAGCAGGGACTTACTGCCGAGGAGACTCAAGAGCTGATGATGTTGATCAGAGAGGTACAAAGTGAGAAAAGAAATGATATCGGGGCTTGATATTTGAGTGGTTAGTCCCAATATAAAGATTGTTGCCCGAATCGACGGGATTAAATGCAAAAACGTATAACCGCCTGGCCCCGACAAACAAAGCGGGCAGGGGTTTCTCAGACCGACGCCGCAACCAGACATAGCATGTCTGGCGGTTTTCTATTAGAATTGGCTATTTGCGCACCAGCGCATTGCTCGCGCAACCTAGCAACACCAACCGGATGAGTTCTATGGAGCAAACCCCGCAGTCTCAGCTTAAACTCCTCGTTGCCAAAGGTAAAGAACAGGGCTACCTGACTTATGCCGAGGTGAACGATCACCTCCCGCAAGAGATCGTTGACTCTGATCAGATCGAAGACATCATTCAGATGATCAACGATATGGGTATCCAGGTAGTGGAAAACGCACCGGATGCCGATGACCTTATCATGGCCGAAGGCGGTACCGCCGACGAAGACGCTGCCGAAGCAGCGGCCCAAGCACTGGCCTCTGTTGAATCTGAAATTGGTCGCACAACCGACCCCGTCCGCATGTATATGCGGGAAATGGGTACTGTCGAACTGCTGACCCGTGAAGGCGAAATCGACATCGCCAAGCGGATCGAAGACGGTATCAACCAGGTTCAGAGCTCAGTCGCCGAGTACCCGGAAGCCATCACCTATCTGCTTGAACAGTACGACAAATTTGAAGCCGAACAGCTGCGTCTGTCCGACATCATCTCGGGTTTCATCGACCCTAACGAAGCCGATGATGTGGCGCCAACCGCGACCCATATTGGCTCCGAACTCAGCGAAGACGATCTTGCTGACGAAGATGAAGAGGAAGATGAGGAAGATGACGATGATGGCGACAGCTCGGATGATGAGGCCGACACTGGTCCTGATCCGGAAGTCGCTCGCGAGAAGTTTGGTGAGCTGCGTGCCCAGTACGAAGTCACCCGTCTCTCTATCCAGAACAATGGCCGTGCCCATGACGATACCCAGGCTGCCATAGCGCAGCTGGCCGACGTATTCCGTCAGTTCCGCCTGATGCCCAAGCAGTTCGATCGCCTGGTCAACAACATGCGCGAGATGATGGAGCGGGTTCGGATCCAGGAGCGGATCATTCTGAAGCTCTGCGTTGAACAGGCCAAGATGCCGAAGAAAACCTTCGTCGCTGCCTTTACCAACAATGAGTGCGACACCGCCTGGTTCGAATACCAGAAGCAAGCTGGTAAGGCCTGGTCGCCTCGCTTGGTCGAGATGGATGAAGACGTGCTGCGTGCCATCGGCAAGCTGCAACAGATTGAAGTGGAGACGGGGCTGTCCATCGCCCAGATCAAAGACATCAACCGTCGCATGAGCATCGGCGAGGCCAAAGCCCGTCGTGCCAAGAAAGAGATGGTTGAGGCCAACTTGCGTTTGGTTATCTCTATCGCCAAGAAGTACACCAACCGTGGCTTGCAGTTCCTGGATCTGATCCAGGAGGGCAACATCGGTCTGATGAAGGCGGTAGACAAGTTTGAATACCGTCGTGGCTACAAGTTCTCGACCTATGCCACCTGGTGGATCCGTCAGGCCATTACCCGCTCCATCGCGGATCAGGCTCGTACCATCCGTATTCCGGTGCACATGATCGAGACCATCAACAAGCTCAACCGCATCTCCCGTCAGATGCTGCAGGAGATGGGCCGCGAGCCCAATCCGGAAGAGCTGGCCATGCGCATGGGGATGCCGGAAGACAAGATCCGCAAGGTGCTCAAGATCGCCAAGGAGCCCATCTCCATGGAGACGCCCATTGGTGATGATGAAGACTCCCACTTGGGGGATTTCATTGAGGATACCACCCTGGCACTGCCGGCCGATGCGGCTACCAGCGAGAGCCTGCGCAACGCGACCCGCGAAGTGCTGGCCGGTCTGACCGCCCGTGAAGCCAAGGTACTGCGGATGCGTTTTGGTATCGATATGAACACGGATCACACTCTGGAAGAGGTCGGCAAACAGTTCGACGTCACCCGTGAGCGTATTCGTCAGATTGAAGCCAAGGCCCTGCGCAAACTGCGTCACCCGAGCCGTTCGGAAGTGCTGCGCAGCTTCCTCGACGAGTAGTCACCAGCTTGCCCACAAAGCCCCGCCATGCGGGGCTTTGTTTTATTTATGCCAAAGGGATCACGAACTTGCGGCCAGGTTGGATGAAATGTCGCCAAGTGATTGATCTGGCTATGGACTAGGGCTTTTTCATCCCCTATAATCCACGCCGCAAAGCAACATCCATGGCCCCTTAGCTCAGTTGGTTAGAGCATACGACTCATAATCGTCAGGTCCCCAGTTCAAGTCTGGGAGGGGCCACCAAATTCAGACAAAGCCGCTCAGGATGAGCGGCTTTGTCGTTTTCAGCCTGTCACCAACGTCTGTCCAGATCCTCGGCATAGAGTGCCATGGCGCCCTTGTATGGGGTGAGTGCCGGGTCCGAAGTGCTTTGTGCAAGCAAACCGAGCAGCGCCTCACAGGCCTCTTTATGACGACTTTGGTTGTAATAGACCATGGCGCGAAAGGCTTTGAACTCACTCGCCTGCGGAAACCGTGCCAAGCCTTGCTCCAGGGCGGTGAGAGCCGCCTCATGCTGTCCCAGGCTGCGATATGAGCTACCCAGTCCCAGCAAGGCGCCACGCAGGGCATCACCGCCCAATCCCAGCGCTATCGCCTTGCAATAAAGAGGGATGGCGTCCTGTTCACGACCAAGTTGATCATGCAGGCCCGCCACTTCGTAATGCAACTCGGCATCTTGCGGCTTCAGTCCCAGCTGCAGCAAACCATGCTGGCGAGCTTCCTCGATACGGCCTTCCGCCTTGAGTGCCATCAATTGTCTCATCTGCTTTCCTTGCGCCGAATGTTATGAATAGGCAAAACAGTATGCCCGGCTCCTGTGACGAGCTGAAGCCGTCGAGTGGCAATTTGCCATATGGGGTCGAGATAGAAGGCAAGGGGTAGAGAAGAGGCCCGGTATGATGAATGCATAGACCCGGCCATGGGGGCTGGGTCTATGTTCGATGCTGTTGCATCGAGGGGAGGTGCGTTTAGAGCGGCGCTATCAGTGCAACGACTGCTGGTCTTGCGGGACAGGCGAGGCCACGCTAGCCCCTCTTCCTGGCAGCATGCGACCGAGCAGGTTGCTGCGTTGGCGCCATGAGGTGAACAGCAGGGCAGTCAGATGCAGACCAATCAGCCCCTGCAATGCCCAGGTACACCAGATGTGCCACTCATCCGCTCCCCAGCCGAACCCCAGCTCAGTGTTCTGAAACCAGCCGGTGAAACCGGTGGCGAGTACAGTGAACCATAGGGCCCAAACGGCCAGCTTGCCGGTACCGTGATGGCCCGGGGTTGCAGGCAATCGCTCGCCTATCTCTCTGGCTTGCCGGTGAAAATCTTCACCGCGAGGGATCAGGGCGCACAAGCGGGCATAACCCTTGGCCAGAGTCAGCCCCCAGAGCAGCCGTAATCCGATGGCCGTCATGGCGAGATAACCCAGCCACTCATGCCACTCTTCTCCCGCTTCATTGAGCCAGAGGTTGCTGATGCAGGCAGCTGCCAGGCTCCAATGAGTCAGGCGAACCAGGGTGTCCCAGCGAAAAGGGTTAGCCTTTCTGCTTGGCATATTTGTGATACTCCTTCTTCAGGTCATTGACCTTGGCAAGGTGCTCACGGGCCTTGGCCTCATCGCCTGCCTTGAGCGCTGCCAGACTGGCATCCAGCTCACCCTGAACCTCGTTGAGGCCCTCAAGGAACTTCTCCTGCTTGGCAGTCGGCATAGTGCGCGTCTTGGCGTCATCGATTTCACTGCGCATCTGGGTGATGTATTTTTCCATGGCAGCGGGATCGCTCGCCTTGGTTGCCTGTTTGTAATTGAAGCCCATCTTCTTCATCGGCTGCTCCAGATCTCCGGCCAGGGCGGGCAGGGTGATCAGACCGAACATCAGTGGCAGCAGGCGAACAGTTTTCAACATGGGATTTCCTCATTAAACGACATGCAATTGGTTGCGAATGAACCCTTATTTGAGTTCTTACCTTGCATGATGCCATGAGGGACCGTGAACTGTTTGTGAATAGTTGGTTTTTTTGTGACAAAAGGTGGCAAGGCATTAACCTTGTCCCAACCCGTGGCAGTTCACGTTCATCGTCAGGTCCCCGCTCGGGAAAGGGAGATGTGGGGGAAGAGATTCGAGAGCCATTCAGCCAGGGTTTACGTTTCCCGGCGCGATCCGCGCTATAGATAGAGGGTACTTTTACCCTAAGAGCGAGTCATCCATGAAAATTACCCATTCCCTCAGCGCCATTACCCTTTCGCTGTCTCTGGTTTTTGCAGGTACCGCCATGGCCCAGGCTCCGGACCCTGTAAATCATGGCTCCATCGAAGAGATGATCGTCAAGACGTTGGAGCTGACGCCGGATCAGGTCAGCAAGATCAAGACCATTCGAGCCGAAAGTGATCAGCAGATTGCGGGTATAGACAAGAGCAAGCTCAGCAATCAGGCGCTGCAGGATGCCATCAAGCATGGCAAGTGGGACGATATGGCCATTCGCGGCGAGCTGGCCGAAGTGGGCAAGGTGCAGCAGGAGGTGCGTTACTACCGCACCAAGAAGATCTACGAGATCAGTAAAGTGCTGACCCCGGAGCAGAAGGTCAAGTTGACCGAGATGCTGGACTCAGCGCCGCACTGATCTTTTGCGCGGTTTGTCTGATGCAAGAGCCTCGGCCGCCATGGGCAGCCGAGGCTCTTCGTTATGGCGAGTTCAATCTCTGGCCCACGCCCTGGCGGCGGCTGTCTTTCTGCACAGCTCTTATCCTGCCGATGGCGTGATCCGTGTTGGCCTGCCTGAGCCGAGGGCAAGCTGGCATTCAAGCACCTTGAGCGACATGCAACAAAAAGGGCCCCGATGGGCCCTTTTTAGTTCGTCACGCTCAGGAACTACTTCCCTTGCTCGCGCTCAATGGCGCGCCAGCCGATATCCCGGCGGCAGAAGACCCCTTGCCACTTGACCTGATCGGCCAGCTGGTAGGCGCGGGCCTGAGCCTCGGCCACCGTCTCACCCAGCGCGGTGGCGCAGAGAACCCGGCCCCCGCTGGTGACTACGGTATCACCCGCAAAACGGGTTCCGCCATGGAACAGCTTCTCGCCGGCGACCTCCTCGCTCGGCAGACCGCTGATGGGCAGATTCTGGGCATAGTGACCGGGATAACCACCGGCGGCCAGCACTACACCGATGGCGGCGCGGCTATCATAGCGGGCCTCTTTGCCCTCCAGCTCCCCTTTGCAGGCGGCCAGGCAGAGTTCAACCAAATCTGACTGCATGCGCAGCATGATGGGTTGGGTCTCGGGGTCGCCGAAGCGGCAGTTGAACTCGATAACCTTGGGGTTGCCCTGTTCGTCTATCATCAGGCCCGCATAGAGGAAACCGGAGTAGCGGTTGCCTTCGGCGGCCATGCCGCGCACGGTCGGCATGATCACCAGATCCATGGCGCGCTGATGGACCAGATCGGTCACCACGGGGGCGGGGGAGTAGGCCCCCATGCCGCCGGTGTTGGGGCCGGTATCCTTATCGCCGACCCGTTTGTGATCCTGACTGGTGGCCATGGGAAGCACCTGCTCGCCGTCGACCATGACGATGAAGCTGGCCTCCTCGCCGGTGAGGAACTCCTCGATCACCACCCGGGCACCCGCGTCACCGAAGGCATTGCCAGAGAGCATGTCTCGCACCGCGTCTTCGGCTTCCTGCAGCGTCATGGCCACTATCACCCCTTTACCGGCAGCCAGGCCATCAGCCTTGATGACGATAGGGGCACCCTGCGCGCGCAGATAAGCCAAGGCGGGTTCCACCTCGGTGAAGTTCTGGTAGGCGGCGGTCGGGATCTGGTGACGAGCCAGGAAGTCCTTGGTGAAGGCCTTGGAGCCTTCAAGCTGGGCGGCGGCGGCCGTCGGGCCGAAGATAGTCTGACCCTCGGCACGGAATGCATCAACCACGCCCTTCACCAGCGGAGCCTCCGGACCCACTATGGTCAGCCCTATCTGCTGCTCTTTGGCAAAGGCCAGCAAGGCGGGGATATCGGTGGCCTCGATGGCGACGTTCTCGATACCGGACTCAAGCTGGGTGCCGGCATTGCCCGGCGCCACGAACACCTGACTGACCAGGGGGGACTGTTTGGCCTTCCAGGCCAGGGCGTGTTCACGACCGCCGTTACCAATTACCAATACTTTCATCGTCTGGGCTCTCGCATAGGAATAACGATTACGGATCTCAAGAGGGCTGCCTGGGCAGCCCTCAATGAATGATCAGTGGCGGAAGTGGCGCATGCCGGTGAACACCATGCACATGCCGTGTTCGTCGGCGGCGGCTATCACCTCGTTGTCGCGCATGGATCCGCCCGGTTGAATGACGCAGGCGATACCGGCGGCAGCGGCGGCATCGATGCCATCGCGGAACGGGAAGAAGGCATCGGAAGCCATGACGGAACCCGCTACGACCAGTCCTTCATCCTCGGCCTTGATACCGGCAATCTTGGCGGAGTAGACCCGGCTCATCTGGCCTGCGCCGACGCCAATGGTCTGACCGGCCTTGGCATAGACGATGGCGTTGGATTTGACGAACTTGGCCACCTTCCAGCAGAACAGCAGGTCTTTGAGCTCAGCCTCGGTCGGCTGACGCTTGCTGACGACGGTCAGGTCACCCAGGGTCACCATGCCATGGTCGCGCTCTTGCACCAGCAAGCCGCCGTTGACGCGCTTGAGATCGAACCCTTGCGCCTGGGCGGCCCACTGTCCGCATTCGAGCAGGCGCACATTCTGCTTGGCAGCCACAATCTCGCGGGCGGCACTGCTGACGCTCGGCGCGATGATCACTTCCACAAACTGGCGCGCAATAATGGCGGCGGCGGTGGCACCATCCAGTTCGCGGTTGAAGGCAATGATGCCACCAAAGGCGGAGGTGGGGTCGGTCTGATAGGCGCGATCGTAGGCCGCGAACAGGTCGTCACCAATGGCGACGCCGCAGGGGTTGGCATGCTTGACGATGACGCAGGCAGGCTCAGGGAACTCCTTCACGCACTCCAGGGCCGCATCGGTATCGGCGATGTTGTTGTAGGAGAGTGCCTTGCCTTGTAGCTGAATGGCGCTGGCCACCGAACCGGGGGCGGCTTGCTCTTCGGCGTAGAAGGCGGCAGCCTGATGACTGTTCTCGCCGTAGCGCATGTCCTGCTTCTTGATGAACTGGCTGTTGAAGGTGCGCGGGAACTGGGACTCGGTGTCGCCTTCCTTGTTGTCGCCATAGCTTGGCACCATGGTACCGAAGTAGTTGGCAATCATGCCATCGTAGGCGGCGGTGTGCTCGAAGGCGGCAATGGCGAGATCGAAGCGGGTCGTCAGGGTCAGGCTGTTGCCGTTGCCATCCATCTCGGCGATCACGCGGCCATAGTCGGCGGCTTTGACGACAATGGCGACATCTTTGTGGTTCTTGGCGGCGGAACGCACCATGGTCGGGCCACCGATGTCGATGTTCTCGACGGCGTCGGCGAGGGTACAACCGGGTTTGGCGACGGTGGCGGCGAAAGGATAGAGGTTGACGACAACCATATCGATGGGAGAGATGCCATGCTGGGCCATGATGGCTTCATCCTGGCCGCGACGGCCGAGTACGCCGCCATGTACCTTGGGATGCAGGGTCTTGACGCGACCATCCATCATCTCGGGGAAGCCGGTATAGTCGGACACTTCAGTCACCGGCAGGCCTGCCTCGGCCAGCAGCTTGGCGGTACCGCCCGTCGAGAGCAGAGCCACGCCACGCTCGTTGAGTGCCTTGGCAAATTCCAGTATGCCGGTCTTGTCAGAAACACTCAGCAGTGCGCGGCGAATGGGCCTGGCTTGTTCCATCACTCTATCGTCCTCAGGGTGCGGGGACTTCCATGGCAGGCAGGCGATAAGCGCAAGATGACACAGAGAGTCCCCAAATAAATGGATGTGGGGGTATTTCGCAAATCACTCTTCGGGGCCATCTTGGCCAAGAGTGTTTTAGGAAATGCCCGCTTGGTGCGATGCTCTCTTGTGGGCGCGTATTCTACACAAAAAATGTGAGCCATGGTGGATTTTTTATTTCAGCAACCCCTTATGTGGTAAGGGGCTAAACGTTTTCCGGTGCTGAGTGGGTAAACGTTTGCGTTTTGAGTGGTTTAGGCCAGGGGCGGACGTCTGGCATGGCTCTGGCGTGGCTTTTCGGGCCTTGGCTGGCAATTACGGGACAAAGGCGGGATAGTAGCGATATTTGGTGTCAAATGACCTTGGTTTGATGATCCCGAGTCGAGGCCGCTGGCCGAGGATGCTTGGGTTGAAGGAGGATAAATGTACCGGATTGGAGAGCTGGCCAAGGCCTGCAAGGTCAAGGCGGATACCCTGAGGTTTTACGAGAAGAGCGGTCTGATCACCCCCAGCATCCGCAATGAGTCCGGTTATCGGCTCTATGGCGAACAGGATAGGCGACGGCTGGAGTTTATCATCCGAGCCAAGTCGGTCGGCTTCTCCCTGGCGGAGATAGGTGAGCTGCTCGACCTGGATACCCACAAGGCCGAGGTGACCTGCCAGGAGGTCAAGGCGGTGGCCGATGCCAAGCTCGCCCAAGTGGAGGAGAAAATCGCCGAGCTGATGCGTTTTCGCCGCAACCTCCGCGAGCTCTCCGAGATCTGCTGTGGCGAGCCCCGTTCCGCCGAGCATTGCGCCATCCTGGAGGTGCTCGAGTCCGGCGCGCCGGGTCAGCATGAGCATCATGCCCACGACTGACGGCAAATGGCCAGGGGCTGGTGCCATGCACTATTTGATGACAAAATTGCCGAGTTTTTGAGCGAGCGCCCCTTGTCCCCACCCCGCAATCCGGGGACGAGGCCCAGGTGCAAGCCACTGATCCCCAAGGGGTAATGAAAGGAACCAACGATGGCCAATGACAGAGTGAAGGTGCTCAAGGCAGACGCGGAGCAACCAGGTGGCGGGCACTATGCCCATCAGCGTGGCGAGATTAAAGATAATCATCTGCAGGCGCTGCTCGGGGATCCGCTGTTTCGGGCCCGGGTCGAGCAGAGCAAGAAGGGCAAAGGCAGTTATCAGCGCAAAGCCAAAAATGGCAAGCGGTGGGAGCCCGGCCAACAGCAGATGATGAGCGTCTGTTGCTGAGCGGGTTTCTACCGAACAATGAGATAAGCAAAGGGCGCCGAGGCGCCCTGTTCATTGGAGCTGACGGGATGGAGCCCGCCCGTCCAGGAGCTACTCATCCATGAAGAGTTCGAGCAACACATTGAGGTAGCGGTGGCCCAGCGCCGTCAGCTGCCAGTGATCCCCAAGATCGTCGATCAGCTCCTTGCTGTGGGCGATGTCGAGCATGGTCTCTACCCGTTCGAGGGCCAGGCCGGTGTAGGCCTCGAACTCCCACTTGGGCACGGGCTCGAACAGGCGGAAGCGGTTCATGAAGTACTCGAGTGGCAGATCGGCCGCCTCGACCTGCCATTGACTGTCGAGATAGTCCCGCGCCGGGTCCAGATACCCCTTGGGATGTTTGACCTTGGCGCTGCGCAACACTCTTTGTCCCGCAAGATCCGTCACCTTGCCGTGGGCGCCGCAGCCGATGCCCAGATAGTCGCCAAAGCGCCAGTAGTTGAGGTTGTGGTGGCACTGATAGCCTTCTTTGGCATAGGCCGAGATCTCGTACTGACGATAGCCCTGGGCGACCAGCAGGGCATGGCCCCGCTCATAGATGTCCCAGAGAATATCGTCATCGGGCAAGGTGGGCGGCTTGGAAGCAAAGGCCGTGTTCGGCTCTATGGTGAGCTGATACCAGGAGAGGTGCGGCGGCGCGCAGTCGATGGCCTGCTGCACGTCATAGAGGGCGTCGTCCAGGCTCTGATCCGGCAGGCCGTGCATCAAGTCCAGATTGAAGGTGGGCAGCGCGATGGCATGAGCCAGGGCGGCGGCACTGCGGGCCTCCTGTGGGCCATGGATGCGGCCGAGCCGGGTCAGCTTCTCCTGCTGGAAGCTCTGCACGCCGATGGAGATACGGTTGATGCCCGCCCGCTTGAAACCCGCGAACTTGTCCGCCTCGACGGTGCCCGGGTTGGCTTCCATGGTGATCTCGCAGTTTTCCATCAGCACAATTCGTGCTCTGACCCCGTCCAGCAAGGCTTGCATCGCCTCGACCGAGAGCAGACTGGGGGTGCCCCCGCCGATGAAGATGGAGTGCAGCGCCCGACCCTGGGCCCACTTCAGATCCCTGTCCAGATCCTCAAGCAGGGCTGCCACATACTCCATATGGGGCAGCTCTCCCTTCTGGGCGTGGGAGTTGAAGTCGCAATAGGGGCACTTCTGGACGCACCAGGGCACATGAATATAGAGAGAGAGGGGCGGCAGTTGCAGCATGGGATTATCCAAGGATCCAGTGAGAGGCCTGAGCCCCAGTGTAAGACAGTGTCGGGGATGAGGGGGCATTGGCAGTGCGAATGAAGAGCGCCGGGCAATGAAACGGGGGCCTGGGCCCCCGTACTGACCATGACAAACCTGGCATCAATGGGCCGCGAGGGCTGCCTTGAGCTTGGCGAGCGCCTGACCGCGATGGCTGAGCTGGTTCTTGAGCTCGCTTGGCATCTGGGCGGCGGTGCAATCTTGCTCCGGCACGAAGAAGACCGGGTCATAGCCAAAGCCGTGCTCACCACGGGGAGCGTCTATGATGAGGCCCTCCCAGCTTGCCTGGCAGATGATGGGGGTAGGGTCATCTGCATGGCGCATATAGACCAGCACGCACCAGAAGCGAGCACTCTTGAGGTAGTCGGGGGCCCCGTTGAGTTCGACCAACAGTTTGTCCAGATTGGCTCTGTCGCTGGCCCCTTCTCCTGCGAAACGGGCCGAGTAGACGCCGGGGCGTCCATGCAGCAGGTCAACCTCCAGGCCGGAGTCATCGGCCACGGCCGGCAGGCCGGTGAGGCGCGCTGCATGGCGGGCCTTGATGATGGCATTCTCGACAAAGGTGGTGCCTGTCTCATCGGCGTCTGGCACGGCAAACTCGCTCTGGGGGACCACCTGGATCTTCATGTCGGCCAACATGGCGGCCAATTCCTTGACCTTCTTCTGGTTTCCTGTTGCCAGGACAAGCTTGTTCATCGTGCATCTCCGCAAAAATAACCTGCGCATTCTACGGGCAGGGCCCCGTCAGTCAAAGCAGCAATTGCCGAGTTTGTGGCGCTCAGAAGCAAAGAGGAAGCCAGATGGGAAGAGGGGGGGCAGAGTGCGCACCGCCTCAAGGCCAGATGGCCCCATCATGTAGCCAGCGCTGCGCCCAGCAAACTGGACGAGATTGTGGCTCCCGGTCGATGAGGCTGGTCTAGAGGGGGAGGGTATCTGGCTCGAGCAGGGTGAGTTCCCCCTCATAGACGGCGCCGGTATCTATCCAGCAGAGGTTGCCGTGGCGCAGCCAGCTGCCGCGCAAGGGGGTATGCCCCATCACCACCAGATCGATATTGGCGATGGGGTGGGCCGGTTGGGCGGGCGCTTGTTGCAATCCTTGCAGCCGATCGCGATCCCACAGCAGGTCCTGCCTGTGCCGGGCAAGAAAGGCCGGCGTCAGCGCCGCCCAATCCTGAGTGACGGGATCGGCGTGGACCAGACCAATACGCCGCCCCAAGGCCGTGGTGAGGGTCAGCGCCAGGGGCAGGTGGGCCAGCTGCGGCAGACGCCCTCTTATCTCGGCTTGGGCCGCGGGGCTCAAGTCATCAAACCAGTCGCCACCATTGCGGCGCCAGCGAGTCCGTGCTGGCGAGTCCTGGTAGGCCCTATCGTCATAGGGCAGACCTTCAGGGGCGAGCGCGTCGAGCATCATGGCTTCGTGGTTGCCGAGTACGGCATGAAACCAGGGGCGGTCGAGCAGGGCCAGGCAGCCTGGACTATCTGGCCCCCGGTCGATGAGATCTCCCACCGAGCAGAGCCTGTCTCCTGCACTGGGGTCGAAGGCGAGTCGGGCGAGCGCCTCCTGCAAGGGCTGCAGGCAGCCATGGAGATCGCCGACGATCAAGGTGCGACCCGGAATAGTGATGTGGGGGGGCATAGGCCTGCAGCAGGTTAAGGGGGCTTTGGCTACTATCGGTCAGTCGGGAAGGGTCGGCAAGGGGGGAATGGTTTTTCCTGTTTGGAATAACCAAAGTGAGTAAATACCATTTCTGTTCATTTCACTGAGCCAGTAGACTGCCGCCCCACTCTCGTCAGCTTTGGCCGGTTCGGCCTGTATTGAGGTAAGTCATGCCCCTGATCCTGTTACTCGTGCTCCTGGTGTTGTTCAGCCCCCTGGCCATCGACATCTATCTGCCTGCTATCCCGCAGATGGCCGAGCAGTTGGGGGCCGAGGTGACCCTGATGCAAGGCACCATCACCTGGTTCCTGTTCAGCATGGGGTTGGGCCAACTGCTGGTGGGCCCGCTGGCCGATCGTTATGGGCGCAAGCCAATCGCTCTGAGCGGTGTCTTGCTCTATGGACTGAGTGCCCTGGCCGCCGGTTTTGCCGCCAGCCTGGGAGAGCTGATGCTGGCCCGGGTGCTGCAAGGCTTTGGTGCCTGCGCCACGTCGGTGGCCGCTTTCTCCGTGGTCCGTGACAGTTATGGCCCCAAGAAGAGCGGTCAGATGATCTCCTACCTCAATGGCGCCATCTGCTTCATTCCGGCACCTGGCCCCCCTGCTCGGCGGCTGGCTCGACGGCCAAGGCTGGTTGGT
>NZ_AQGQ01000057.1 GCF_000388115.1 Aeromonas molluscorum 848
GGGGCCTGCAAGTAGCCATTGATGACGCCGTTGTCGCTCACCTCCAGGGTCTGATGCAACTTGAGGGTCAGATCGCCGCGACTACCCGCCGCCGTGATCCTGCCCTGGTCTTTCATCTTGAGTCCATAGACGCTGAGGGAGCTGTGGCCCTGCAGAGTCATGTCGCTGTTGTCCTCGACCGTCAGGTCCCTGATGGCCCAGTCGCCCGCCGCCATGGGCATCTGACTCTGCCCACTCAAGCTGGCCCTGTCGAGATAGTGGGGTTGGAAACTGGCCGTGACATTGCCAATCGAGCTGGTCGACAGCGCCAGTCTGTCATAAACGGTGACGTTCGCACCGGACAGCTTGCCGTTGCCGGAGACCGTCAGCTGATCCACGTGCAGGTTGCCACTGCCCTTGATGCCATCCGAGTACCCTCGTAGTACCCCTGTACGTGCCTTGGCATAGACGGTCGCGCCATTGAGGTTGAGCACGGCCCCGTCAGAGAGCGACAGGGTGTCGAAGCGATAGGTTTGCCCGGATTGCAGAGTGGCCAGGCAGTTGCCGTTGTTCCAGGAAGCGTTCTTGTAATTACCGGGCGCGGGGGTGAAGGCGCTGGTACATGCCAGGTTGCTCTGTCCGTTGTAGGTGGGGAAATCGCCGGGATCGGCCGGAAACTCATCGGGATCGCTGATAAAAGCCACATCCTTGAGGGGATTGGCCAAGGCCCCGCTGACGTTGCAATTGGCGATCCAGGTTCCCCCGTTCCAATAGCCGCCGTTGTTGCAGTTGGCATTTGGCTGGATGGTTTTGCCAAGGAAGGGGTAGTTGGTATCCACGGTGGCGCTGGTGATCCGGCTCTCCCCACTCATGGTGAGTCGGCCGGGAGCGGCATGACTCTGGACCGGGTAGGTGAAGGCCGCAGTACACTGGCTGGCGGCCTCAACCGAGGCGGAGCACCAGACCAGCGCCAGGCAAAGGACGGGACGAAAGCGGGACATCATGAATTCTCACTCCTCACAGGCGTTATCAGGGCGTCACGCCATCGAAGGCTTCCGCCACCAGGGTGCGGCTCACGGCAAAATCAGGGCTGGCGCTTCCCTGCGCTGCTGTACCACAGGAGCCCAGGCTGGTGAGCCGGTAGGTGATGCTGGTCTCGCCATCTCGCTGGGTCTGGATCTCGCTGCAGCTCACCGCCACCTGACACCCCTGCAGACCGGGCTCGTCAAATGCCCGGGATGCTGCCACATTGGTGCAGGCGGCGGGCTGGTCGGCACCACTGCGGTTGGGAAACAGCTGATAGAGGGCCATCTCCAGCCCGCTCTGGGCCGCCATCAAGGCCCGCACCCCGCGCACCTCCACCGTGTTTTTTTCACTGCTATCGAGCAGGAAACGCCCCATGGCCGCGGCAAGCAACGCCATGATGACGATGACGAAAAGGGCGACCATGATGGCGCTGCCACTCTGGGGCGTCATCATGCGAGGGGACCTAGGGGACATTGAGCAGCTCCAGCTTGTGATTGAAGACGACACGCTCGCCGCTGCGCTCAAATTCCAGCCGCACTCCCACCTCGCTCTGGCTGAAGGCGGCGGGCTCCCGATAGAAGTAATAGGCCGCCGGGCGGATATGCTCGGCCATCAGGGCCGATGGGCTAACGCTGACGTCAGACCCGATGGCAGCACTGGCCCGGGTCAGGGAACTGCCCGTCACGCAGTAGCGAACCTGCTGGTTGGCAAAGTAGACACGCTTGCCTGGGGAATCCTCGGTGACGCTGCCATCCATTGTCAGCGACAGGGCACCCGACGCAGGGCTCTCTACCGTGGCAACCCCGGCGACGCAGCGGCCATAGACACAGCCCTGATCCAGGGTAAGATCCGGGTTTGCCAGGGGATAGACGATGGCCAGATCCTTATCCTGTTCGGGCAACACATCCGGCGTCACTATGGTGAGCCCAGCACTGACCACCGAGCCCAGATAACGGCTAGCGGTGGTGATGGGCCAGAAGCGCAGGCAGGCTCCCTGATCCATCCCGTTCTGCGCATCATCTTCGATGCGCACCGAGCCAGGCACGGCGTCGCGCAACTCGCGATTGAGCCGCTCCAGGGCGAAGCGGGCATCGCTCATCAGCTGCTCACGGCGACTGGCATCGCCGTAGATCTGGGTGCCGATCCCGATGAACTGGCTGGAGAAGGTGGCCATGACCCCGAGCAGCAGGATCACCATGACCAGCTCGACCAGGGTAAAGCCCCTGTGCACCCCCATCAGTAATTTCCCCGATAGAGGGTGAAATCCACTTCACTCCCATCCGGCAGTCGCACCGTCAGCGCGACACGCTTGCCGATGGATTGCGCTCCGGCGCCCGGGCTGCCAAACAGCGCATCTGGCGTGACGGCGATCCTGATCTGATAGTGGCGATACTCTTGGTCGCTGACGCCGACAGCCGTCTGGGTAAACAGACTGGCATCCTGCCATTGTCCCGCGGTATCAAAATCGTCCACGTCGTTGTAGACATAGGGGGCGAGCCCCTCTTCATCGGGATCCGGGCCATAGCTGGTCGAGCAGGAGGGTATGGTGACACCCGCCATGGTCTCGCCACAGCGATAACGGCCACCGTTATGATCCGAGTCTTCATCGAAGGATTTCTGCAAAATCTCGCTCAAGACCCGCTGCGCCAGCTGGGCGGCACGTACCTGTTGCACCGGGTCGACCGACTGGGGGGCCTGATTGACAAGCAAATCCAGGATGCCGGTCAGTGCCACCGCAAGCAGCACCATGCCGACGACAAGCTCAATCAGGGTAAAGCCGCGGGCAGAGTTGGCATGGTTAAGGGAGGGCATGGATATACCCCTCGGCCTCGATGCGCAGCTGAACTGACTCCCCCCCTCCGCTCACAGTCAGCTCGCAGCCGGCGGTGCAGGTTCCCAAGGGACGGCCACTGCGTTTATCGAAACTGAGTGATGTCTCAGGGGAGAGGACAATAGTGCCGGAAGCCTGCACCGGGCGGCCCCGCTCTCGCTGGTTGGTAGTCCAGTTGGCGATCGGGCTGGCACTGCAGATGCCCACCTGGGTGAGGTGAGCGAAGCGGTTCGCCTCCAGCACCAACTGGGTGCAGCGATCTGCGCCTTCGTTCATGTTCATGGTCTGCACCAGCCGCAGCCGGGCCACCAGCTCGTCGCGCAGGGTATGGATTTCAAAGCCGCCTTTGCCCAGCCATTTGGGCACGGCAAAGGCGGCCAGAATCCCGAGCAGCAGGATCACGATGACCAGTTCAATCAGGGTGAAGCCTCTGCGCATAGCATGCTCTCATGGAAAAAGAAAGGCGAGGCACGTGGCCTCGCCAGACGCTATCAGTTGCAGCCCGCCAGGGCAGTAGAAGCGGCGGAAGTTTCTGTTGCAGCAGTGTAGTTCACCGTGCACTTGGAGCTGCTGGTCGAGAAGACGTAAGCGCTGCCAGAAACTTGACCACTCCAGGAGCCATCAATGGTGACCGCATTCTTGATACCTGTATCGGATGCCGCCGGATAGCCGTAGACAACATCAATGCTGGTGCCGTCGCTGCTGTCGATCGCACCAGAAGGCTGGCGCTCAATCCCTTCCAGAGCTGACTTGCTATAAACCAGCTGAGCCGAGCTGCTCACTGCAGCCTGCACCCCTTGTGCAGCAGCGGCCTTAGCATCATCCTGCAGATTCAGGAACTTGGGTGCGGCAGTGACCGCCAGAATGCCCAGGATGATGATGACGATCACCAGTTCTATCAGGGTAAAGCCTGCTTGTTTTTTCATCTCTTGTCCTCTGTCGATAATAAAATCAGTTGATATTGGTGGTCACCTGGCCGGAAGCCGGGCGGT
The DNA here is from genome assembly GCF_000388115.1 of Aeromonas molluscorum 848. Lineage (GTDB taxonomy): Bacteria > Pseudomonadota > Gammaproteobacteria > Enterobacterales > Aeromonadaceae > Aeromonas > Aeromonas molluscorum. The sequence goes on from NZ_AQGQ01000057.1 coordinate 3,829, forward strand.
AACTGAAACTCATGAACGCCTCAGTGCTCCCTTGCGGGTCCTGATACTGCCCATCACTACCCTTACTCAAACTATTGACCAGGTAGTAGCGACAAACGGAGTCGAGGCCATTACTGGATACGGTGGCATAGTATTTCAGGTCATTACCACTACTACGCACCTCGGAGAAGCTGGCAGTAGCCTTGGGGGGATTTTGCAGCAATCCATCCCAAATTCGCAAACAGCGCTGGGCTGTCAAGTTGGCCGGATCGACGTCAGCCGCTCCGCCCGCGGTATCCATGGGATAACCGGGAGAGAGCTCGCCATTGGCAATCTGGCTGTCGGTGGGAGTAGTCAGATAGAAGCGAGTGCCATCATAGAGCACGGTATTTTGTGCATCCTGCTTGGCCCGACCTTCGGCTTCCCACTGGGCTCGCACCAGAGAGACGGCGGTGGCATAGCCGCCCGACACCCCTTCCACGCTCGCCTTCTTTGCCTCGTCGGTCACGTCGAGAAACCGTGGCAAGGCGGTGGCCGCCAATATGCCCAGGATGACGATGACAATCACCAGCTCGATCAGCGAAAAGCCCGCAGCCCCACGGGGCAGACTCCCGCCTGTTGTGAACTCTCTGCGCTTGCTATATGCCATGGATCCTCCATCGGACGCGGTATTATTTCATGTAGATATAAAAAAATCATGGGAACGAGGTGAAAAGTTAGCCTCGTTCAGCCCCGCCTGGCGGCGCACGCCAAGGGGAAACCCGGCCATCGGCGAAGCGATAGTGCAACCAGTGCGACTCGGCGCCAATGAGGCAGCCCCCTGCCATTCCCCGAAATTGCAGCGGCAGATTGCCAAGCGAAGACGACCCCATGACGCTCTGCCACAGTTGCTGGCAATCGCTGGAAGGGGTCATCAATGGCGCCAGCCCCAGTGGCCAACCACGCTCACTAAATTGCCAGACCTGCCCCTGGGCGTGAAACTGTGCAGGTCTGCGCTCCTCGAGCCAGCGGCCATGGAGCCGCTGCATCCGCTCGGCAAACTGCTCTCCAAGCAGGGCCAGACTGGTCGCCAACGCCTGATCGCGATGGCGGTGATAGCCGCCGACCAGGGTGGCGATGATCACCAACAGCACCAGAATGGCCGCCAGCAGCCGATAGCCCGACAGCCAGCGAATGTCTTGCTCCCCCTGGCGACTCATCTTTTTCCCCAGCCCTCAGCCATTATCTTCCGCCCCTGACCGCGCTCATCATGTCCCACATGGGAGTAAAGATGCCCAGCGCCAGGATAAGCACCATGATGGCCACCAGGCCGATGAGGATGGGCTCGATCCGGGCGGTGAGACTCTTGAGGTCATAATCCACCTCCCGCTCGTAATACTGGGCCGCTTCGTGCAGCAATTCGTCCACCTGGCCGGTCTCCTCTCCCACGGCGATCATCTGCATCACCAGGGGAGTAAAGAGGGCACTGGCGCCTGCGGTGCGCAGCAGGCTTTCGCCACGCTCGATACCCCCGCGCATCTCGCGGATCCGATCGGCCATGAAGGCGTTGTCCACCGCATCGGCCACCAGCGCCAGCGCCTGGTTCAGGGGCACGCCCGCCTTGAGCATCATGGAGAAGCTGCGTGCGAAACGGGCCAGCAAGGAGCGTTCAATGATGCTGCCGACGATGGGCAACTTGAGCTGCCATCTGTGCCAGCTCAACTGGCCTGCCCGGGTTCTCACCCAGTGGCGCCAGCCCAGCACGGCGGCAATCAGCCCGGCCAGCAGCAGCCACCAGTAGTGCACGAAGAAGTGGGAGGTGGCGAGCAGGATCCGGGTTGCCAGGGGCAGCTCGACCCCGAACTTGGCGAACATGTTGGCAAAGACCGGGATCACCATGATGTTGAGGATCACCATGGCGATGCCGATGGCGATCATCACGAAGCTGGGGTAACGCATGGCGGCCTTGATCCGTTTGCGGGTCTCCAGCTCCAGATCGAAATAGTTGGCAAGCTGTTGGAAGGCCTCCTCCAGCTGACCTGTGTTCTCCCCCACGTGGATGATGGCGATGAACAGGCTGCTGAACACCTTGGGATGACTCTGCATGGCACTCGACAACGGCCGACCATTGCCCAAATCTTCCCCGAGCTGATGCAGCGCCCGCTTGAGGGGCTTGCTGTGGGCGCTCTCTTCCAGGCCTGCGATGGCGCGCAATATGGGAATGCCGGCCCGGGTCAGGGCATACATCTGGCGGCTGAACACCACCAGCTCTTCCAGCCGTACCTTGGACTCAAACAGCTGGGAGAGATGGATGTCAGCACCGCTGGCACGCCGCTCGCGCAGCTCGGTCGGCAAGATGCCCCGCCGCATCAGGCTGTCGGCGGCGGCCGGTTCGTTGGCCGCCTCCAGGGTGCCGCTGACCGCCTTGCCAAGCTTGTCGCGTCCCTTGTATGCAAAGTTCGCCATGGCTTAACCCAGATCCTCGGCCAGACGCAGCACCTCATCCACCGAGGTAATGCCACTGCGGGCATAGTCGAGGGCAGTCAGTGCCAGAGGGCGATAGTGGGGGTGCTGGCGCGCGGCCCGGGCAAAGCTCTCGGTATCGTCACGGCGCAGGGCATCCATCATGGTCTGATCCAGTTCGAGTAGCTCATAGACACCGACCCGGCCACGATAGCCGGTGAAGTTGCAGCTCTGGCAACCGCGGCCCTTGTGATAGTCATACTGGCCAGGCGTCTCTCCAGACAGGGTGGCGAGCCAGCTCCCTTGCCCCTCATCCGGCGCCTTGGGTTCGCTGCAGTGCTCGCACACCCGGCGAACCAGGCGCTGGGCCACCACGGCGCGCAGGGCGCTGGCCACCAGATAACCGGGGGCGCCCATGTCGATGAGACGCAGGGCACTGCTGATGGCGTCGTTGGTGTGCAGCGTGGTCAGTACCAGGTGACCCGTGATGGCACCGCGCAGCCCTATTTCCACCGTCTCGTTGTCACGCATCTCACCCACCAGCAGGATGTCTGGATCCTGACGCAGGGTGGATCGCAACACCTGGGAGAACGTCAGCCCTATCTTGGGATTGACCTGCACCTGGTTGACCCGGGGCAGTCGGTACTCCACCGGGTCTTCTACCGTGATGATCTTCTGACTCGGCTGATTGAGCTCGGACAGCGCGCCATAAAGCGTGGTGGTCTTGCCGCTGCCGGTCGGCCCCGTCACCAGTATCATGCCGTGGGGACGCTTGAGCTGGCGGCGAAAGCGCACCAGTATCTCGGGCGGCATCCCCGTCTCATCGAGGGAGAGAATTCCGGCGCTCTGATCCAGCAGCCGCATCACCACGGACTCCCCGTGCTGCACCGGCATGGTCGACAGTCGTACATCCACGTCCCGGCCCCGCACCTTCATGGCGAAACGGCCATCCTGGGGCAGCCGCTTCTCGGAGATATCGAGACCCGCCACCAGCTTGAGGCGCAACACCAGCGCCTGGGCGATGCGCACCTCGTTCAATATGTTCTCGTGCAGCACACCATCGATACGCTGGCGAATGCGCAGCACCTTCTCGTCCGGCTCGATGTGGATATCCGAGGCGCCCACCTGCACCGCATCCTCGAACAGGGAGCGCAGCAGCTTGGCCACGGTCGCCTCCCCCTCATTGCCCCCTTCCAGATTGCTGGATCCCAGCTCGAAGCCTGCGTCCTGATACTCCTCCTGCAACTGCTCGGCGAAGCTCTCTATCTCGCGAGTACGACGGTAGAGGCGGTCGAAATAGTCGAGCAGCTGACCCTCTCGGGCCACGGCGAGTTTCATCTCCCGCGGGCGCAACAGATTGGCAATGGCATCCAGGGCGCTGAGATCGGCGGGATCCGACATGGCCACCGTCACCTCATGCTCGCTCTGATGCACGGCCAGCGCGCGGTAACGGCGGGCCTGCACCTCGGGCAAGAGGGCGACCGCCTTGGCATCGATGGTGAGGTTGTTGAGGTCGAAGAAGGGCACCCCAAGCTGGCGGGCCAGGAACTTAAGCAGCTGCTCCTCGCTGATAAAGCCGAGATCGATGAGGGTAGTCCCCAGCTTGCGACTGGTCTGGCGCTGCTGTTGCAGGGCAAGTTGCAGCTGATCGTCAGAGACGATCTGCTCTTGAACCAGCAGATCGCCGAGGCGCATCTTCAGTCTCGGTTGTGCCATGAAAACTCCGGTGCTGTGGGCCCGCTTTGCAAGCGACGTCCCTGCTATCTGTCTGGGCACGCCCTAGGCGGGCTGTGCCATCTCACTGTTCAATGCCATGGGGCCAAAAAGTGACCTCAGGGGCCGAGCTGGGCCATGCGCTGGCTGAGCCAGGCTTGGGAGGCTTCCCCCAGATTTCCGTGCAGCAGGGCATTGCGATAGGCGTCTTTGGCGCGCTGGCTGTGGCCCTGACCATCTTCGGCTATCCCCAGCCCCAGCCACCAGCGCCCCTGATCCGGCTGCACCCGCAGCAGCTGGACATAGAGATCCGCCGCCTGGGCATTCTGCCCCAGCTCCTGGCGCAAACCGGCCCAGGTTGCGTAGTAATCGAGGTTGCTGGCCAGGGGCGGATGGGCGCCACCGAGCCAGTCGAGGGCCCGTGGCTTGTCTCCACCGGCCAGGGCCAGACGAGCCAGCAGCAGCCTGAAATCGGCCTGCTCGGGTTGGCGGCGCACGCCGTCCTCGAGCAGGGCGCTGGCCTCGGCGAGCCGCCCCTGGCCATAAAGCAGACCCGCCAGCTGCTGGCGAGCCTCTTCGTTATCCGGGGTTTGGCGCAGCAGGGCGATGAACTGCTCCTCGGCCTCGCGCAGTTGCCCCTTGGCCAGGGCCGCCGTGGCTTTTCGTTCGCTCAGGGAAGCCAATTCCGTCTGACTCAGTTCCACCGTCTCTATCTTGAGGGAGGCAGGACGGCGCGGCATGGGTACGACCGGCTGGGTATCGGCCTCCTGGGCCGCATCCAGTTCGGCATAGAGATCCGGCTGCAATTGTGCATCGCTCGGCTCCGGCTCGGCCTCGTCGGCATACTCAGACGCCTGTGACGGAGGCGCCCCTTGAGCCGAGACGCTCTCCTCAAGGGATGGCGCCGGCTCGGTGCGGGCGAAACCGGGCGGCTGGCGCAACTCGGGCAAGGCGTGGGCCACCGCCTGGGTGCTGGGAGTGGGCAGTGCCACCACCAGATCCACGGGCTCATCCTCGGCCGCCGCGATCGGGGCGACGACCTGGGCGAGCGGCCGGATCGCATCATGACTCTGCTGCCAATAGATCCAGCTACGCCAGCCCAATATGCCCAGCGCCAGGCCGCAGATCAGGGTGAGCAGCAGCATCCACCAGCCCAGGCCCCGCTGCGGTGCCACATAGACGGCGGCGCCATCGCCACTGCCCTGACGGCGTTCGAGATCGGAGAGCATCTTGTTAATCACGCTCACGACCAGACCCCCGTCGAGGCTGGCCACTGTTTGTCACTGCGGTTGATTCGATTCATGGCCAGACTCCATAGGTCAGGGCGGCGCCCAACACGAGCAGCAGGCACAGCCAGCGCCCCCGCCAGGGACGAGAGGCATCTTCGGTATCCTGAATGGCGAGCCGGACCTGGCAAGGCAAAATGCGAGCGGTGCCCTTGCCATAGCTGACCATCAGGCTCTTTTGGGCCAATACATTGATGAGACGGGGAATACCCCGGGAAGCGCGCCATAGCAGGCGCTGCGCCGCCTTCGAGAAGAGGGGGGCACCGCGATAACCCGAGATGTGCAACCTGTGTTCCAGATAGGCGCGAGCCTCGTCCAGCCGCAGAGGGCGCAGGGCATAGGAGAAGCCGATACGCTGCCGCAGCTGGCGCAAATGAGGCTGTGCAAGGCGCACATCCAGTTCCGGCTGACCAAAGAGCACCACTTGCAGCAGCTTGTTCGACTCCGTCTCCAGATTGCCAAACAGGCGGATCGCCTCCAGTGTCTGATCCGGCAGGGCCTGGGCCTCGTCGATCAGCACCACCACACGAAAACCCTGCTGGTGCAGCGCGATCAGATGACGATGGATCCGGTCCGTGATGTCCAGCTCGCTGCTGTCCCGCACCGCCAGTCCCAGCTCCAGGGCCAGGGCGATGCGCAGCTCGGCTGGCGTAAGGTGCGGGTTGGGAAGCCAGGCGAGGCGCACCGGTTTCTGTTCCGAGCCAAGTTCGACCAGCAGCTTGCGACAGAGCAGCGTCTTGCCTGTTCCCACCTCACCGGTCACCTTGATGAAACCTTCCCCCTCGGCCAGGGCCCAGTGCAGCACCTGCAGCGCCTCCTCGTGGGGAGGCAGGCCATAGTAAAACCCCGTGTTCGGGGTCAGGGCGAAGGGAGGCTCCTGCAGACCGAAATGGTTCAGGTACATGACACTGCCTTGCCGGGTGCCGATGGACACAGGCCGCGAGCGCTCATCGCGGCTCACTGATCCCGGGACGGATACCATTTGTCCAGCAGCTCGGAGGAGCGTTGCAGCTCTTTTTGCCAGGTGTCCTTGTCCACGACCGTCGGCTTGAGCAGGATCACCAGCTCCACCTTGCGGGTACTCTCGCTGCGGTTGGTAAAGGCTTCACCAATCCAGGGAATATCGCCCAGCAGGGGCACCTTGCTCACTATCTCCTGCTTCTTGGTTTCCATCAGACCGCCGATGACAATGATGTCGCCGTCATTGGCCTGCACCACGGTATCGGATTCGCGGATCGAGCTCTTGGCCAGGGGCAGCACCAGCGGATTGGCGGTGCCGACACTGATGGTCTTCTGCTGCTCCTGGGTGTCGATGACCGAGGGGTGCACATGCAATAGCACCCGATTCTGTTCGTCTATCTGCGGGGTCACATCCAGGGCGATGCCGGAGAAGAAGGGGGTCAGCTCCACGTTCGGATAGACCTGATCCTGGTTGCTGCTGCTGGTGATGGTGGTGGAGGCATCGGTGACGAAATACTCGTCCGTGCCGACCTTGATCACCGCCTTCTGGTTGTTGGTTGCCGTCACCCTCGGGCTTGACAGGGTGTTCACGTCCCCTTGGGTCTTGAGCAGGTTGACCGCCACGTCGAAGTTGCCGTCCGAGATGGTGAAGCCGGCGCCGCCTCCCAGAGCCTTGAAGATGGTATTGGTGCTGGCGGCGACTGTGTTGCCGACCAGACTGCCGATACCGGTAACGCCCTTGCTGCCACCGTCCCAGGTCGCCGACAGACCATTCCAGTCCACTCCCTGTTCATAGCCTTCATTCAAGGCCACTTCCAGGATGCGCGCCTCCAGTACCACCTGGCGCTTGAGGTGCGACTCGGACTGGTTGAGGAATTCCCGCACTGCCTTGAGCTCCTTGGGATAGGCCCGCAGGGTGACCAGCCCAGCTTGCGGGCTGGTGATCACGGCACGACCCTCGCCCTTGCCGATCAGGGTCTGCAAGGAGTCCTTGAGATCTGTCCAGTAGTCGGTGTTGGTATCTGTTTCTATCTGGGTGCCGTTCTGCTGGCCACTGCTGGAAGAAGAGCTGTTGTTGAAGCCATTGCTGTTCAGGCTGGCCTGGCTGTCGTTATTGAAATTGTTGTTGCTGCCGCTATTGGGGTCGTTGGCGGTCACGCCCCCGGTGTTGATGGCGGTACGGGACTGGCCACGGCGCGCCATCATCAGGTAGTTGACCGGTATGGTCTCGGTACGCAGCCCGGCCGGATAGATGTGATAGACATAGCCCTTGCGCTGCACGTCATAGCCATACATGTCCGCCGTCACCGCCAGCACCTCGGGCAGGGTCACATCCTTGAGCTCGAGGGAGATGAGCCCGGCCACCCCGGGGTGCACGGCCACGCTGTAGCGCGACCCTTTGAACAGGGAGCCGAAGAAATCGACCGCCTCAACGTCGTGGGCGGCGATGCGCAGCCGCTTCTCGGGCAGGGCGGTGGGCTGGGTCGGTCGGGTCAGCGCCAACAGCTCGTTTTGCACCGAACTGGGCACCGCCAGGGCCTGCGCCTGCGCGTTGCGCTGCTGTTCGAGCCGGGCATCGGTGAGCGCCTCTTTGGCCGAGGTCGGTTCGGGGTGACGATAACTGGTGCAGCCTGCGGCCAGCAAGGAGAGGCTGATCAGGCAGAGTTGATGTCTTTTCATGAAATGAGGATGCCCCGACGTGAAATGCGATTCGAATTGGCGCATGGCGCCAGGATGGTGACGGCAAGGTTGAAAGGGACCAAGGCTGCCGTTGCCCTGATCTGGCACCGCAGAAGATGGTCCGGGGCCAGCACCGGGCTCACTGCAGTACCCCAGCGGAAAACAGCGCTAGTCGCAACCGCTTGCCGCCCTTGTCGAGCAGCACGGCATCGGCATCTATGCCAGCCAGTCGGTAGCCGTTGACCTGATCTCCCACCCGGTAGCTCTGGCCGTCCAGCACGGCGCGAGCCGGGCCATTGCCCAGCATGATGCTCTGCAGCCTGGGCAGACCGGCAGCCTGGGGAGCCTTGGCGCTCCCTGTCAGCCCATCCAGGGGCTGGGTCGGATCCCGCAACACCTCAGCCTGGGCAAGTGGTGCCAACAACAATATAAACATCAGCCACTTAGCCACGAATGAACTCCTTGCTGGTGCTCAGGGTGTAGATCTCCATCTCCACCACGGCGCTGGGATGAGCCTGCACCCGGTAGTCAAACAGCCGCCAGTAGAAGTGGCGGGGCAAGGCTTCCAATGCTTTGAGGTATTGATAAACATCGAAATACCCCCCTTCGAGCTTGAGGCGGATGCCGTGCTTGAACAGGTTATCGGCCTGATCTCCAGGCACCAGCGGAGTAGGCGCTATGGTAGTCAAGGCCAGCATGTGCAAGCGGGAGCTGTTGGCCAAGAGGCTCTCCAGCACGGCGGCCATCTCGTCGGCCGGGATCAGGTCCACCGTCTGGGCCTTGAGTTCATCGTCAATGCGCGCCAGCTGCTGCTTGACGCTGGTCAGCTGGTTGCGTACCCCGAGATTGGGATCCCGGTTGAGCTTGGCCTGCTTGCCCTGATTCTCCAGCCCCATGAGCTCGAGATCCCGCTGGGCCGTGACCAGCCCCTGCCGATCCTGATCCAGCCGGGCACCGGCCCCCTCCAGCCAGCCGTAATAAAAGAGCGCGAACACCAGGATCAGACCCGTCAGCAGGATCAGTACCCGCTCCCGCTGACTCAAGGCCGCGACCCGCTCGCAATAATGTTGCCACTGGGCCTTCATGAGTGCTCCTCGAGGTGCCGGATACCATTAGCTTGCCACTGCGCGCTCATCAGGGTTTCTCCCGCGCGATACCGCTCAGCTGGAACTGCAGTCGTCCCGCCTTGTCACGGCTCAGGGTCAGCTCACCAAACTCTTTGCCCGCCAGGGTCGGCATCTGCTTGAAGCGGTTGACCCAGGCCGGGACATCCTGACTGCTGCGCGCCACCCCGGCCAGGTTGATGTGACCTTCGTTGATCTCGATGCGCTCCAGGGCCAGCTTGTCACTACCAAGGCGGGCCAAGTCCGACATGATGCCGGCATAGCCCTGGGATTTTTGCAGGGAGAGGCTGCCAAGCTGGCGCATCAGCCCCTGCTTGGCGCTCAGTTCGTCGCGCTTGTCCACCAGCTGGCGTTGCAGGGCCTCATCGGCCTGATGACGAGCCAGCGCCGCATCGAGCCGCTTGGCCTCATTGCGCTGCACGTCAAGCGCCACTCGCACCTGCGCCAGCTCACGGCTCACCCCTTGCTGTTGCCAGGCATAGAGGGCCCCCATGCCAGCCAGCAGCACGGCGAGCAGACCCCAGGCCAGCAGCATCTGCGGCAAGCTGGCCCACTGGCGGCGGGGACGAAATTCGGCGCCGTAGAGGTTGATCTGGCGCTTCATGGTGCCGGCATTCATGAGCGGGCTCCCAGGGCTGCGCCATAGGCTGAGAGGTACTCGACTCCGGCCAGCACCGCCTTGTTGGCCATGGCCGAGACAGGGAAGCCGAAGGTCTGCTCCATGTGGCGCACCAGGGTGCCGATGAAGGGCGAGGCGATGGCCAGCTGCAGGGCGCTGAGCTCGGGCAGCTTGAGCTGACCGGCCAGATAATCGAGGGAGCGCTGTATCTCCAGCATCAGGCTGTCGAGTTGCATGCCATCGGGCTCCTGCTCTGCGGTCAGGGCGGAGAAACCGCGCAGTTGACGCGAGAAGCACAGCCCCCCCTGATGAAATACCAGCAGTTGCAGATCCTGGCCCTTGGGTTGCAAAAGCAGCATACGTACCTGCTGATCGCTCTCATACAGGGCGGTGAGCACCAGCTCGTCGTTCTGTATCGCCTCCAGCTTTGCCACGGCATTGACGCTGTCGGCCACCAGCTGGATCCGGCTCTTGGGCACACAGATAACATTGATGCGTGGCTGACCCGCGGGCGGAGTGGGCAGGTCCACATAATCCATCGCCAGTTGCATTACCGGCTCATTGACGTAATCCTTGACGGCCCAGGGCAGGGCACCGGCCATCTCGGCCTCGGGCACGGCAGGCTTGTCTATCTGCACCTGCTGGCAGAGGTTGGCGGCCAGGGCCACCCGCACCCGCGACTTGGCGAGGCCGTGACGCTGAAAGAGCTCGGCGATGGCAAGGGGCCACTCCTGCTGGCTGTTGACCTTGCGGGTGGCGAAGAGAGGGGATTCGCTGAGCGCGGCCAGCATGACCCTGTCCTGGGCCAGCAGCAGCCCCACCGGGCGCCCTTGGGGCTTTGCGGAAAAAAAGGATGTCATGCTCGCCGATACCTGGCCGCGAAAAACGAATCAAACCTTAACATATACAGTGGATTAGCCTCTAGATAAATGACGGACACCCAAGGCAGACTGCCCTCCCCCCTGCAAGCCATCAGCCACCCCTTACTGGACGAGTACGGGGTCAGTCTCTGGTGCAAGCGCGACGATCTCATTCACCCCCAGCTCTCGGGGAACAAGTGGCGCAAGCTCAAGTACCAACTGGCCCATGCCCGGGAACAGGGAAAGACCCATTTGGTCTCCTTTGGCGGTGCCTACTCCAACCATATCCATGCCCTGGCGGCGGCTGGGTGCCAATTTGGCCTGAAAACTACCGGCATCATACGTGGTGAGCCGAGCGCCGTCAGTAATCCCACTCTGATAGATGCCAGGGGCTGGGGGATGGATCTCATTTTTGTCGACCGGCAGAGTTACCGCCGCCGCCAGGAGCCCGCCTGGCTGGCGCAGTTCGAGGCACCAGATACCCTGATTATCCCGGAGGGCGGCAGTGCCCCCCTGGCCCTGCCCGGGGTCGCAGAGCTGGTCGATGAACTGCCCTTCTCACCGGATCTCTGGGTACTGCCCTGCGCCAGCGGCGGCACTCTGGCGGGGCTCATCTCCGGCAAGCGTGCCGGGGAGCAGATCCTTGCCATCGCCGTGCTCAAGGGGGCCGATTTCATCCGCGAGGAGGTGTGTCGGCTCTATCCGGGCGCCGCAGAGGATCCTCACTGGCGCGTCGCCCTCGACCATCACGATGGCGGCTACGCCAAGTTCAGCCCGGCGCTCTGGCACTGGGTACGAGCCTTCAGCGCCGAAACGGGCCTGCCGCTGGAGCCCATCTACAGCGGCAAGGCGATGTGGGGGCTGTTTCGCGAGCTGGCGGCCGGGCATATTCCCAGGGGCAGTCGCATCGTCTTCATCCATACCGGTGGTCTGCAGGGGCTGGCCGGGTTGCGGGAACAAGGGCGGATCTGAGTCTGGTCAGCGCCACAACAAACAGGGCCACCCAAGGGTGGCCCTGTTTGTTGTTCGTCGATCGACTGGGGGACAGTTCAGTCACCTAGACCTGGGGCAAGGGAAGTCGCTCCGGCTCGGAGAACCAGGGCCCCTGACCGCCATAGACCCCCAAGTGGCGCAACATCTTCCACTCCTCCTGACTCTCCACCCCGACGGCGATGACCCGCGCCTGGGTGTTGGCACAGCCGCCCACCAGGCTGCGCACCGCCATCTGGTTGACCTGACGGCTCTGGATCTCCCGCACCAGGCTGGGGTGCAGGCGCAGGAAACTTATCTCGAACTCCTTGATGTACTGGGTGCTCACCACATCCTGGCCTGCATGATCGATAGCCAAATGGCAACCCAGCATGCGCAAGGATCGCAGCGGCCGCTTGAGCGCCTCGTAATGACGCGTCACCTGGGCCTCGGAGAACTGCAACACCAGCCGCTCATTGGTGCTGCGCGGCAGTTGGAACAGGGCGAAGAAAAGCCAGCGCTGGAAGTCGCGATTGAGCATGCTCTGGGCGCACAGACTGAGGGTTATCGGCGGGCTCGCCTCGCCCTCGGCGCGCAGCAGCAACAAGGTCTGCTCCGCCACCAGCCGATCCAGGGGCAGCAACAGTCCCGTCTTCTCGGCCATGGGGATGTAGACACCGGCCTGCAATATGCGGCCCTGTTCATCCTGGATCCGGGTCAGTATCTCCTGCTGGAGCACCAGGGCACCGCGATCCTGCTGCACCGATTGGCGATAGAAATCGATGCCCCGCTCTTCCAGTCTGCGACTGAGCAGAGTGCGCCAGCGCACTGTGCCCTTGCTGCTTGGCTCAAGATCCAGCTGCTTCTCGTAGAGGAACCAGCCGCTGTGATCTTGCAGCCTGGCACTCTTGAGGGCCAGCTCGGCCTCTTCCTGAACCTTGAGCAGGGAGTCCGTGGCCTGATAGCAGACGGCGCCGATGAAGACGGCAGTCTCCGGATTGACCTGCGCGGGCCAATGCAGTCGCTGCAGGCTCTTGAGCAACTGGCTGGCCCCGTCCACCATCTCGCTCTCGGCCATGTTGGGCAGCAGTACCGCGAAAACCTGACCGGCGTAACGCGCCTGCAAGGCGCCGTTATGCTTGCGCACGAAGGTAGCGATGGAGCCGCTCGTCTCCTGCAACAACTCCCGCACCTGATGGGCTTCGTCTTCGAGGTCCAGCTCCTCCAGGCAGGCCAGCTCGATAAGCAGCATGCCACCGCTCATCACGTTCGCCTCCATGATGGCGCTCTCCAGCCGGTTGTCGAAGAAGAGACGGTTGCCTATGCCGACGTCCTTGTCGACGAAGGCATTGCTGCGAATGAAGTTATCAAAGCGGCTGCGTTCCTTGCGGGCATCGGTCAGTTCGGCGAGCAGCTTGTCGAGGGCGTTGCTGGCCGAAATGGGCCACTCCTCGGCAGGGTCATGGGCCAGCTTGGCCAGCTTGCCATCGAGGATCAGTTGGCCCCGCAGGGCCAGCAGCTCGGCACCCCGCAGTTGCAGGCGCAACCAGCGGATCGAGTACCAGAGCCCGAACACCACTATCAATATGCCAAAGGAGATGCCGGACATGGCCTGCATCGAGTACTCGAACTCCTTGAAGGGGCGTTCCAGCTTGAAATCGGCGACCAGACCCGGCTGACGGTCAAGCTGGCGGTGATAGGGGATCAGCAGGCTCTCGTCTTCCTGAAACTGCACGTCGCGAAACCAGTAGATGCGTTGCTTGCCCTGGCGAACTTCCAGCTCGACCACTCGGGCCGAACGCAGCAGGGTCGGCAGCCAGCGGGTGAGATCCTGATGATCGTCGGCCACCTCCAGCTGCTTGTCGACCACCTCGACCAGGGCATTGATCTTGTTCTCCTGCATCTCGAACCCGAGCTGGCGAAAGCTGAATACCCCGCCGAGCAGCACCATGGCCATGGCCGCGATTACGCACAAGGTGATGAAGGAGACGAGTTGTGTGGTGAGTTTCATGGGCCTTCCGTTGCGCCAACGTCCGTGTTGACTCATGGTAACAGCCGGATCTGCACCCGCCTATGGGCAGGGATCCCACTGCTGAGATTAAGGGCGCGAGCATAATCAATAGCGCCGCCAATACCAAGGTGATTCGGGAAGGTAAAACGGAGGGGGAGCAGAAAGAAAAGTGGTCCCGCAGAGGGGACCAAAACACTCATATCAAAACTAACACTCTGTGCTACTGACAAAACATACAGATACAGGAGTATTGAACACACGGTGAGTCAAACCGCAGGGCTACTCTACCGAGTTCGGATAAGCTGGACAATTGTCATTTCTGACAGGTCATCGATTGAATCTTGTGCTACCGCCAATTAAAAATCAAATATTATCAGCAAGTTACCAACCACTGTTGAATACGCATACCAAGTCATTCAAATTGATACTGCTAATCGTTATGATGGTTAAAACTCAATCGAGCCTGATGGTTCGACATTAGCAAGGTTGATCATGTCTCGACTCACCTCTTTGTGGATTAGCCTGGGATTGTTCTGCACTCCTCCACTGCTGTTATTGCTGCTCACTCCTCTACTGACCGGTCCGGTCACCCAACAGTTGCTCAAGGCCAAGGAACGCGAGCTGCTCGCCTACCAGGCAGAGCGCAACAAGGTGCTCGAACAAGACATAAAGGCCCAATTGCTCGGCTTCAAGTTCGACTGTGGGGCAGAGGACATGGCACTGCTGCGCAACCCCGACTATTACAGTCGCCATATCCGCCTCGCGGGGCTCCAGCCCGCACAAGGCAAGGGCTGTTCGACCTTGGGGTTGGGCCTCCCCCAGCTGGCAGACATCAAAGGTACGCCACTCTCCTCCGGTTTCGGGCTCACCGCCACCAAGCGTTCCTTTGGCACAGAGCAAGAACTGATGGTCTATGTCAAACATTCAGGCAACCTGGCCTATTGGATTCTCAACAACAGCTGGACCCATGAACTGCTGCACACCCCTTGCCAAGAGTGCTTCTATCTGGAATTCACTCATCACGATCCGGCGCTTGAGCACCTCTATTTCCCGCGAGGCAATGCAGCCATCATGGGCCAGCCCCACGCGATAAAGCTCAACCACATGTATGAGCGCCAACGGGTGCAGCAGACCCTGTGGGCAGGCACGGCCCTGCGTCAGTATGCCGCCGAGCAAATCCGTCATATAGGTCTGATCATTGCCCTCTCCCTGGGATTGCTGCTGCTCGCGGGTTACTGGTTGCTGCGCAACTACCGCAACTCCCTGGATGGCCTGCTCAAGCTGGGCCTGCAACGGCGGGAATTTCTGCCTTTCTACCAACCGATTGTCGATAGCCGCACCCATGAGGTAGTCGGCCATGAGGCTTTGATCCGCTGGCGACGAGGTGAGAATTTCATTCCTCCTGGGGTCTTTATCGACTTCGCCGAGCGTCAGGGGCTGATCATCCCCATGACGGAGCAGCTGGTAAGCCAGGTCGTCGTGGATCTCAAGCTGCTGGCAAGCCCGCAGTGGGTCAGCGTCAATCTGGTCGCCGCCCACGTCGAACAGACGCACTTGCAAGAGATGTTGCTGCGCTTGCACTGGCCGGATCCCCAGCGCCTCACCTTCGAACTGACCGAACGCACCCCCATCTCGGACATGAAGAGCGCCGCCCGAGAGATGGCGGCCCTGGGCCTGCGCGGTTACCACTTCAAGATTGATGATTTTGGTACCGGCTACGGCGGCTTCGCCTATCTGCAACAACTGGGCATTAGCCGCATCAAGATCGACAAGATGTTCATCGATACCATAGGCACCCAGGATCTGAAACGTAACGTGCTCGATGCCATCATCACCTTTGGCCATAAATCGGGCATGGAGATGATAGCGGAGGGGGTCGAAAATCAAGGGCAGCTGGATTATCTCGCCGAGCGTGGCGTCTATCTGATCCAGGGTTATGTGTTCGCCAAGCCCATGCCGATTGCCGAGATTGCCAACTGGCATCCCCCCGTCAAGATGATGAAGGTGAACCCGAGCCATCCCGGGAAGCACCAAGGCATGCCCTCTACGGACAGCAAGCACTGAGTGGCGCAAGCTGGCCTGCCCCAACCACAAGGGCGCCAGCCAGCCGCAGCACGGCCAGGGGGGAATAGGTCAGGGGAAAAAGCGACACGCCAGCCGTCGCTCGGCAGAAAAACCGGTCGGGCTACTCGCTGATCAGGTTCTTGCCGAGTCGCTTTGCCCGGTAGAGGGCGCCATCAGCCCGGTTGAGCAATTGATGAGACCCCTCCCCCGGCAAGTATTCCGCCAGGCCGAAACTGAGGGTGATGGGCAGTGGCGTCTGCAGCCCCACCTCGACAATGTGAGTCCGGATCTTCTCGGCAACCCGGCGCGCATCCTGCAATGGGGTGTTGGGCAATATCAGAATGAATTCATCTCCACCCCAGCGCGCCAGGGTGTCTACCTCCCTCAACTGGTGCTTTACCTGACTCGCCAATTCGACCAGGGTCAGATCACCGGCGCAATGTCCATACAAGTCATTGATTTGTTTAAATTCGTCGATGTCGAGCGTCACTATGCTCAAGGGATGGTTGAAGCGCTTGGCCCGCTCGCACTCCCGGCGCAGGGTCTGCTCCAGCCGATAGCGATTGGCGACCTGGGTCAAGGCGTCCGTTTCGGCCAGCCGCCGGTTCTCCTCGACCTGACGCTGCAACTCCTCGTTGGCACGGCGCAGCTCCTGGGTACACTCATCCACCAGCAGTGCGAGGGACTTGTTGGTCGATACCAGGGTCTCGAAATTGAGCTTCTTGTCATGAATGTCGCGGTGTGCGCCTATCATGCGGGCCGGGCTGCCATCAGGCTGGGAGGTGACGATATGGGCGCTGTCCTCTATCCAGAGGTAATCACCGTCACGGGTGCGGCAGCGATATTCGATACGATAAGAGGATGAACGTCCGCCCAGATAGTCATCGAAGTGGGTCATGACCCGGGTCAGATCCTCGGGGTGGATCAGGGACTCCCAGGTCAATACGTCATTGTCCAGACTGTGGGGCTCATAGCCCAGCATCCGGTACCAACCCGCGTTGCGATAGACATAGCCCGTGTCTACGTGCCAATCCCAGATGCCATCACTGACCAGATCTATGATGGTTTGCACCACATCATCGGTCACGTCAGGCAGTTGTTGGTGCTGCGGCGGTCGCTCGCTGTCCTCATTCATGATGCCATCCTTGCTCACACTCATGGGGCCATATTAGTGGGATCAAGTGTAGGGGCATTAGGGCTAAAAATATCTGCGCTGGCGCCCGTAATAGTCAAAATCACACTTTTTTGGGGTGGTGCGATTCGAACGACACAGCGCGTGGAAAGCGGCTTCCCGGCCATCTGGGCCGGGATCCGAGCAGTGATGACGCTGGACAACCGGCAGGCGTCGGGATGACTCCCGGTGCTCGCCATGCCCATGCATCCACTGAACGCATCAATTCAAGACTTCAACCCCATGCTTCAAGCCAGGGCTTCGGCCAGTCGAACATGGGCCAGCCACGACAGGCTGACTGGCGCCGGGCAGGGATCAGTCGGAGAGATAGTATTCCACCGTGGAGACCACCCGCACCTTCTTGATATAGGGGGTGCTGGAGTCGCGATTTTCCACCGTGAACTGACCCTGATTGGCGGTACGGATCTTGCCGAGCCGACTGGCGGAATCCTTGGCAAACTTGTCGGCCACCTCCCGCGCAGAGCGGGTCGCCTCCTCCACCATCAACGGTTTGAGGTCGTTGAGTTTGGTGAAGATAAATTCGGTCTGCTGGTAATCCTGACCGGCGAAGGCGATGCCCTGCTGCCCCAGCTCGGCGATGCCGTTCATCAGCTGGCGCACCCTGTCCACCTGGCCGGAACGCACCGTGATGGTCTGGGCTGCCGTGTAACGGAAGGTGCCCGTCTCGGCGCCGCCATAGGGCTGAGCCAGCTTGTCGGTAATGGCCGGGGGCGCTATCAGTATCTCCTCCTCCGCCACCCCGTTGAGCTTGAGGTAGGCCAGCACGGCGGCGGCACTCTTGCCCATCTCGTCATAAAGAGCAGGCAACTCGTTGCTGGCGCCGGAGAAGCGGATGGGCCACACCACCACATCGGCCTGCACCTCTTTCTCCGACAAGCCCTTCACCGACACCCGCCGCTCATACTCCTTGGCCTTGAGCAGGCTGTTGCCACCGATCCAGGCCATGCCAAGCAGCCCTGCCAACAGCAGGCTGCCGAGGACGAGGGAAGATTTTACATTCTGTTCCATAACGAACTCCGCATCGGGTGGTGCCTTGTGACCAGCCGTTCCTTAGTTGTATCAGAAGTTGTACCTGAACCCGGCCCCCCCGCCAGCCCGGGAGACCCTCCTTTGGACAAAGGCGAGGAAAAGTGGCGTCATACGCGACATATTGCGGCGGCAGAGAGGCCAGAGAGGGGATAAAACGGCACCGGGGATATGATCGCCAGCCACACAGGTTCGATTGGCGAAGCCTAATCTGACGAAGGTAACGCTATTGCTCCCTTCTTCCGTTTATTAGAAAAGGAGGAGAAGGGCTGGGAATGAGGGGCGGAAATATCATTGCCGTAATGGGCTGACATCAAGTCACTGGGCAATGCTTTGCTTATTGACCTCCATCACAGAGGTAGCCAGTTCAAGCCAATAAAAATCTGTCTCTTGATGTTTTGGATTAGGGAAGGTGCGAATAAGCGGGGAAAT
>NZ_AQGQ01000058.1 GCF_000388115.1 Aeromonas molluscorum 848
ACCAAAGCGCATGGTGACCGCCTGCATGTTGGCAATCGCGGTCGGGGTGGCGCCGAGGCCGAAGCCACAGTGGCCAGCGGCCAGCACGGCCGCATCATAGTTGCTGCCCATGACCCGGAAGGTGACGAACACGGCATAGAGCGCCATGGCCAGGGTCTGGGCCGCCAGCAGCACGAAAATAGGCAGGGCAAGGCTTGCCAGATCCCAGAGTTTGAGGCTCATCAATGCCATGGCGAGGAAGAGCGACAGGCTGACGTTGCCGAGCAGGGAGACCTCGCGATCGCTCACCTCGTGCCAGTTGAACAGGGTCAGCAGGTTGCGCAGCAAGACGCCGACGAAGAGCACGCAGACGAACACCGGCAGCTCAAACGCGCTGCCGAGCATGGCGTGGGAGAGCAGCTCGCCGCCCTTGAGGCTGATGGCGATCAGCGCCAGGGTCTCGATCACGCTGAAGGTCGTGATGCGTCGTTCAGTTTCTGGCATCTCGAAGCCTTGGGGTACCTCGTCCAGATTATGTTCCTCGCCCGGCACTTGCACTTTCTTGACCAGATAGCGGGCGACGGGACCGCCAATCAATCCCCCCAGCACCAGGCCGAAGGTGGCACAGGCGATGGCCAGCTCCGCCGCCGATTTGACGCCGTATTTATCGGCAAAAGTCGCGCTCCAGGCCGCCCCTGTCCCATGGCCACCGGACAGGGTGATGGAGCCGGCCAGCAGTCCCATGTGGGGATCCAATCCCATCAGGCTGGCCAGTGCGACCCCCAGGCCGTTTTGCATCAAGAGCAAACCGGTTACCACACCGAGGAAGGTGAAGACGGCGCGTCCGCCGCGCTTGAGGCTGGCGAGATCGGCGGAGAGACCGATGGAGGCGAAAAAGGCCAGCATCAAGGGCGTTTGCAGGCTGGTGTCGAACTTGATTTCGACCCCGGCAGTGAGGCGCAGGGTCAGCAGCACCAGGGCAACCAGCAGGCCGCCAGCGACCGGCTTGGGGATGTTGAAGGTGCGCAGCCGTTCGACCCGGTTAACCAGCAGACGCCCGAGCAGGAGGACTAAGGTGGCGGCAACTAACGTGGCATAAGCATCGAGTTGTAACATTGAGTACTCCCATGGTGATTGGCTGTGTCCCCGTTTGCGAAGACGCGCAGATTCAGCCGGGATTGAAACAGTGTGGCGCAAGGGCATGGATAAGAACCATACGAATATGACGCCATGAAAATGAGGGGCAAATATGCCCGGCCTGGCTGTGATGTGCCTGGCCTGTCGGGCCCAGTAGGGTGGGAGCCGCGGATGTGGACTTTGCTATAACGGCGGCGATATTAGCAAAAAGTACTGATAACATCCAAATTTCTTAGAAATGAAACCTGTCAATTACCTTTTTTTGACATTTATATCTAATTTGCGATGGTGTCATTTCGGTGACTTGGCCTTGATTTCCAACGGTTCGGGCTGTCATTGTCGTCGGTAAACTCTATAATTCGGCGGTTTCCAGCCCAGATGAGGAGAGGGTGTGAAGAAGTCCATCTATATAGCCTATACAGGCGGTACCATAGGGATGCAGCGTTCCGACCACGGCTATGTGCCGATGGCGGGCTTCATGGAAGATTGTCTGGCGCGGATGCCCGAGTTTCACCGGCCCGAGATGCCGGATTACCATATCCACGAATACGCGCCCCTCATCGACTCCTCCGATATGACCCCGGCGGATTGGCAACGTATCGCCGAAGACATTCGTGACAACTACGAAAAATACGATGGTTTCGTGATCCTGCATGGTACAGATACCATGTCGTTCACCGCCTCGGCGCTCTCGTTCATGCTGGAGGACTTGCACAAGCCGGTGATCATCACAGGTTCTCAGATCCCCCTGGCCGAGCTGCGCTCGGACGGTCAGCAGAACCTGCTCAATGCGCTTTATATTGCCGCCAACTACCCGATCCACGAGGTGACGCTGTTTTTCAACAATCAGCTCTATCGCGGCAACCGCAGCAAGAAGGTTCATGCGGATGGCTTCCACGCCTTCGACTCCCCCAACTATCCGCCGCTGCTCAATGCAGGTATTGCCATCTCCCTGGATGCGGGTGAGCTTGGCAGACCTTGCCAGGCACCGCTGGTGCTCCATGACATCACCCCCCAGCCCATCGGCGTGGTGACCCTCTATCCGGGGATCTCGAGCGAGGTGATCGCCAATATCTTGCAGCAACCGGTACGGGCACTGATCCTGCTGTCGTTTGGGGTAGGCAATGCGCCCCAGAACCCGGCCATGTTGGCCCTGCTCTCCGAGGCCTCGGCCCGGGGGGTCATTATCGTCAACCTGAGCCAGTGCCTGCACGGTAAGGTCAATATGGGCGGCTATGCCACCGGCAATGCCCTCTCCCGGGCCGGGGTCATCTCCGGCTTTGACATGACCGCCGAGGCGGCACTGACCAAGCTGCACTTCCTGCTCAGCCAGGATCTGCCTGCGCCACGCATTCGCGAACTGATGCAGCAATCCTTGCGTGGCGAACTGACTCCCTGAGGGGATGAGCGGATTATCGCAGTCGACCTAATAAAGAGGGGAGCCATGATGGCTCCCCTCTTTTCTGTCATGCTCTCGTGGCGCTGGAGCTTGCCCTCTGGGCCTGCGTTCAGTGATTGAGGTCGATGCGAATGATCTCTTCTTCGTCTCGATATTGACGCTTGAGTTCACTTTTGCTCTTCATCACGATTTCGCCATCGGCCCCGATATTCATGTGTTCCGGGTTGGTGAGGTGCATCGCCTGCCAGGCCATCACGGCCTGGAGCGAGGTGGCCTTCTGCTCCTCGGAGAGAGGCTGGCCGTCCGGCCATTTGCCGAGTTCAACCGCGGTCTTGAGCCGCTCGTATACTTCCTCGGGCATCTGCCCTATGACCTGTTGAAATGACATGCGTCTCTCCTTGAAAACCCGAAATCATGAATACCTAGTTCAGGCGGGCAGATCCTGACGGATCACGCCGGCCATTTTTTCCATCACCCGCACCACCTGGCAGCTGTAACCGAACTCGTTGTCATACCAGACGTAGAGCACGCAGTGATCTTCCTCGGCGATGGTCGCCTGGGAGTCCACTATACCGGCAAAACGGGAACCCACCATGTCGGAGGAGACCAGCTCAGTGCTGGCGCTGAAATCAATCTGGCGGTGGAGGGAGGAACTCAAAGAGGCCTGCTGCAGGTAAGCGTTCAGGCTCTCCCGGTCTGTGCCTTGTTCCAGTGACAAGTTGATGATGGCCAGGGATACGTTGGGGGTCGGCACCCGGATGGCGTTGCCGGTCAGTTTGCCCTTGAGCTCGGGCAGCGCTTTGGCGACCGCTTTGGCGGCGCCGGTGCTGGTCATCACCATATTGAGCACAGCGCTGCGCCCGCGCCGCTCGCCACTGTGGTAGTTGTCGATCAGGTTCTGGTCGTTGGTGTAGGAGTGCACTGTCTCCACATGGCCATGACGAATACCGTATCTGTCCTGCATCACCTTGAGCACCGGGGTGATGGCGTTGGTGGTGCAGGAGGCGGCGGAGACGATGCGGTCATCCGGGCCTATCACCTCATGGTTGACTCCGAACACCACGTTCTTCATCTCACCCTTGCCGGGCGCGGTCAGCAGCACCTTGGCGGCGCCGCGCGCCTTGAGATGCTCGCTAAGACCTGCTTCATCGCGCCAGACCCCTGTGTTGTCGACGATGAGCGCACGGTCGATGCCGTAGGCGGTATAGTCGATGTCGCTGGGCTGCTTGGCATAGATCACCTGGATGAAAGTGCCGTTGGCGATGATGGCGCTACGTTCAAGATCCACCTCGATTGAGCCGTTGAAGGAGCCGTGCACCGAATCGCGGCGCAGCAGGCTGGCCCGCTTCTCCAGATCGCCCTCACGCCCACCGCGTACGACGATGGCGCGCAAACGCAACGAGTTGGCGGCGCCGGTGCGCTCGATCAGCAGCCGGGCGAGCAGACGGCCGATGCGGCCAAAGCCATAAAGCACCACGTCGGTCGGTGCCGGCAGGGCACCCTGGCCGAGGGCGGGGGCCAGTTTGGCCGCCAGGTAATCGACTATGCCGGTTTCATCGCTGTGATCGCGCCAGTAGCCAACCGCCAGTTTGCCCAGATCTATCTCGGCGGCGCTGGGGGCCAGCTCGCACAGGGCACGAAGCAGAGGGAAGCTGTGTTGTATGGCGAGAGGCTGACCTTCGTGGCGGCGAACCACCCGATGGGCTTTGAGGATGTCGATGGTGGAGGCGTTTTGCAGGGGGCGTCCGTAGACGGTGATCTCGATCCCTTGCTGGCGGTAGAGGCGACCTATCAAGGGTTGCATGGCTTCGGCGAGCTCCTGGCTCTCCTGCCACGCTTGCAAATGGTGCTCGTGGGTCATTAACCAGATCCTTTATTTCACGTAACCGTGTTTCACGTTGTTGAAGCAAAAAGAAATTCGTCGAATGCAGATCACTGTAGGGGCGTATAATTCGTTATATTATTCTGCAATCGCGGCCAGCTTTTGGCGCGCGCATTGTAATGGATATGTGAGTGGTTTGCTAGCCGATGGTGGCTAAAGCGGGCTGTCGATGTTATCAACCAGATATGAACCATGACCCATCTTCCACTACGCCGGGCTGCCGTTGGTCTCGCGATGGGGCTCAGCCTCGTTGCCTGTAACGATGATCGCCTCCAGAACATCTGTGCCAGCCATCCTGAGCTCTGTCAGGATCTGGTGGACGATGGCTGGTGCCGCTATGAACGCACCGATGTGATCCGGGCGCGCTTCACTCTCAAGCAGGAGGCGAGCGATCGCCATAAATTCGAGCTGATGAGCAAGCTGGAAGGCTATCTGCGCTGCATCGAACGTTCGACCCACATCGAGTACAAGTTCGCCAAGGAGCGCAAGAGCGACCGGGTCGAGGGCATGCTGGCCGCCGGCGCCGAGCTGGAGCGCCTCGATGGCGAGACCCGCCAATCCCAGGATCCCTATCTGCTTATCTGGCACTGGACCAACAATACCAATGAGCAGGCCCGTCAGCAGTTTCTGGCTCAGGCGGGGACACCAGCTTTGGAAGAGCCCGCCTTGCAGTTGGCGCTGGGGGGCATCTATGCCAAGACGGATCCCGAACGTGCCATCCAGGTGATGGAGCATGGCCTCTCCCTGTATCGGGAGGGGGATGAGGTTGATAGCCGTTTGCTCACCTCGCTCAGTACTCTCCATATGGGTCAGAAGCATTACCCGGATGCTTATCTGTGGGGCAAGGTCAGTGCGGCCTTTCTGGGGGGAAGCGAAGTTTCGGCCAAGCGTTTCAGTCTCTATCACAGCCTGAGCAAGGCGGAGTTGGCGAGCCTGGATGCCCAGGCTGCCGAATTGGTGCAACAGATCAAGGCGGGGGCTTACCGGCCGTGAGCGTGACCCGAAATGAGCCCATGGAAAATTCAATCATGACGGGCTTGTCCCCTTTCTCCCTGCGTCTGATGCACGGTGATTTTCCCCGGCTGGAGCGGCTGCTCGAGCGCGTGACTGTGCGCGCAGTGGTGCTGCGCGGCGACGAATTGTTGCTGGTTCATTCGAGCGTCAATGGCGACTTCATGTTCCCGGGCGGCGGGGTCGAGGCGGGCGAGAGTCATCAGGATGCCCTGGCCCGCGAGCTGCATGAGGAGTGTGGCGCCGAGCTGCTGGTCAAGGGGGGCTTGCTCGGCGAAACCCGAGAATATCGCAGTGCCCGCGAACCCGACTATGACGCCTACTGCATCCGTTCCCTCTACTATCTGTGCCGGGTGGGGGAAAACAGGATCCCTCCCAGGCTGCAGGCTTATGAAGAGCGTCTGGGCTTCAAGGCGGGCTGGCATGCCCTGGAGGAGGCGCTGCACAACAACCAATGGTTGCTCGGAGGCCACTGCCCTCAATGGACCCATCGCGAGACCCGGGTGCTGGCGCAGTTGTACCGTTGGCACAAGGATGGCGCGCTTCAGGCTCTGTAGTCATGGCCATCTGCACATCTGGTGGGCCTTCGTTCAGTAGCCGGTGCGACGGCCAATAAAAAACCGCCCAAGAGGCGGTTTTTATTGGCCGTTAGCCATTGGCATCAGCGGCAGACGGGACACCAGGCGTAGGTGCCCTGGGGGTCGTTGAAGCGAACCAGCGGATCGAGCGCCCGGTTGAGGGTGCTGAGGCTCTGGCCGAGTGGCGCCGGGATCACCCCCTTGAGGGAGGGGGCCAGGGCCTGGGCACTGCTGCCAAGCAGCTCGCGCAGGAACTTATCCTTGGTGGACTCCTCGGGTACTATGGGGGTTACCTGCCACTCCTTCAGATTGGCAAGCTCGGCGGCGGCGGCAATGGCATCGCTCTGATTGCCAAATTCGTCCACCAGGCCCAGCGCCTTGGCATCCAGGCCAGTCCAGACTCGCCCTTCTGCTGCCTTCTCCGCCTCTTCCGGGCTCAGGCCACGGCCCTTGCCGACCAGGCCGAGGAAGCGCTGATAGGTATTCTCCACGTTGAGCTGAATGGCCTGGCCGACGTGATCCGGCAGGGCGCGGGTCACGCCCAGACCAACGAAGTCGGTGGTGCCGACCCCGTCGCTGTGGATGCCGAACTGGGAGAGGGCCTGATCGACGGTGGCAAAGAGGCCAAAGACACCGATGGATCCGGTGAGGGTGGTGGGAGAAGCGAAGATCTTGTCGGCATCGGCGGAGATCCAGTAGCCCCCGGAGGCGGCGTAGCTGCCCATGGATACCACAACCGGCTTGCCCGCTTGCTTGAGGGACAGCAACTCGGCACGGATCTGCTCTGCGGCGAAGGCGCTGCCCCCCGGGCTGTCGACGCGCAATACCACGGCTTTTATCTGGTCATCGAGGCGGGCGTCAGCCAACAGGCTGGCCAGGCTGTCGCCACCTATGGTACCGGCAGGCTGAATGCCGTCCATGATGGCGCCACTGGCGACGATGAGGCCCACCTCATCCTTGCCGCTCTGGGGATATTGCTCAGGAATGGCGGCCAGATACGCTTCGAGGCCAATCCCTTTCCAGCTGTGATCCTCGGTCTCGCCCACTTCCTTGATCACCGCCTGGCTCATCTCTTCCCGGGTCGCCAGTTCATCGACCAGACCATTGTCCAAGGCATAGCTGGCGGCATTGCCGCCCGCTTTTCTCAAGCGTTCGAGGAATTGCTCCTTGCTGGGGGAGACGGCATCGGGTTCGACCTCACGCTGTTCGGCCACGTCCTGGACATAAGCCTGCCACAGCTGATCCAGCCAGCGTTGGTTCGCCTCCTTGCTCTCCGGGGACATCTCATCCCGGGTATAGGGCTCGACGAAGGATTTGTAAGTGCCGACCTTGAACACATGGGGCGTGATATTGAGCTTCTCCAGCGCCGACTTGAAGTAGGTCTGGTAGACCCCAAGGCCTTCGAGCAGCACGGCACCGCTCTGGTTGAGCAGTACATGGTCGGCGTGGGCCGCCAGCAGGTACTGGCCCTGGGTGTAATAGTCGGCCATGGCGATGACCGGCTTGCCGCTTTGCTTGAAGTCATCGATGGCGACGGCCAGCTCCTGCAGCTTGGAGAGATTGCCTTGCAATCCCTGTGGCCTCAGTACCAGGGCCTGAATACGATCATCCTCCTTGGCGGAGTGGATGGCCCACAGCAGATCCGAGAGCAGGAACTCATGGGGCAGGTCCTCGCTGCTGCCCATCTGTTGCAGCAGCTTCTCGGTTGGGCTTGTCTGAGTGAGCTGTTCTACCAGGGTGCCGTCGAGATCCAGGGTCAAAGCCCCTTCGATCGGGGCCTGGGGAGCCTCTTTCTGTCCCAGTACAAAGGCCAGGGCCAGGACGACAAACAGAAATAGCAGATTGACCAGCATCAGTCGGGTGAAGTTGATCAGGCGCCACAGGCTTCGAAAGATCCAGCCCAGGCCTTTGAAAATAGACATAGTCGCGTTATCGCCCTGTTAATGGGTTAGTGAGGCCATTATTAACCAGTTGCACCGCCGATTGCCATGTTCCATCACCGCAGGATTTAGCGTTACGCCTGTTCGCTGAAAAAACGCCCAAACATTTGTTTGAAAAAGCAATTTCGATTCTTTACTCTACTGCAACTTGATAACAAAAAATTAACCGGAGGCCTTGTGAGCCGCTACCTTACTCTGCTGACTCCACTTGGCCTGGGTGTTGCCCCGTTCTCTAACCGGGTGCAAAGGATCATTCCATGCACCCTGGCCTCGAAGAGGAGAGCATGATGAGCCGTTATTCTAACCAGCTGGTCCCCCTTGACCTCGGTATTGGCCCGCTGCGTGACTGCATACCTTATATGCTCCCAGGCACTCCGGTCTTGAAAGGAAACATAGCATGAGCCGTTATCCTAATCTGTTGTCCCCCCTTGACCTGGGCTTTACCCAGTTGCGCAACCGCGTATTGATGGGCTCCATGCATACCGGTCTGGAAGAGGAGAAAGGGGGCTTCGACAAGTTGGCCGCCTTCTACGCCGAACGGGCCCGTGGCGGTGTGGCCTTGATCGTTACCGGAGGCATAGCGCCCAACCTGCGTGGCCGTTTGGTGCCTCATGGTTCCCAACTCAGCTTCCCCTGGCAGGTCGGCAAGCATCGCAAGCTGACCGAGGCGGTACATGCTGAGGGGGGCAAGATAGCGCTGCAGATCCTGCATGCGGGCCGCTACGCCTATCATCCGTTTAGCCTGGCGCCGAGTGCCCTAAAAGCACCAATCTCCCCATTCAAGCCACGTGCCATGAGCGAACGGCAGATCCGTGGCACCATTCGTGATTTTGCCAGCACGGCCCAGCTCGCCAAGAGTGCAGGATATGACGGTGTTGAGGTGATGGGCTCGGAAGGTTATCTCATCAATCAGTTCATCTGTGAGCGTACCAACAAGCGTACCGATGACTGGGGGGAAAGTGACGAAAACCGGATGCGCTTCCCACTTTCGATCGTGCGGGCCATTCGCGAACGGGTCGGCAGCGACTTCATCATCATCTTCCGCCTCTCCATGCTGGATCTGGTCGAGCAGGGGTCCACGCTGGAGGAGGTTATCGCCTTAGGGAAAGCGCTGGAAGCGGCCGGGGTCACGCTGATCAACACTGGCATAGGCTGGCATGAGGCGCGTATTCCCACTATTGCAACCAGCGTGCCTCGTGGCGCCTTCAGCTGGGTTACCGCCGAGCTGAAGAAGCACCTCAAGGTGCCGCTGATTGCCACCAACCGCATCAATACCCCACAGGTGGCCGAGGAGATACTGGCAGGAGGCGATGCGGACATGGTCTCCATGGCGCGTCCCTTCCTGGCCGATCCCGAGTTTGTCATCAAGGCCGCCGAAGACAGGGCCGACGAAATCAACACCTGCATCGCCTGCAACCAGGCCTGCCTCGACCATGTGTTCAAACAGAAACGCGCCTCCTGCCTGGTCAACCCCCGTGCCTGTTTCGAGACCGAACTGACCTTTGGCCGGGTACCTCAAGCCAAACGGCTGGCCGTGGTGGGCGCGGGCCCGGCCGGGCTGGCCTTTGCCTGTTACGCCGCCGAGCGCGGTCATCAGGTGAGCCTGTTTGATCAGGGGAGTGAAATCGGCGGGCAGTTCAACTTTGCCAAGCAGATCCCAGGGAAGGAGGAGTTTCACGAGACTCTGCGTTATTTTGCCAAGCGGCTGGAAAAGTGCGGTGTCGAACTCTACCTCGGTCAGCGTCAGAGTGCCGAAAGTCTGCTTGGCGGCGGCTTTGACGAGATTGTCCTCGCCACCGGCATCCGGCCACGCACCCCCAATATTCCGGGGATAGAACACCCCAAGGTATTGAATTACCTCGATGTGCTGCGGGATCACCGACCGGTCGGTGACAAGGTGGCCGTGATAGGCGCCGGCGGCATTGGCTTCGACGTGGCCGAATTCCTGGTGGAGAAAAGGGAAGATCGCAGCCGGGAGCATTGGCTCAAGGAGTGGGGGATAGATCAGAGCCTCGGCGAGCGGGGTGGCTTGATGGCGCCAGAAATTGATGCCCCGGCCCGTCAGATCTGGCTGCTGCAACGCAAGGAGAGCAAGGTGGGAGAGGGCCTTGGCAAGACCACCGGCTGGATCCACAGAACCGTGCTCAAGAATCGCCAGGTCAAGATGCTGGCCGGGGTGGAGTACCTGCGCATCGACGATGAGGGGCTGCATGTCATGATAGCGGGCAAGCAGCAGTGCCTGCCGGTAGACAATGTCATCATCTGCGCGGGGCAGGAGCCATTGCGGGAGCTGCAAGCCGGTTTGCAGGCGGCCGGCAAGCCGGTACACATCATAGGCGGGGCCGATGTGGCGGCCGAGCTGGATGCCAAACGGGCGATCAGGCAAGGAGCCGAGCTGGCTGCGGTGATCTGAGTCCGACCTCTGCGCGAGCCGACTGCCGAGCTGGCTGCGAAGCGAGAGATCGGGCAAGAGACCGAGTCGGCTGGCGTCATCTCGCCGAGTGGCACCTCTGTATTGCGATAAACCCCTGAGCCCCAGGGGTTTTCTTCATCCGGTGCTGTGCTAAGGTAGCGCCATCACTGCCCCTGACAAGGAATTGCCCATGGATGCCCTCACTCTACTGCTCAATCGCCACTCCTGCGCTCGCCTGACGCTGCCCGCCCCGGGCGGCGAGGCGCTCGACAACATCCTCAAGGCGGGCTTGCGCGCGCCGGATCACGGCACCTTGACCCCTTGGCAGTTTATCCTGTTTGCAGGAGAGGGGCGTGAGCGACTCGGTACCCTGCTCGGCGAGGCTGCCCGGCTGCGAGGTGACGACGATGACAGCATCAGCAAGAGTGAGCAGGCGCCCCTGCGCGCGCCACTGGTGGTGGCCGTCGCGAGCCGTTTTCAGGATCACCCCAAGGTGCCCAGGCTGGAGCAGGAACTCTCCGCCGGTTGTGCCCTGATGGCGATGCAGATGGCGGCACAGGCGCAA
This sequence comes from Aeromonas molluscorum 848, assembly GCF_000388115.1. Lineage (GTDB taxonomy): Bacteria > Pseudomonadota > Gammaproteobacteria > Enterobacterales > Aeromonadaceae > Aeromonas > Aeromonas molluscorum. The sequence continues at coordinate 10,905 of NZ_AQGQ01000058.1, forward strand.
GGGTTCAATGGAATCTGGCGCTCCGGCTGGTTTATCTTCGACCAGCACATTCGTCAGGGGCTGGGTCTGGCCGAGCAGGATCAGCTGGTGGGTTTCCTCTACCTGGGCACCCCTCAACTGGAGGCGCGCAAGCTGCGGGAACTGCCCTTGGCTGACTTCGTCCGCCATTTTTGATGATGGCGAGATGAGTCCCTAGTTCATACCATGAGACTTGAATGGAAAACCCTGATCTATCAGGGCTTTTTTACGCAGCCGGGAATAATAACCAGAGCCGCGAGTAGAAATAAAGGGGCAGGCCAGGGATTTCTTGTGGCAACAACCCCTTTTTTAAATAGTGAGAGGAAGTTCGCAAAATTAGTCGATTCCACTATGTAAAACGTTTGCGCCCCGCTATCATCCTTGTCGCCAGTTCAGAAGGCTTGCCTTCTGATTTTCTGCGATGAGAGTCGCAATTCCGTAGCACCTTTTATATAGCCCAACGTCTTCGTGACCTTGGGCTTCATTTTTTGGGGGCAACTTCATCTGCTCGGCGGGTGAGATGGGGCAGCTTGCGAGCATCCTGACAGGGACGCGCATTATAGCCTCTGCTTAGGGGGCAGGATGCGGGCAGGGTTGCCCACGACCCGCGCCCCAGCCGGCACATCTTTGCTCACCACGGCCCCTGCGCCGACGATGGCCTCCCGGCCTATGGTGATCCCCGGCAGCAGAATGGCCCCGCCACCTATCCACACCATGTCTTCGATGGTGACCGGCAGCGCCGTCTCTACCCCAGCCAGGCGCTCATCGGCGTCCAGGGCGTGGGCAGCGGTATAGATCTGCACATTGGGGCCTATCATGACCCCGGCACCGATACGGATCGGTGCATTGTCCAGCAAGGTGGCTCCCATGTTGATGAAGGAGCCCAGCCCCAGACTGATATGGCGACCATAACTGCACTGAAATGGCGGGCAGATGAAGGCGCCTTCCGCCAGCTCACCCACCAGGGCTTGGAGCAGGATCAGCTGCTCATCCTCTTCTTCTTCCCGATTGAAACGGCGATAGAGATTCGCCGCCGCCTTGCGCAAGGCATTGAGCTCGGGCGCCATGCAGTCATAGGGCTGGCTGTCGATCATCAGTTGGTAGTCGGTCATGGGAGGTCTCGTCGGTTGGCGTGCGGGCAAACGGGTTTGGTGATCGCAAATGTTACCCCCTTGTGGCGAAAAGAAGGGTGAGCGGTGGCTCACTCCTGAGCCCGGGTTTGAAGGGTAATAATCAGGTATCCCCTCCTGGCACAGGCCAACAGCCAGAAACAACAAGGGCACCAGCGGTGCCCTTGAGCGATGAATGATTTTGCTGCCGTGGACTATTGATCCAGTCAGCCGTGCTTGCGGCCGGAGAGGCGGCACCACTCCTCCTTCACCGCTGTGGTATCCATGTCGAACCACTGGCCGTAGATGGTCTCCAGCTCCGGGGCCTGGCTCTCCAGCACGCCGGAGAGCGCCATCAGGCTGCCGGGCTTGCCGTGGCCGGCGATAAGCGGTGCCAGCTCGCGTAGCGGGCCAGCCAGTATGTTGGCCACCACCACGTCCGCTTCCACCCCTTGCGGCTGATCCGCTGGCAGATAGAGTTCGATCTGGCCGGCGACGCCGTTGCGCATCGCGTTGTCATGGCTGGCCTGAATGGCCTGCGGGTCTATGTCGATGCCGATGACGCGGGCGGCGCCGAGCTTGAGGGCCGCGATGCCGAGAATACCGGAGCCACAACCGAAGTCGACCACGGTTTTACCGGTCAGATCCAGCCCGTCCAGCCACTGCAGGCAGAGCGCCGTGGTGGGGTGGGTACCGGTACCGAAGGCCAGACCCGGATCCAGCATGACGTTGACCGCATCGGGGTTTGGCACATCGCGCCAGCTCGGGCAGATCCAGAGCCGCTCGCCAAACTGCATGGGGTGGAAGTGATCCATCCACTCGCGCACCCAGTCCTTGTCTTCCAGCTGCTCGACCTTGTAACCCACATCTTCACCGAAGATCTGCTGGAAGAAGGCGATGGTGGGCGCCGGATCCGTTTCGGCATCGAACAGTCCCATCACTTCGGTCTCTCCCCAGAGCGGCGTCTCGCCGGGCAGCGGCTCGTAGACTGGCACATCCTGGGCATCCATAAAGGTCACCGCCTGGGCTCCACGCCCCAGCAGCATGTTGCTCACCTTGTCCGCGGTTTTAGCGGTGGCGTTGATTCGAATTTGTATCCAGGGCATGGGGTTGACTCTTCATGAATGTGAAACCGCGGGATTCTACCATTTCAGGCCTGCGCTGTCGTGGTTTGCCAGCAAGCCAAAGGTTCAGGCGTGCCGGGCAGCCAGTGACTAGCGAAAAGGAGGAGGCTATCAGCAAGGTTGGCATGGTTAATGTATTCATCCTTACTGCTTTGCTCTAGGAAAGTTCCGTCATCTTTTACGCCACCTTAGTGTGGCGTTTTTTTTGGGGGGAAATTGAGGTCAGGCAGACGCTGCAAGGGGATCTTTCCTAGGCTGATCAAATAAAAACGACCCTAAGTGGGTCGTTTTTATTAAGTTGGCACGGGAGATGCATTAACTAAATTATCCTGCAAAGGATGTGTGTGTGATTGTTACCCCCAACGTTCAGGTATTTAGGGTCATCCCGGTCGGGATGGCCCCTTTTTTTGCCCGTTACACCAGATGTCGGCCCTGTTGGGTTGTGAAGAGCGCTAGTTGGCCGTTCAGGGAAGCGTTAAATGGTTTTGTGGACATCTGGGGTACCTCTGCCTGTGCGCTTTTGGTGCCTATCTCTGGTGAAGTTACCCCATGATGGTGCGATTGCTACTCACTTAGGGGAGTATTCAGGAAGCGAACGCGGCCATATCGATCACCAGCTTGCCGATCATTCGTCCTGCTTCCACCTCTGTGTGGGCCTGCGCCAGCGTGGCTGGGGTCAATGCAGTCAGGGTTTGGCCCAGAGTGGTGCGCAAGGTTCCCTGGTCAACCAGCTGACTGACTTCGCTCAACAGTTTGTGTTGCTCAATCATGTCCGGGGTCTGGAACAGGGAGCGGGTGAACATGAACTCCTGGCTGAAGGTGGCGCTCTTGGCCTTGAGCAGGGAGAGATCCCAGGGCTCATTGGATTCGGCAATGGTGCAGATGTGACCAAAGGGACGAATGAGGCTCGCCATGGCGCTCCAGTGCTGTTCGGTGGCATTGGTGCAGAAGATGGCATCGAGCTGGTTGATCCCCAGATCCGCAAGATCTCCCTGCAGGTTGTGATGGCTCACTACCTGATGGGCCCCCATTGCCAGGCACCAGTCGCGGGTTTCTGGCCGGGAGGCGGTGGCGATCACTTCCATCCCGGTGAGCTGACGGGCCAGCTGGATGGCGATGGAGCCGACGCCGCCCGCCCCGCCGATGATGAGCAAGCGCCCTTGACTCTCTCGGGTGAGGCCGATGCGCTCGAACAGGGCCTCCCAGGCTGTGATGGCGGTGAGCGGTAGGGCGGCGGCTTCGACATCGGTCAGGCTGGTGGGGGCCAGGGCGACGATGCGTTCATCAACCAACTGCAGTTCGCTGTTGCTGCCGGGGCGACTGATGTCGCCTGCATACCAGACCCTGTCGCCCACCTTGAACAGAGTAACTTCACTGCCGACGGCGACCACTTCACCTACCGCATCCCAGCCCAGCACCCGCGGCGTGGTTTCAACTTTCGCTTTGGGGGCGCGTACCTTGGTATCGACCGGGTTGATGGAGGTGGCGTTGACCTTCACCAGCAGATCCCGGGGAGCCGGGGTCGGGGTGGGCAGTCTGGCTTCGATGAAGCAGTGGGGATGATCACTTGGCAGGTACTGGGTGAGGGCGATGGCTTTCATGGCAATTCCTTGTCTGGCGGATTGGGATTGCTTCGTAGTCTAGTCTGGTTGATTATTCTTATTAAGATAGGTAATTGGTAAAGACTGTTTGAATATATGAACAATCCAGAACTGGAGTTGATGGGCATCTTCGCCACTGTGGTCGAGCAGGGCAGCTTCACGGCAGCCGCCGAGTTGCTCGGTATGCCCAAGTCCTCGGTGAGCCAGAAAATATCGCGGCTCGAATCCTTGCTCGGCATGCGATTGCTGCAACGCACTACCCGCCGTCTCAGTCTGACCCCCCAGGGCGAGATCTATGTGGAGCACTGTCAGGCGCTGCTCAATTTGGCGCGCGGCGCAAACCGTGCCATGGCGCGGCTGCGTGAAGCGCCGGCAGGCAAGCTGAGGATCACGGCGCCCGAGGCAACCGGTACCCTGTTGCTTGGCAAGATACTGGCCGAGTTTCGCATCCTCTATCCCGAGGTGGTGATAGAGCTGACCCTGAGCGATGAGCAACTGGATCTGGTGGGAAAAGGTTACGATCTGGCGCTGCGGGCCGCCCCCTTGAAAGATTCCAGCCTGATCTGCAGGCAGATTGGTCAGGTGGCGCGCCATTTGGTGGCGGCTCCCGGTTATCTCGCGCGGGCGGGGCGGCCGGATACCGTGGCCGATCTGAGCGGGCACGCCTGCCTGGTGCACAGTGCTCTGCCGCTGTGGCCACTGCAGCAAGGGGGATGGCGGCCAAAGGGGGCCTGTATTTCCAACAGCCTGTTGGCCCTGCGAGAGCTGGCCATTCATGAAGGGGGCGTCGCCCTGCTGCCTGCTCATGTTTGTCGGGATGATCTGCTCAGTGGCAAACTGGTCAGCCTGCTGCCAGCGCATCCCATACCGAGCAATCCTTTCTATCTTATCTACCCAAGCCGGGAGCATTTGGCGCCCGCCTTGCGATCCTTGATGGATTTTGTCGCCGAGCGGCTGGCGTTTGCTCCGTAGCAAGTGACCGCCGACTCGAGGGGTTGGCAGGGGGGAGGGATCCCTTGCTTACCAACCGACCTGGCTGCTCGACGCCTGATTGGGCTTGAGGCCGAGGGGGACCGACTGGCGTTCGGCCAGCATGCGGATCTGCCCCTCGATGAGACCCGCATTGGGGCCCAGCACCAACACAAGCTGATGTTCGTTGAGTTCTATCCAGGAGAGACAACCCAGGTTGAGCAGCTGCGACTGATCCACCAACGCCATGTTGCGTACCCGGATGCTGAGCCGGGTCAGGCAGACGCTAATGGCTTGCAGATTGTCCATGCCACCGAGCAGCTTGAGATACTGGATGGCCAGCATCTGGGGGTCGGCAGGGGGAATGTTGGCCATCTCCTGACGGATCAGATGCTGGTTGGAGAGGCTGAGAGGGGAGCGCCCCAGCATGTGATAGAACAGCAAGGCGTAGGCCACGAAAAACAGGATCCCAAGGGGAATGATCCAGAAGGCATGCAGACCGCTGCCGTAGCTCAGACTAAGATCCAGCAACCCGGCGGAGAAGTAACTGCCGAGCTGGATCTCGAGGGCACTGCAGATGGCAAACGACAGGCCGGTGAGCAGGGCGTGGGCCAGAAACAGCCAGGGCGCCGTGAAGGCAAACAGGAACTCAATGGGCTCAGTGATGCCGATGCAGGCGGACGTGAGCGCCAGGGTCAGCAGCAGGGCGCCGTGGGGTAACTGTTGGAGACGATGGCGGTGCAGCCAGATGGCGAAACAGGCACCGGGCAAGCCGAACATGATAATGGGATAGAGACCGGCGCCATAGCCCTGATGCAGCGGCTGCGCAGCCGCCAGCGCCAGCTGATTGCTGGCACCCAGGGTCATCAGATTGCCCAGCAGCTGGTGCAACCCGAGGGCAACAACAGCCGATTGAGCACCCCGTAACTGAAGGCGCCAAAGGGGGTCCCCAGATCCGTGGCTATCTGGCTGATGCCTTGCTCCAGCATGGGCCAGATCAGCGACAGTGGCACAGCCAGCAGCAGGCAGACGAGGGCACTGAGCAAGGGCCCTTGCCAGGGGCCGGGCAGATAGAGGCGTATCGGCTTGGGAAGTGAGGGCGACCAGGGACCGACCAGGGCCGTGATGATCCCCGCCAGCATGCCACAGACAAGATCGGCATGCAGGCCGGGAGCCAGTGCTGAGAGCGCCGAGCTCAGCAGCAGGAAGTTGACTGCCCCACAGAGAGCCAGGCCACCTCGCGCCTTGTGACCAATTCCAAAGGCGATGGCAACCGCATAGATGAGGGGCATCTGACCGAAGATGGCCTTTCCGCTCAACACCAGCACGGGCAGATTGAGGGCATCTGGCTGGCCGAGTCGATGGAGCAGGGCGGCCAATGGCAAGATGGAAACGGGCAACAGCAAGGCATAGCCCAGCCGCTGCATGGCCTGGATCAGTGTCTGTCGGCGAGAAGGTGCAGTCATTGAATAGAGATAAAGTGTGACATGGAGCACACTTTATCCTTTACTCCCCTTAAGGGATAGTCTTCGAGCTATTAATCACCAATAAGTTAGCCCCGATCAAACAGTTGCCGTACTGCCAACCCCGGTGGAGGCGTCAGCAGGCTTACCAGCACGAAGACGCACAGACCCAGGCCCAGACTGGGCACTATGGCGTGCAGACCCGCGAGTTTGATGCCCCAGTGGCTCAATGTGCCATAGCAGAGAATACCGCTCATCATGCAGGCCAGCGCCCCCTGGCCATTGGCTCGGGGCCAATATAGACCTAGTACCAACGGCCAGAGGAACACGGCCTGCAAGCCGCCAAAGGCGAGCAGGTTGAGCCAGATGATCATCTCGGGAGGCTGCAGCGCCGCCAGTAGTACCAGGCTTCCCAGGATGAGGGTGGTGATGAGTGATAGGCGGGGAATACGCACTTCCAGCTTCTGTTGGGACTGTTTGGGGCTCAGATAGTTGAGCCACAGATCCTTGACCAGGGTTGCCGAGGCCTGGATCAGCTGGGAGTCGATGGTCGACATGATGGCGGCCATGGGGGCGGCGAGGAAGATACCAGCCAGCCAGGGGGGCAAGACCTCCATCATCAGGGCTGGCATGATCTTGTCGGGGCTATCCATGGCGGGCAGCAGGGCACGGCCCAGGGCGCCAGCCAGGTGCATGCCGAACATCAGCAAGGCACTGACGATGGTGCCGATGAGGATGCCGCGATGCAGCGCCTTGCTGTCTTTGTAGCCGAAGCAGCGTAGCGCCGAGTGGGGCAGGCCAACGACGCCGACGCAGACCAGGATCCAGAAACTCAACATGAAGGGCTGGGTCAGCATGTCACCGGCCCCTTGCGGGCTGACCAGTTTGGGGTCTATCACCTCGAGCTGGTGGATGAGATTGGGCAGACCGTCACCGGCTATCAGCACCCCGGCCAGCAGGGCACCTGTCCCGATCAGCATGATGATGCCTTGCAGGGCGTCGGTCATCACCACGGCGCGAAAGCCGCCAATCACCGTATAGAGCAGCACACAGCTGGCAAAGAGAAAGAGCCCCTGCTGGTAACTGAGCCCTGTGGCGGTTTCCAGCAAGCGGGCCCCCCCGATGAATTGCACCACCATGGTGGCGATGAAGGCCAGGATGATGGTGACCGAGCCCAGCACCACCACGGCCCGGCTTTGATAGCGTGCCCAGAGCATGTCGTTGATGGTCACCGCATTGACCCGGCGGGCGATGATGGCGAACTTCTTGCCAAGCACCCCCAGAGTGAGCCAGACGGTGGGCAACTGGATCATCGCCAGCAGCACCCATCCCAGCCCAATCTTGTAGGCGGCCCCCGGGCCGCCAATGAAAGAAGAAGCCGAGGTATAAGTCGCCACCAGGGTCATGGCCAGCACCAGGCCACCCATGCTGCGACTGCCGATGAAGTACTCCTGCATGAAGTCCCCTCCCTGGCGACGGCGACTGGCCCAGTAGCCGATACCGAGTACCAGCAACAGATAGATCAGCAGAGGCAACAACAGTTCAAGATTCATGACGGGGCTCCTGCGGGCTGGGCAACTCGGGGCTGAGGGGGATCTCGATAAACGGCCGGTTTATCATGACGGCGCCTATTCCCATCAACAGCTGCGGCGCAGGCATCGGTAGCTGATCAAGCTTCATGGCGGGGCTCCTGCGGGCTTGGCAACTCGGGATCGAGGGGGATCTCGATAAACAGCAGGTTCACCATGAAGGCACAGAGCACCATGAATAGCAGCGGCATCAGCATGCAACTGAGCAGGAACCAGAGGGGAATGCCCCAATATTGGAGCGTTTCGGGAATGAAGTAGGCGCAACCATACCAGGCAACGAAATAGAGCAGGGTCAGCAACAGGCAGAGGATGGCTTCCCGGCGGGCGAGGTTGAAACGAGACATGTTGAATGCAGCCTCCAGAGAATGAAAGGCGCAAGGATAACAAAAAAGGGCCATGTCGCCATGGCCCTTTTATTCGGGTCTCTTACAGACTCTACGTCTGGTGCAGATGATGGTTGTTACACGCCATCTTGCCCAGCGGCATTGTCTGCAATGAGGGTTCTTACAGACCCAACTTCTTGTGCAGATAGTGGATGTTGGTGCCACCGTGCTGGAAGTTTTCGTCCTTCATGATCTCTTTTTGCAGCGCCACGTTGGTCTTGATCCCTTCGACGACCAGTTCGTCCAGGGAGTGACGCATACGCGCGATGGCGATGTCACGGTTCTCGCCGTAACAGATCAGCTTGCCGATCATGGAGTCGTAGTAAGGCGGCACCTTGTAACCGGCGTAGATGTGGGAGTCCCAACGTACGCCCATGCCACCCGGCGCGTGGAAGCGCTGGATAAGGCCCGGAGATGGCATGAAGGTGGCCGGATCTTCGGCATTGATCCGGCACTCGATGGCATGGCCACGGATGCGGATATCCTGCTGGGTGATGGACAAGGGCTGGCCGGCGGCGATGCGCAGCTGTTCCTTGATCAGATCCACACCGGTGACCATCTCGGTAACCGGATGCTCAACCTGGATACGGGTGTTCATCTCGATGAAGTAGAACTCGCCGTTCTCGTACAGGAACTCGAAGGTACCGGCACCGCGGTAGCCGATCTCGAGGCACGCACGCACGCAGCGTTCACCGATGAACTTGCGCATCTCTTCGGTGATGCCAGGTGCCGGTGCCTCTTCGACCACCTTCTGGTGGCGGCGCTGCATGGAGCAGTCCCGCTCGCCCAGATAGATGGCGCTGCCCTGGCCGTCAGCCAATATCTGAATTTCGATATGGCGCGGGTTCTCCAGGTACTTCTCCATGTAGACCATGTCGTTCTTGAAGAACTGGCCTGCTTCGGACTTGGTCAGGGCGATGGCGGCAGCCAGCTCGGCTTCGCTGCGCACCACGCGCATGCCGCGACCACCACCGCCACCGGCGGCCTTGATGATCACCGGATAGCCGATGCGCTTGGCGACACTGGCGTTGTGCTTGGTATCGCTGTCTACCGGACCGTCGGAGCCTGGTACGCAGGGCACACCGGCCTTCTTCATGGCTTCGATGGCGGAAACCTTGTCACCCATGAGGCGAATGGTTTCGGCGCGGGGGCCGATGAAGATGAAGCCGGATTGCTCGACCACTTCGGCGAAGTCGGCGTTCTCGGAGAGGAAACCGTAGCCAGGGTGGATGGCGACGGCACCCGTCACCTCGGCGGCGGCGATGATGGCCGGCACATTGAGGTAGGACTCACCGCTGGCAGGCTTGCCGATGCAGATGGATTCGTCGGCCAGGAGCACATGTTTGAGCTCCCGATCGGCGGTGGAGTGAACGGCCACTGTCTTGATCCCGAGCTCTTTACAGGCGCGCAGGATCCGCAGGGCAATTTCACCGCGGTTGGCGATGACTACTTTGTCCAACATGGGTGAATATCCCCTTATTCGATGATGAATAGCGGCTCGTCGAATTCGACGGCCTGGCCATTCTCGACCAGAACGGCCTTGATCACGCCAGCCTTGTCAGATTCAATCTGGTTCATCATTTTCATGGCTTCGACGATGCACAGGGTGTCGCCGACATTGACTTGCTGACCGACTTCCACGAAAGGTTTGGCTTCTGGGCTGGAGGAGCGATAGAAGGAGCCGACCATGGGGGAGCGCATCAGATGACCACTCGGGGCGGCAGCCTCGGCGGTGGCGGCAGCAGGGGCGGTGGCGGCTGCAGCAACAGGTGCCATGGCAGGCTGCATCATCATCTGCGGTGCGACGTTAACCTGGCCGGAGAAATTACGGCTGATGCGAACAGACTCTTCCCCTTCGGAGATTTCCAGCTCGGCGATGCCGGACTCTTCAACCAGTTCAATCAGCTTTTTGATTTTGCGGATATCCATTAGCATTCTCTTTCTTCTTTGTCTGATCAGTGATTATCAAGCCGTGCCAAGTGACGCACAGCCGCGGTTAAAGCAAAGGTATAACCATCCGGCCCGAGTCCACAGATGACCCCTTTCGCGACATCAGACAGATAAGAGTGATGGCGAAAAGGCTCTCTGGCATGGACGTTGGAGAGGTGCACCTCGATAAAGGGGATAGCAACCCCCAGCAGGGCATCTCGCAGCGCGACACTGGTATGGGTGAAGGCGGCAGGATTGATGATGATAAAATCCACCTGGCCCATGGCCTGATGGATGCGCTCCAGCAGCAGATGTTCGGCGTTGGATTGCAGGTGGTCAAGTGTGACACCGAGTTGGCTGGCCTGGCGCTGCAGATCGGCGACGATCTCGTCGAGGGTCTGGCTGCCGTAGATACCGGGTTCCCGTTTGCCCAGCAGGTTCAAGTTAGGACCGTTGAGCAGAAGAATGCGGTGATGTTGCGACATAATGAGTACATCCTCGATGATAATGCTGTTAACTATCAGCTATCTTGCGGATGACCAGAAATCTAGCCATTTTTTGCGCAATTCGGTGTGCACTGACACACAGTTTTCGCAATTATATTGATTTCGTGAAAATTAGCAGCATTTTACTGGTCTAATCTCTACATCTGTGTGTTTTGTGAGCAGCTCGCCCAGGCGCGTTCGCCTTGGGGCTGGTGCTCGGACAGAATAGATAAAGCCGGCCCAGGGCCGGCTTTATGCTGAGCGTCAGCGTCTGATTCAGGCCGCCTCCGACTTCTCGCGGATGAGCTTGTCGACGACCCCCGGATCCGCCAGGGT